>CANEWJ010000025.1 GCA_947442625.1 Chitinophagaceae bacterium
CCTGCCTGGTTACGAATACCATCAGGTGCTTGGCAGTTTTTGCAGCAGACTGTCCCAAACAAAGTGGGGTGAACTTTTCCCTCAGTTCCTCCGATTTGATCCAATAGAATTCCCACAACTGCATGTTGCTGCTGTTGGGTGAGAGAATGGCAAGTTCCAGCGATTTTTTGATGACCTCATCAGGCACTTCTACGGCGGGGTCATAACTGCGGTTCGATCTTCTGCTGTTGACAATGGCTTCAAATGCTTGTTGGTACACGGTAATGATTTATAGGGCAAAGGTACAGCGCATTTTTTGATTGGTTTTTACAATAAAATATACCTTCTACATCACTCCATTAGAATGAAGAATGCAATAAATTGAGTGCATTAAAAGTTGATCATGATCTCCCGCTTCCAGAACACACTGAAACGATTCCTCTGTTTTCCTTTGTTGACCCTCTTCATTTTTGCCTCAGCTACTGCAAAAGAGAGACCTTTTGATGTATGTGTGTATGGCGAAACACCGGCTGGCATCACAGCAGCGCTGCAGGTTGCGAAGATGGGGAAATCGGTTGTATTGATCAGCACCAACAGTCATATAGGGGGAATGGCTACCTCAGGGCTCACAGCAACTGATTTGAATAATTTCAGGATTGCAGGTGGTTTCACCAAAGACTTTTACCAAAGGGTCTATGCACATTATCTGGACTCGGCTGCCTGGAAATCTGAAGGTCGGGCCGAATTTTTTGAGCGTTCCAAAAAAAGAACCTATACCGGCAAAAATGATTCACTCAAAATGCAATGGGTGTATGAGTCTGGAATTGGTGAAAAGATCTTCAAACAGATGTTGCGTGACCATGGTGTTGTGGTGATCTATAATGAGCGCATCAACCTCAAATCTGCACCCCTTAAACAGGAGGGACGGTTGAAGCATATCACAATGGAAAGTGGTTTAAAAGTTGGCGCGAAAATGTTCATTGATGCCAGTTATGAGGGTGACCTCATGTGCATGGCAGGTGTTTCATTTAAGGTTGGCCGTGAAAGCAATGCCACTTATGGCGAAACCATGAACGGCATTCGGATGGGAACTGTGGTAGGCAATGGCAAAACCTCGATTGATCCCTATGTGATTCCAGGAAATCCCAACAGTGGATTGCTTCCATTCATTGATGCGAAGCCTGCAGGCCCTAATGGAGCCGGGGATGACAGGACCCAGACCTATTGTTTCCGCCTCACCCTCACCAATGATCCTGCCAACAAAATAGATGTTGCCAAGCCAGGCAATTACAATCCGCTTTGGTATGAGTTTTTGGCAAGAATGATTGCACTCAATCCTGACATTTCTCTGAGCAGCATCATCTCTTTCACGCCCATGCCCAATAAAAAGACAGACACCAACCAGGGCAATTTTGTAGGGAACTCTTATGCATGGCCCAATGCCAGCCATGCCACCCGTCTGCAGATTGCTGCACAGCACAGGGCTTATTCCATGGGCCTGCTCTGGTTCCTGGGCAATGATGAGCGTTTGCCGCTGGCCATGAGAACAGAAATGAAAACCTGGGGATGGCCCAAGGATGAATACCTTGACACCGATCATTTTCCTTATCAGGTATATGTGAGGGAAGCAAGAAGGATGATCAGTGACTATGTCATGACAGAACAAAACTGCAACGGATCAAGGCCTGTGGCTGATCCTGTTGCCATTGCAACCTATCCCCTGGACTGTCATTTTATTGCCCGCGTTGTGGATGCAGAAGGCAAGGTGAGGATTGAAGGAGGCTATGGAAAACAGAAGTCAACCTATTATGGGATCAGTTACCGCTCCATCATCCCCCAAAGAAACGAGTGTTCAAATTTGCTGGTGCCAGTATGTTTATCTGCCTCTCATGTAGCCTACAGTTCCATCCGCATGGAACCTGTGTACATGGTGTTGGGACAAACGGCAGGAACCGCAGCAGTGATGGCCCTGGATCGCAAGATGGATGTCCAGGACCTCGGTTACGATCAACTGAAAACCCAGTTGCTGAAAGACGGGCAGGTATTGTCTTTGGACAGAAAAATCACAGCAGACATCGTCATTTATGGTGGAACATCATCTGCCATCACGGCCGCAGTGCAGGCTGCAAAAATGGGAAAATCAGTGGTGGTGGTTTCTCCTGATGTCCACCTGGGTGGGCTTTCTTCCAACGGATTGGGCTATACCGATACTGGTGACAAGACGGTGATTGGCGGATTGGCCAGGAATTTTTACCATCGTTTGTACAACCACTACCAAACTGATAGCGCATGGAAATGGCAGCAAAGATCGGCCTTTGGGAACAAGGGTCAGGGAACTGTTGCCAACGATACCAGTTTCAAGACCATGTGGTTGTTTGAACCCCATGTTGCTGAAGCAGCATTTGAAAAAATGATCAGGGAGAACAACATCATGGTTTACAGGGACAGGTGGCTTGATCGAGCTCCGGGTGGCGTAACCATGAAAAACAACAAGATCATTTCCTTCAAAACCCTTGATGGAGCTGTGTTTGTGGGTAAGGCATTTATCGATGCTACATATGAGGGGGATTTGATGGCCGCTGCAGGAGTGGGCTATAGCGTGGGCAGGGAATCCACCCAGCAATATGGAGAACAATGGAATGGTGTGCAGACGGAAGTCTTCCATCATGCGCACCATTTCAAGCAAAAGATTGATCCCTACAACATTCCGGGAAATCCTTCAAGTGGCTTGCTCCCAGAAGTCAGCGCTGCGCCTTCTGGAAACAAGGGAGATGGCGACAGTAAAATTCAAGCCTATTGCTACCGCTTGTGCATGAGCGCCAATCCCGAAAACAGCATTCCATTTCCCAAACCAGATGGATATGATCCCAAACGGTATGAAATTCTTGGAAGGTTGTTTGCTGCAGGATGGCGGGATGTATTTCCCAAGTTTGATGCAGTTCCCAACAAAAAAACAGATACCAACAACCATGGACCTTTCAGCAGTGATTTTATTGGTGGCAACCATGATTATCCTGATGCATCCTATGTGCGCAGGAAAGAAATCATCCTGGAACATGAGCGATACCAAAAAGGCTATCTCTATTTCATGGCCAATGATCCTGCTGTACCAAAAGAGATCCAGCAACAGTTCAATACCTATGGTTTGGCCAAAGATGAATTCATTGAAAATGCTGGGTGGCCTTATCAGCTCTATGTCAGGGAGGCCAGGAGGATGCTGGGTGATTTTGTGATGACGGAAAAAGATGCATTGGGCAAGACTGCCATTGCACGCCCCATTGGCATGGGATCTTATTCCCTGGATTCGCACAACACACAACGCTATGTAACGGCTGAAGGATATGTCCAGAATGAAGGTGATATCGGCGTGAGGCCTGATAGACCCTATTCCATTGACTATGGTGCGATTTTACCCAAGGAAAAAGAATGTTCCAACCTCCTGGTTTCCGTTTGCGTATCCAGTTCACACATTGCCTATGGCTCCATCCGGATGGAACCCGTGTTCATGATACTGGGGCAATCAGCAGCCATGGCGGCAGCGATGGCAATAGACAAAAAAATTCCAGTTCAACAATTGTCTTATGTTGAACTGGAAAAAGCCTTGCTGGCTGCCGGACAGGTGCTCAGGAAATGATGCTGCCTATTGGTTCAATGTGGCAATCACTTCAAGGTTTATTTTTCTGACTGCTGCTTCGTCCAGCTTGATAATTTTTCTGTCATAGGTCATCAGGCCATTGATTTCACTTTCGACATCAGTGGTTTGGGTGTAAACGGCAGCGGCATATCCAAACGGGATGAGTTTTTTGAGTTTTTCAGCAAAGGAAACATAGGCCTTGGTGGCTTCTTCGCTGGTCTTGTATTGAACATAGCCCCAGTTGCGGTTGTTTTCCCATACATGGTTGTCTTTCACCAGGCCAATGCCGCCATATTCACCCAATACATTCACACGCTTGGAGTCAAACAAGCCCATTACTGGTTCAGGATAATTGTGGATATCAATCATATCACCTGCGTCATAGTGGTTGCCGCCACTGGCTGGGTTAACAAGCCTTGAAGGGTTATAGTTCTTCGTCATCTCCACGATCTCCGGGGTTTTGAATTGTCCCCATGCCTCATTGAAAGGCACCAGCACCACGACGGATGGGTTGGAATAGGTCAGGTCCATGATTTCTTTCCACTCCTGGATGAAATTTTGCTCTGATTTCTGGCTGCGTTGCAATTCCTGGGCATTGAAGTAATTGCGTGTCTGCCATTTGGGGTTGGCATCCCCGCTGGGCATGTCTTGCCAAACCAAGATCCCTTCACGATCGCAATGATAATACCACCTGGCCGGTTCCACTTTCACATGCTTGCGGATCATGTTAAATCCAAGATCTTTGGTTTTTTTGATATCATACAAAAGGGCTTCATCAGTAGCTGCAGTATAGAGTCCGTCAGGCCACCATCCCTGGTCAAGAGGGCCTAACTGAAAATAATCCTTGTTGTTCAGCTGCATGCGATAAATGCCATTGGCATCTTTTTGGGTCGAAATCTTGCGCATGCCGAAATAGCTTTTCAGCTTGTCCGTTGCGACGCCATTGTGCAGTATGGACACTTCCATATCATAAAGGAATGGTGACTCCGGGCTCCACAATTTTGCATTGGGAACAGCAACGGTTACTTCCTGCCCCACCACGGCTTTGCCCATGCCAATCAATTTGCCATTGTCCATCACCTTCACTTCAATGATGTCATTGGCAGATGTGCCAACCGTAGAGGCCATTACTGCAACATTACCTCCATCGATATTGGGCACTGTTTTCAGCCCGGCCACATGCGATGCTTCAACAGGCTCAAGCCAAACCGTTTGCCAGATACCGGTAACAGGAGTATACCAGATTCCTTTGGGAAGGTTCACCTGCTTGCCCCTTGGCTGAAAACCCTGATCGGTAGGGTCCCAGACTTTGACAACCAGTTTCTGTTGCTTGTCTTTTGCAAGGAAGGGGGTAATGTCCAGGCTGAATGGGGCATAGCCGCCCTGGTGTGCACCCACTTTGATGTCATTGATCCAGATATCGGCCTTCCAGTCTACTGCGCCAAAATGCAGGATCACAGCCTTGTTTTTCCAGGTTGCCGGCACGTTGAATGAACGGTGATACCAGAGTTCGTTTTTGTCGCCCACCATTTTTTGTACCCCAGAGAGGCTGGATTCAATGGCATAGGGAACCAAGATCTTTCCCTCGAATGCACTGGGTTCGTTGCTTCCTTTGGGAAGAATGGCATAGTCCCAGGATCCATTCAGGTTCTGCCATTGGTCGCGCACCAGTTGAGGGCGGGGATATGCTGGCAGCGGATTGTTGGGGTCAATCTTTTCCGCCCAGGCTGATTTTATTTTATCTCCAGCGGGCTTCCAATTTTGTGCAATGGAAAGAACAGCAACAAAGGAAAAGGAGGCAGCAAGCAAAAATGATTTCATATTCAATGATGTTGTTGATTCCCCTAATTTATGCAATTATGCAGTGAAACGCCACTGCCATTTTGTTTTTTCAAAACAGGGGCACCCATTACCAAATAAAATCAAGTATTTTAACTGAAAGTGAATATTTTTATGCTTCTGATGAGGTTCATTTTTAGGTTATTGTTTATTGTGGTTTGTGCAACACCTGCAGTGCTGTTGGCCCAGTCGAACCAGACGGGCCTGGTGAAGGGTACCTTGAAGGATTCCACCCTTGCCCTGAAGGGCGCTTCTGTTTCAGTATTGAAGGCCAAGGACTCTGCCCTCTTGAGGTATGGCATGTCCAATGCCAATGGCGATTTTTTGATTGGAAATCTTCCCTTTGGGGATTATCTTCTGCGCATTACCTATTCAGGCTACCAGCAGGTTGAACAGCCCTTTGTATTAAGCGCTCAATCTCCCGAAAAAAATATGGGTATCATCCCAATGGTAAAGTTTTCTACTGTGCTCGATGGCATCATCATCAGGGCTGCTGCCATGGCCATCAATGGAGACACCACAGAATTTAATGCCAGTCAATTCAAGACCATTCCGAATGCCTCCACTGAAGACCTGTTGAAGAAAATGCCTGGCATAGAAGTGGATCGTGATGGATCCATCAAAACGCAGGGAGAGCCCGTGGCCAGGATTTTGGTGGATGGTAAACCCTTTTACGGCAATGACCCCAAGATGGCTACCAGGAACCTTCCTGCTGATATCATCGAAAAAATTCAGGTGATTGATGCGGTAAGCGATCAGAGCGCATTCAGTGGGTTTGATGATGGCAACAGGATCCGTACCATCAACATCATCACCAAAAAAGACAGGAAAAAAGGACTTTTTGGAAAGGGCAGTGCAGCTCTTGGAAATGAAGGCAGATATGCCCACGCAGTGAGTGCCAACAGGATCAATGGAGACCAGAAGTTTTCTTTCATTGGGCAGATGAACAATGTCAACAACCAAAATTTCTCAGTGCAGGATTTTCTGGGAACGGGTGGACAAGCCGGAGGGGGTAATAGCGCTTCGCCAAACGGAAGCACCAATGTATTCAATGGCAACGCCAATGGGATCTCCATAACCAAGGGTGGTGGATTGAATTATGATGACCAATGGGGAAAGACCACAAAAGTAAGTGGGAGTTATTTTTACAGCGATATTTTTTCGAATACCAACAGAGACCGTTTGCGTGAAACCTATGTGGTCAATGATTCATCCCTTTTCAATTCCAGTAAAATATTTTCTGGGAGTACGAATAAAAATCACCGGGCCAACATAGAGATTGATCACATGTTTGATAGTTCAAATACAATATTGATCAAGTCAAATTACAACAGCCAATTGTCTGATGTATCAAGCAGTTCCAATTCCACTACTACCAAAGGAAAAATTTTGCCCATCAATGCCCTCAGTACGGTAAACAAATATTTCAGCCAGGGGTACAATGTGTACAGCAGCGTCCTCTATCGCCATAAATTCACAAAACGCGGAAGAACCATGAGCCTCTATCTTAGCCATGGTGCAAATGAGAGCGAACGCGAATCCAGGAACTTGTCTTACAACAACCGTTACATCAGGGGTATTGATACACTGGATCAGGTGACTGAAACATATACGGATGGGTTGAAATACGGTGCCAGCCTTTCTTATACCGAGCCTTTGAACATCAAATCCCAACTCGAGTTTACCTATAGGTATAACTACAATGCAGGAAGATCAGATCAAGAGGCCAATAAATTGGATAAGTTGACCAAGGTATATTCGATAATGGTCCCTGGCCTCACCAATGCATTTGAAAACGACAACAAGGCCCACAGGAGTGGAGTCAGTTACCGCAGGCAGGTCAACCCGCTCTGGAATTATGTTGCCGGATTGGCTGTGCAAAAAGCGACACTGACCAGCAACAACATGACCACCAAATCTGATCTTAAGAATTCTTTTGTAGACCTGTTTCCCAGTTTTTTTCTTCAATATAGAAAAGGGCGTTCACAGAGTTTGCGGCTGAATTACCGCGGGTTCACACAACAGCCCTATGTAACACAGCTGCAGGACGTAGTCAACAATAGCAGCATCATGTATGTGCGCGCAGGCAATCCTTTGTTGAAGCAGGAATTTACCAACAGTCTTGAAGCCACCTATAATTTTTTGAACAAGCGAAAGACCAACAATCTTTCCGTCACCATGAATGCCTCTACCACAGCAAGGAAAATCTCCAATGCCATTACCCTGAACACGACTGGTGTCAATCTGCTGGTGGATGGTTACTCATTGCCCAATGGCGCCCAATACATCAAGCCATTGAACCTTAATGGCGCCTATGCTTCAGGGATCAACATCCATTATAGCATCTCGATGAAGAACCCCAAATCTTCCATCAACATCATGTCCTGGATCAACAACAGCAAGGAGGTGAGCCTCTTCAACGCTGTAAAGGGATATACTTTCCGCAATACCTATGGCGGTCGCTTGAACTTTAATTTGAACCTGAAAGACTGGCTTGATCTTGGGCTTTCGGGCAATTCAACTGTTAACCTTATCAAGTACACCATCGCTGGCAGAACGAATGCCAATTTTTACAACCACCGGATTTCTGCAGAACCAACCATCAATACCAAAAAAGGTTGGCTGTTCACCAACGACTTTGATTATGTCATGTTTAGGGGAAATGCTTCAGCCATCAACCAATCTATTCCACTGTGGAATGCAGGTGTTGCTAAACTCTTTGGGCAGGCAAAGAAAGCAGAGTTGAGGCTCACCATGTTTGATTTGTTGAATGCCAACAAGAGCATCAACAGGAACGTTGAGCTCAACTATATTGAAGATGTACGCCAGGAAGTTTTGAACAGGTATTTTCTCCTGAGTTTCACCTACCACCTTCGAAAATTCAACGGGGGTAAGCGCTCAAAACGATGAACCTTTTTTGGGGTTCGGTTTTTTGGTATACATCGCCAAAGCCCCGCCTGCTCCACCTCCGGGTGCCATAGCAAAATTGCTGAATACTTTGATCAGGACAATGTCGTTGGCAGGAACCGTTGATAAAACTGATGGGCTGATCTGAACCTCATCCAAATAAATGGCCATGGGGGCATTGCCCAAACTGCTGATAGTGGCCTGCTGTCGGAAATAAATGCGGTATGCTGAAGGATCATCAAATGGGTCCAAGCTTGGCATTGGTGAATTTTCATAATTGGGGTCAACGACAGAAAGCCCCGGCACTTTGAACTTCAGGAATTCAATGATGTTCTCATGCACAATCTTGTCTGGCCCATTGACGAGGTCAATGATCTTTGTTTCGCCCGATGAAAAAAATCCTTTTGAATAGAAATCATTCAGCTCCTCAGTGGCAGATCTTTTTTTGCTGCGCACCACCACCTCATTCATGCTTTTGATGGAATCCATGACCATCGGGGCATTGCCGCTGAGCAGTTGAATCAGCCCGGGCTTGAAATCACGGGTCAGCATCTGAAGGTCCAGTGCCTGTTTGGCAGAATCTTCCGTTGTTTGTACATACCAGTTGGCTTCGATAAGCAGGGCATCTATTTTTGTTACCTGAAGTTTTTCAATCGGGCGATGAACAAATACAAGCCTCTCTGAAATCGCTTTATTTTCCTTGCTCAACACAGTCACTTTCATGATGCCAGAAAGGATCGATGCAGATGCTGTTGAGATGAGCCCTCGAAAATATTGCTTGCCCGTTGGCACTTCAATCCTGAACACGGTTCGTCCGTTCATTTCTCCAATGATGGCCACAGGTTGTTCTTCCATGGTTTCAGCATGGTTGGCCATTTCAAATTGAAATCCTTGTGGTTGCGGGTTCAGTTTCAGTGCCAATCCTTTGGCGAAATGGGTGGGCAAAGGAAAAGATTGCTCAACGCTGTCTACCGTACAGGTTAAAAAGTAGTGGTATCCCTCCTCTGGTAAGATTTCAAAAGATCCTCTTCCTTCATGAAATGCAATGGCTTCTCCGTAGATATTTTTTTTGTCATCCACAATCTTGAACCGAACGGCAAGAGGTTCTCCCTTTGCTGTCATGGCCTTGAATCCAATCACACAGGATTCGCCGGTGATGAGTTTTCCTCCTTCAGGAAAAAAAACCATACTGATGCGGTTGCTTTGTGCTGAAAGGGATATTCCCCAGATCAACAATAATATTGTACTCAGGCATCTCATGAAAAATTGCTTCAATTCTTTTGTGCTATTGACCATGAAATTATGGATAAATCACCAAGGTCGATATATTTATGTGGCATCGTAATTTTAATCAAAATTAACAGCAACATCATCCAATAAACAGGTTGTTTTCAATAATCCCGGTTAATTTAGTGGCATGAACATTCAACTCATCAAGAACAGGTCTGATATCGGCGCAGGCACCAGGGGTTCTGACATGGGGGTAGATGCCATGGAAATTGCAGCGATCAACAAGGGGGATGATTTTTTTCATCGCCATGAACATGTTGATGTGGAGACGCACAACGAAAGCATTTACAACAAAAACACCAATCCTTCCGCCAAGCGCATTGAACATGTATATGAACAATGTGAAAGGGTGGCTGCAGCTGTTCATACTTCCATCAAAACAAATCATTTTCCAATCGTATTGTCAGGGGATCATTCCTCTGCCCTGGGCACCATCAGCGGTATAAAAGCGGCCAATCCGCATGATACCGTTGGCGTCATCTGGCTGGATGCACATGCGGATATCCATTCGCCCTATACCTCACCTTCTGGTAATATCCACGGCATGCCCTTGGCTGCTGTGCTAGGCATGGACAACCTGACACACCAACTCAATCCCATTGAAGCGACAACGGAATATTTTTGGAGAAAAATAAAGAATATTGGGATAGATGGCCCCAAGCTTCGGCCCGAGCACCTGGTGTATTTTGGTTTGCGTGATTTTGAACGGGCTGAGGAGGAGTTGATCCGTCAAGCGGGGATATTGCATTACAGGGTTGATGAGATGCGGGAGAAAAAGATTTCAACTTGTGTGGAAACCTGCCTGAAACAATTGGAGGATTGTGACATCATCTATATTTCATTTGATGTAGACTCCATGGACTGCGACAGTATTTCTTACGGAACGGGAACACCCGTTCCCACAGGGTTTTATCCAATGGAGATCATCAACGTCATTGATTTATTGATGGACAGTGGAAAGGTCTGTTGCATTGAATTTACAGAAATCAATCCCCTGCTGGACAACAAGGGAAACAGGATGGCCGAGACCGCATTTGAAGTCTTGTCGTTTATTGCGAAGAAGCTTGAAACGGATTCCGTTCCTGCCAAACAGTTTTCGGCTCAAGGTAGTTGAAAAAGAAGGGCAGGAAACGGTTGATGAGTTTGCTGCTGTGTTTCATCAGTCCAATCATTTCCTCAGGCTTGGCCCCAATTGAACTTTTGATTTCAAGGGCAGTTCTGCCAAAAATAATTTTACTGAAACCATTGTGGATGGCATGGCTGGTCATGTCGTAGAGCATGTTCAGGTACAACATTTTTTCTTTTTGGATGCTGTCGTCATACCCAAGAAAATACGTGTCCAGCACTTCTCCATTGCGGATCATGGTCATGAATCCAATGAGCTGCCTATCCAAAAAATAACCAACCAGCATGAAATCGGAAAGAAGCTTCTCTTTCAGTACACTGAAGTGCTGTTTGGGCAGGTAAAAAGTATTGAAGGGGGCATTGCTGGCCACATGAAGATAGAGCTCCTGCAACTTGTCTTCTTGTTCCTTGATTTCAACCAGACCAAGTTCTCTTTTTTCAATGCCCATTGCCTTGGTCCGGCTGCGTTTGAACTGTGCCCTGTATTTTTTGGACATGGCGTTGACATAATCCTGTTCAGATTTCCACGCATCGCTGAGGGCAAGCACCATGTTGGGTTGTACAGAAAACCGCAGGTCATCCTTGAAAGCAGGGATCTTGAAATCATCCATTTCCGTGGCCTGAAAATCTTTGAAGGTGGTAAGGTGGATGTCAATTCCTTTTTTGTTGAAAATCGTTTTCAGTTCATCTGCTGCAAGGCCAAGGGCTTCTAGCACTTGGGGCAGCATGGCGGTTGCTGAAACGGCATAGGCATTTTGTCCGCTCAGCATGTTGTTGCCCATCACCAGGATCCTGGAGGAATATTTTTTAAACAGGTAGTTTTTAAGGTATAGATGCTTGACCTGATTTTTGTTTCCATAACAATCGATTGCATTCAGGTCCAGGAATTGCGACAATGCAATGGCAACCAACTCATTTCCCCTGAAAACCCCGATAAAATGACAGGTCATGTTGAATGGTGCTGCCTTTTCCAAAGCCTCCAGGTATTTTTTGGAGAGGAAAATATTGTCATTCGCCAGCAAATCCCAGGAAAGGGGCAGCGCATTGGTTTGGCAGTAAATTTGATGTGAATAGGGAAGGCTCAATGTTTCAGTTGAACATTCGAAATTAAACCATTTGGTTTGTTTGGTCATTTTATGTTTCCTAAATGTATACCTTGTAAAACGGAAAGCTTTGCAGATTGTTCTGCATCCTTCATTAAAACAGCAATCAACATGAAAAGGCTCGATTTCGTCAAACAATCATCCGTATTGATCGCAGGCATGGCCTTTGCAAAGCCCTTCAACATTCTCCACCGTACCAAGAATACAGGCCCGGTCATTGGACACGGTGACTTTACATACCGCGTGAAGAATAACTGGGGTAACCTCGGGACAAGCCATCCCGTTAAGGATTGCCATGAGATGGTGATGGACAGGAAAAAAAGGATTTTTTTGCTTACCAACGAGATCAAAAACAACATCATCATCTACGACCGTTCCGGCAAATTGTTGGACAGCTGGGGCCATCAGTTTCCGGGTGGCCATGGCCTGACCATTCACGATGAGGGTGGGGACGAGTTTCTTTATATCACAGATCACGAGCTTGGAGAGGTCTACAAGACAACCCTGGATGGCAGGATATTGCTGACCTTGAAACATCCAAAATTCATAGGAGCATACGGAGACTGCGACAAATTCAAGCCTACCGAAACATGTATTGGTCCGAATGGAGATATTTATGTTGCGGATGGATATGGTTCCCAGTTCATTTTGCAATACAGTGCCAAAGGCGAATTCATCCGAAAATTCGGAGGCGATAGTTTTGGCGAAAAATATTTCAAGCAGGCCCATGGCGTTACCCTGGACACCCGCAACCCCAACGACCCTGTCCTGATGTGCACCGACAGGGTTAAAACCTGTTTCAAGGTGTTCAGCCTCAACGGCGAGTACCGGTCCAGCATCCAGGTGCCAGGGGCCTATGTGAGCAGGGCGGTATTTGATGGGGAGATGATGTATTCCGGCGTGTGTTTCTCAGCATTGAAAAACCATATGCTCACCTACAACGCAGGTTTCGTGACCATCCTAGACGGAAACAACAAAGTGGTGTCCAATCCCGGCGGCACAAAGCCAACCTACAAGCAGGGAGAGCTGCTTCCCATGGTGCAGGACAAGCCCATTTTCAAGCATTGTCATGATGTCTGTGTTGATCCAGACAAGAATCTTTTGGTTGCGCAATGGAATGCAGGCAATACCTATCCGGTTTTGCTGGAGAGGGTATAGTGCAGTAAGGCAAATGCTCATTACAATGCAAGCCATCCGCAATTTTTGTTAACTTTAAGCCTATGCAGGCAATGTCAGATATGGGTGGGGATGATGCACATTCACCGTGTTGGGGAATGGAGGCTGTTTTTCGCCGGTATTATCCCAAGTTATGTTATTACGCCTTTAAGATCATTGATGACAAGGCCTCAGCAGAAGATGTCGTTCAAGACGTTTTTCTTCGTTTTCAGGATCGTTTTCCGCAATTCAATTCCGAGACTGCCCTTGGGTCATTCCTGTATCTTTCTGTCAAGAATGCCTGCCTGAATATACTTCGACACAGGGCCGTTGAAGCCAAACATGAAGCGTCGGTATCTTTTTCATCAGAGGATGAGGCTCCTTTTGTAGAAAACCTGATCCGTGCAGAAGTGTATGGGGAAATTCACCAGGCCATACAATCCCTGCCTGCGGGATGTCGGACTGTCATCAACCTCACCTATTTTGATGGCCTCAAAAATGAGGAAATAGCCAACCGCTTGCAGGTTTCTGTCAACACGGTAAAGACCCAGAAGCAGCGTGGTTTACAGCTTTTGCGCCTAAGGCTTGCTCCAGACGCTTTTTTCCTCCTCCTCACTGTGCTGGGTGCCTAATCCCAGGGGCTCGCAGGGAACTGAAAATATTTTTTCTATCGGTTTCACCCTAAACATGGTCTTGCGTGTTTTAACATGTAATCCCTTCGCATGCGCAAACGTCTGTTGAAATATAGCTTTCTGTTGGTTTTGGCGATCTCCCTCCAGGATCTTATCGCGCAGGAAGGAATTCGCTTTGAACAAGCTGCATGGACAGCGGTATTGTCAAAAGCAAAGGCCGAGAACAAACTTGTTTTCATTGATGTATACACTTCTTGGTGCGGACCTTGTAAAATAATGGTGAGGGATGTGTTTCCCCAAAAAGTAGTTGGAGACAAGTTCAATGCCAGTTTCATCAACTTCAAAATTGATGCTGAAAAAGGGGAAGGAATTGATGTGGCAAAAAAATATGCCGTCAAAGCCTATCCTACATACCTTTTTGTCAACGGCGACGGCACTTTGGTCTACAGGAGTGTAGGCTCCATGCCAGTCGAGAAATTCCTCTCAGAGGCTGCCATCGCCATCGGTGAGTTTTCTGATCCCAAACCTTTTGCTGTATGGGAAGATGAGTATGAGCAGAACCTCAATAACAAGCAGTTCCTTTGGGATTATTTGCAAAAAAGGAAAAAGCTGAGGCTGAATTGTGGAGATGTTATCGACAGGTATTTTAGTGTTTCCTCCAAAGAAGAAATTCTCCAGTCACCGCTCATGAAGACGATGGCTGAATTCCAGAACTTCAATGTTGATGGACCTTTTTATCAGTTTCTCCTTAACAACAAGGATGAAATCAAGCCGTTCCTGTCTGCGATTTTCAGAACGAAGTTTGATGCCTTTCTTGTTTATATAGCCAAGGCAGATATTGACAGGGCAGCATCCAATGCAGACGAGAAATTGCTGGGTGCGATTACATCAGCACTGCTTAAACTCCCGGCAGACGAGTATCCAATGGAGTTTAGGGTCGGCGAGACGAGGATGAAATATTTTACACAGACGTCTGATGCAGCTGCATTAACAAAGGAAGTAAACCAATATGCCACTTCAGTGATGGGCTATGATACAAAGAAAATAAGGACTGCAGACTCAATGGCATTGAATCAGTTTGAAAAAGACCTTGCGGCAGGAAAACTCAAGTTTTCAAGCAATGAAAGCCTTGAACAGAACAGGCGGTTCAAAGGGTCGTCCATTGCCACTTCATATGCATACAGGGTGAGGGATATTGCCAGATCGGTCCTCAATGTCATTGATGACAAAAAGCAGCTGGCCAAGGCCTATGACTGGATGCTATATGCCAGTGGGTTCAGCGATAATTTTACCATTGGTGAAGTCAAGGCAGGCCTTCTTCAAAAACTTGGCAAGTCCAAAGAAGCCCTTAACGAACAACAAGCAGTGATAAACGCTTACACCGAACAAATGGCCAAGCTTAACATATCAAGTGACAAAGTCATGGGGCGTTTGGAAGGAAATTTGCAGAAGATGAAGGAGGATAAGCCTACCTGGGGGATTGATAAGAATACACTTCAAACAAGGGTTACCGCAACACCAAAACTTGTCAAATGAACGGACAAAAACAACCTGAGGGCTTCGAGATGGAAGAATCAATCCAGGTGGCTGGTTTGGTTGTCGGCCATTTGAGAGATGAATTGACTGATGCGGAGAAGATCCTGCTCGAGAAATGGCTTTCAGCAAGCGAAGCCAACAAAGCCCTTTTTGATGAGCTTGTCAGCAAAGCATTTCACCAGGCTGAATTGCCTTTTTTCTTTGACATTGACACAGACAAGGCCTGGAGTCGACTTGCTGCGGCAAATGATGACACTGGTTTATTGGTTTCCTATGAAGCCGCTGCTGCAAAGCGCAGGCTTGGCCCTTGGTTATGGGCCGCCGCCGCTGCAGTCATCACTGGATTCTATTTGCTAAAAACCTTGTTTTTTATCCCTCCGACTCCTCAGGCAAGTACCCATGAAATTTTACCGGGAGATAACAGGGCAACGCTTACACTTTCCGATGGAACAGTGATCCCTCTTTCAAGTGTTGCTGATGGTGGTATTGCCAGCCAGGGAAATGTCACTGTGGTTAAACTGGACGGGGTGGTTCAGTATCAACCGAAAGGTGAATCAAATGAGCTGGTTTACAATACCATTCAAACACCCAAAGGAGGAAAATACCAGTTGGTTTTGTCTGATGGGACGGTGGTTTGGCTGAACGCTTCATCCTCTTTGCGTTTTCCAAATGTGTTCAATGGAACAGATCGGAATGTTGAATTGAAGGGCGAAGCGTTCTTTGAAGTAAGCAAAAATGCAAAAAAACCCTTCAAGGTTAAGCTTGAGGAAGGTGCTGAAGTAGACGTATATGGAACTTCCTTTAATATCAATGCCTATCAAGATGAGCAAATGGTCAGAGCGACGTTGATTGAAGGGAAAATCGGGCTTTCTGCCAAGGGATTGAAGAGGGATCTTGTTGCCGGTCAGCAGGCAAGGATCATGAAAGGGCAGTCATCCATTACCGTTGCTGATGGTGTTGAGATGGATGAAGTTGTTGGATGGAAAAATGACCTGTTTGTATTTAAAAGTCTTGATATACAATCCATCATGCGTCAAATCAGTCGCTGGTATGATGTAGAAGTGGTTTATGCCGGTGAATTGAGCAAGGAAACATTTTCAGGTGTGGTAAGTGCAAAAAGCAATTTATCTCAGGTGCTGAAAATTTTGGAAGAGGGAGGAGTGGCCTTCAAGATTGAAGGAAGAAAAATTATTGTAAAGTGAGGATTTGTCTTAAAAAAAGGTTACCTATTGACAATAAAAGTATTGTCTATCAAAATGATAGACAAATAAGAATCATTAACCAAAACAACTATGATCATGGATGAATTGATGTCAGGAGTACGCAGGCGTTTCAGCTGCAACCTACCTGAAAACCTCCTCAAAATGAAGTTTACTGCGATTCTGCTGCTGGCGGCTTTTTTGCAGGTTTCTGCACACGGATACGCTCAAAATGTATCACTCAATCTTAAAAATGCGAAACTGCAAAAGGTTTTTACAGAGATCAACCGCCAGACAGGTTTTCAATTTTTCTTCAAAGACGAACTCCTGAACAAGGCAGGAAAAGTAAACATCGATGTCTCCAATGTTAAATTGGAGGAGGCGTTGGAAAACTGTTTCAAAAACCTGCCCATCACTTTTTCGGTTGTGGAAAAAACAATTGTGGTAAAAGAACGTGCTGTCCAAGCAGTAGAGAAAACGGTCCAGCAACCAGTTGCCAACATCATCAAGGGAAGGATTACCGACAGCCTTGGTGCACCATTGGAAGGTGCAACCATCACTGTCAAGGAATCAAATAAAATAGCTTTGTCTGGTAAAGACGGAAGCTTCAGCATCGATGCAGCTCCAGGCCAAACGCTGGTCATCTCATATGTTGGGTATGCCAGCGTGAATTTCAAGGTTGGATCTTCCTCCCAGGTTGCCATCAAGTTGGCTGCTCAATCCGAAAACCTCAAATCAATTGCAGTGGTGTACACCGGTTACCAGGCCTTGCAAAAGGAAAGGAGCACAGGGTCTTTCACCACTGTCTCAAACGATGATATCAAGAACAAGTCCATCAGCATGAATGTGATAGACCGTTTGGAGGGATTGGTGCCAGGCCTTTCTGTGAACTATGGAGCCAGCAATGATAAATTCCTGATCAGGGGTTTAACGACTGTGCAAGCAGCAAGATCGCCGTTGGTTGTCGTGGATGGGGTGCCCATCAGTGATTATGCATCAGTTGCAACCCTGGTTAATCCCCAGGATGTAGAAACAATCACGGTACTCCGGGATGCGACGGCAGCTTCCATTTGGGGCGCAGCTGCTGCAAATGGTGTCATTGTCATCGAAACAAAAAAAGGCAAGACAAGCAACCAGCCACAAAAAACAAAGGTTCAGTTCAACAGCTTCACTACATTCAGGGGAAGGCCGGATCTTGGATACTTCAACATGATGTCCACCCCCGATTTTCTGAAGACCAGCCGCGAAATCTTTTCTGCCACCGACTATGCCTGGGCTGCAGTCACGAATACTGTTGGCGCCATTCCAATCATTCCTCCACATGAAAGAATTCAATATGATCTTTCAAGAGGACTGATCAGTTCTACAGTTGCCAACGCAAGATTTGATTCCCTGGCACAATTCAACAACCGCGACCAGATCAACCAATACCTAACACAACCTTCGATGTTGGTGAACAATAGTTTGAATTTTGATGGGGGAAGCAAGTTTCATTCTTATTATGGCTCTATGGCGTATACCCTGGACAAAAATGATTCAAAGACTGATTTGAGCAGGTATCAAATGAACCTGAGGCAGAACTTCGTATTTACACCATCCATCAAGTTTGATGTGATCACCAACATCGCTTACGAAAAGACAAAAAGTTTTCTTTTGTCTGATTTGCCGGCCGGTAACAGCAACTATCTGCCATATGCAATGTTTGCGGATGCCAGCGGTAATCCACTTTCGCAGGCTTACCTGAAACGGCAACAAGAATTCAGGGCCCTTTCAGAGGCACAGAGCCTGGTGAACCTTGATTATGTTCCTTTGCAAGAGACAGCAAACACATTGAATGATCGAATCAATTTTTCTGCCCGGATCAATGCAGGACTGACGATAAAACTATTAAAAGGACTGACTTACGAAGGAAGAGCCCAATACCAGAGAGGCTCTGTTGAAGCATACGAATACTATAACAGAAATTCCTACAAGGTCAGGGATGAGCTTGTTTACTTCACCAAGGCAGCAGCTACAACCGGAGGGGCACCTACTTACTATCTACCCACTTCCGGTGGTCATTTCATGACACAAAACAACAGTGCATTATCCTGGACGGTAAGGAACCAATTTAATTTTGACAGGATCTTTGCATCGAAGCACCAGATCACAGCCATTGCTGGTACTGAGATCAGAAGCACGTTGAACAAACTGGTACAGAATTACAGGCGTGGTTATGATTTTCAGACACAAACTTATGCGTTGTACAACGAAGATTCTCTTGCAGTAAGGGGAGTGGTTGGGCCGGTAAATTTTCTTCCATCCAGAACGACGAATAATCTTTTGACTTCCAGGCCGGTAACCTACGGAGAAACGGAAAGAAGATTCTTGTCTGGTTATGCCAATGCCGCCTATACCTATAACCGGAAGTATACTTTCAACGGAAGTGTTCGTTTTGACCAATCAAATCTTTTTGGAACGGATAAGAGTCTGCAGTACAAGCCTATATGGAGTCTGGGTTCAGCTTGGAACATTTCCAAGGAGTCATTCTTCAAGTCTGATCGCATCAACAACCTCAACTTGAGGGTTACCTATGGCCTTGGAGGAAACGCGCCAAACCCTGGCTTTGGAGGTCCTTTTGATATTGTGTCTGCCAGCAATGTTGCTTATTTCAGTGGATTGGGTATTGGCTACAATGTACTGGTTCCGAGGAATGAAAAAATTGGATGGGAGCGAACCACCACTACCAATGTTGGAATTGATTTTGCATTTTTCAACAACAGGCTTTCAGGCTCTGTTGATGTGTACAACAAGTACACCACTGATTTGCTAGGTTATCAGCCTGCAGATCCGACATCCGGATGGTCGTTTGCCTATAACAATTTGGGTGATTTGAAGAATCAGGGAGTGGAAATCCAGTTGTCAACCATCAATATCGCTTCCAAAAAATTAAGGTGGACAACAGATTTTACGCTTGCATACAACGAGAATAAAATCATCAGCCTTGCAAGAGCCAATACGCTTACAGCAAGCGGTATGGTTAATGCCAGCTTGCTGGAAGGTTATCCTGCATACAGTGTGTTTGCCTACAATTATGGCGGACTTGATGCCAACGGTAATCCCTTTGCGTTTAAAGCCAACGGGAAAGATACCGCAAGAAGAAGTGGAGACCTTACGATTGCAGATCCTCTGCACATGGGTACTACCCAGCCACTCTGGTATGGTGGTATCACGAACAACATCACTTATGGTCAGTTCACCCTGTCTTTCCTGGTGGTATACAACCTGGGAAATGTCATGAGGCGCGATGTAAACCAGTTTTATACAGGGCGTTTGACTACCAACGTTCCCAACTATGTTGCTGAAAGATGGAAAAAGCCAGGCGATGAAGCGACGACAGATGTTCCCCGCTATACGGGCAATACCGCGCAAAATGGACTTCGTTTCATCAATCTCTATACACAGGCCAATACCAATGTTCTAAGCGCCTCTTATGCAAAATTGCGTGACATGACGTTGACCTATGCCTTGCCCAAGGATGTCATCAATAAATTGAGCATGTCTGATTGTTCAGTGTATGCGCAGTTGAACAATGTTATGCTTTGGCAGAACAATCAAGCCAACATTGATCCTGAATTTTTTAACCTGAGCAACGGTACGAGAACATCCCGCATGCCATCTTTTTACACGATCGGTATCAGGACAACTTTCAAATAATTGAAAATGAAAATCAACATGAAAAAAGCCAGCTATATCCCCGCTTTGATTTTGGTCATGACCATTTTTACGGGATGCAAAAAATTTCTCGAGGTTGAACCCAAGGGGCTTGATGTAATCAAGCGGGTCGAACACTACAACGGTCTGTTCAATAATACGAACCTTTACAATTTTGCAAATATCCGAAACATCCCTGGCAGCTTGCCTTTTATAATAGGCTATCCAGGCGCACCTGTCCTGATGTCTGATGATGTATTTTCGAGCGCTCCCTATTTGGGAACACAGATTCTTCCTTACCAGAATGCTTATCAGTGGAAAGATGATTTGTTTCAGGAAGAAGACGAATCCAGCGAGTGGGGTACCTTTTATTCTCAGAATTACATTTTTAATGTGGTTGCAAACGGTGTGATGGATGCCACTGAAGGTTCTGATCAGGTAAAGCGACAGTTGCTTGCAGAAGCCAGGGCAAACAGGGCCTACATGCATTTGATGCTGGTCAATCTTTTTGCCAAGCCATACAATGTTGCCACAGCAGGAAAGGACCTTGGCGTTCCTATTGTTACCGTTGCAGATGCTGGTGGTTCTGATTATAAAAGGGCCACAGTACAAGCGGTTTATGAATTTATCATTGCAGAGTTGAAAGCATCCATCCCAGACCTGCCACAACAGACGGTAAACAGGGCGCGTTTGGCCAAAACTGCGGGATACTATCTCTTGGGACAGACTTATTTTTGGATGGGAGATTACAGCAATGCATTGCAGCAATTGAACCTGGCTCTGACCTCACTACCCAACAATTCTTTGTCTTTGGGTCTGTACAATTACAATACCCTGATGGCTTCATGGATTACGGCAGGACAGCCATGGTTGGGCGTAAACAGATACCCCGTCCAAACGTTGAGCAATGAACACATCTACATCAAGCTCATGAGCATAAACTTCCTGACTTCCCGCAATACACTTTTTTTAAAACCCAATGTGTTTTCGCTTTATAGTGCCGGCGATTTGAGGAGGAGGTTTTTCTTTAACAACAGCACAACGAATGCTGTTCCTGCACCAGGTCTTCCCGGTCAACAACGCAATGCGCCAGTTTCATACAATTGGGGACCCAATTTACCCGATCTTTACCTGATGATTGCAGAATGCAAGGCAAGGGCCAACGACCTTGCAGGTGCCAAAACGGATCTTGAAACACTCAGAAGAACGAGAATGCCATTGGCTGAAGCGACAGTAGCACTCACTACCCAAGACGCAATGGTCAAAGTAATTTTGGATGAGCGCAAACGAGAGTTTGCCGGAACAGGTTTGCGCTGGTTTGACATGAGGCGTCTATGGAGTGACACCAAATACAATAATATTGACCCGGTTCATCCATTGGATGGTTCAACGTTCAACTTGAGGGTTGAGCGTCTTGCATTGAGAATACCGCCTGCAATTCTTCGATTGAATCCCGGTATGCCCGATAACCAATAATGCTTCATCTATTACAACCAAGAAAAACAAATATGAAAAAAATTCTATCGCTTCTGCTGTTTATGTTGCCTGTGTTGATCATGGCGCAAGAAGGGTTCACAGTCAAAGCCAAATTTGATCAGCTGGGCACAAATAAGGTAAAGGCATCCTATTATAAAAATGGAAAGAACACTTATGATACACTTGTCGCCAACAAGAAAGGGGTTGTGCTTTGGGAAGGCAGGGTGGATGAGCCACAGATTGTACGCATGGAAGTGTTGGACTCAAGCCTGATTCTTCGTGTTGGCAAAGCTGTATCGGCACCTCCATTCCTCATGTTCGTGCTTACCAATGCAGCCATCACGATTACTGGTGATGCAAAAGAAGCATACGCGGCAAGCATAAAGTCAAAGGATCAGGAAATTGCTGACTATGAGGTATACCGCAAAGATGAAATCGCTTTCAACCGCGCAACCTGGGAGCTGCAAAAAGAACTCAACAGAAAGTTGAATGCAAAAGACACGGTTGGCAATGCAGTCATTATGGGCAAGCTTTCGGTGCTTCGCAAAGAGAACCAACAGATACGGATGAAGTTCATCGATGCTCATCCTGCATCATTTTCAAGCGTTCTGATGCTTACCAATCTTTTTCTTGTGATGTCCAACGAAGACATGTACAGGCGATATTCCGCCATCGACCAACGCTATAAAGATACCAAGGCCTATACAAGCCTCGGCCTTAAAGTAGAGAGCAACCGCAGGACGGCTATCGGTCAGCCGATGATTCCTTTTTCATTGGTGGGCGTAGATGGCAAACAGGTCAATACAGCTGATTTGAAAGGAAAGATCATCCTGCTTGATTTCTGGGGAAGCTGGTGTGTGCCTTGTCGCAAAAGTCATCCTGCTCTTAAAGAGTTGTATGCAAAATACAAATCCAAGGGGCTTGAGATCATCGGCATTTCCAATGAGGCTTTCAGTGTAGGAAAAACAAAACAACAGCAGATAGACTCCTGGAAAACTGCCATCAAAGAAGATGGTATCGATTGGCTGCATGTACTCAATGATGCAGATATCAATGACCTTGCCAAATCTCATGATATCAATGGGTATCCCACCAAGTTTCTGATTGACCGCAACGGCAAGTTTGTGTTGAAAATACTCGGAACAAGTGAGGCCCTTCATAAAACCCTTGAAAAAAAATTGGCAGAGTTGATGCCGGACTAATTGATTGTTTTTTCAAAAGAGGGCTCCTTGGTTATCCAAGGAGCTTTTTTTATTTGAGAATTGGAATTGGATATATATGAATGAGGATAAAGCCCCCCTTTTTTCTAAAATGATTTTTATGTCAAATCAGATCATATATTAAATTATTTTAATAATTGCATTTATTTTTTTTATTATCTTTCACAAATCTTTAACATCCCTTAAACAAACCAAAAATCACATGTATTCAATCGCAATCAGGGCAGTTTAATTTGATTGTTCGATCCACCAAACAGATGCCCCAGCAAACCAATTAACCGCTTTAACAAACCAAAACTTTCGTTGATCAAAATGAAAAAAACTGTTGTTTTTCTCAGCCTCTTTTTCCTTTCCAGCCTGGCAATGGCCCAGGTCCAAATCAAGGGAATTGTAAAAGGGGACAATGGGAAACCCCTCGAAGAAGCAAGTATTGTAGATGTAAAGTCCAAAAAAGGGACATTCACCAATTCCTCCGGGATGTTTACTGTCAATGTGGAATCCCTGCCAGCCAGCCTGGAAGTCTCTTTCACTGGTTACCAGCGCAAGACCATCACAGTAAATACAACCAATGTCACGGCGGTAAACCTTATTTCAAAAAACACAGAATTGGGTGAGGTAATCGTTGTTGGATTTGGTACCCAGAAAAAAGCCTCGCAAACAGGAGCCATCATTTCTGTGAGCCAGGCAGATTTGAAGAATACGCCAACCGCCAACGTTGTCAATGCCCTTGCCGGTCGTCTTCCGGGATTGATTACCCAACAAAGGTCTGGCTTGCCCGGTGGCGATGCCTCATTGTTGTTGATCAGGGGATATGGTACTTTTAATACTGCCGGTCAAACACCATTGATTCTTGTGGATGGTGTAGAAAGAAGGTTCAACGAAGTGGACTTCAATGAGGTTGACAACATATCCATTTTGAAGGATGCATCTGCAACTGCTGTTTTTGGTGTGAGGGGTGCAAATGGTGTAATCATCATCACCACAAAGCGAGGTATTTTGAGCGCACCCAAGGTGACTGTTTCGATAGACCGCACCATGCAAAGGCCTACCAGGCTCCCAAAATACCTCCAGTCCTACGATTATGCAACATTGTTCAACGAGGCTTACTTGAATGATGGGGGCGATCCCAATTTCATGCCTTACGATGCTACTTCACTTCAAAAATACAAAGACGGTTCTGACCCTTATCTGTTTCCTGATGTCAACTGGTACGATACGTTGTTGAGGCCCTCTGCACCGCAGTTACAGGCCAACATAACCGTGAGGGGCGGTACTTCCCAGTTGAAGTATTTCCTTACTGGTACCTTTCTTGATCAGGAAGGATTGTTGAGGCCTGAATTGACCAAATTTGCCGGCTACAACACCAATACCAAATACCAGCGTTTCAATTTCAGGAGCAACATCGATTATTCACTGACCAAGAACACCATCTTCTCCATGTCTCTTTCAGCAAAGCATGCCAAGCAGGTGGTGCCTTTTGATGGATTGGATTATGGTAGTGGTGCCACCAGTTTGCTCTGGTGGAACATGGCAAGGTGGGCGCCTAATCATGCACCTGTGTACAATCCCAATGGCACCCTTGGTGCATTTTATGGCAATTCCAACCTTGTTGGTGATATAGCGAGAAAAGGCTTTACCAATAATTTCCGTACGGATATCGAAGCCAACATGGACTTGAAGCAAAAGTTGGA
>CANEWJ010000026.1 GCA_947442625.1 Chitinophagaceae bacterium
ATTCCAGGACTTTCATTCTGAATACATATTCATACTGTGCAACCACCCTATCCACTTTTGCCCTGGTAAGGTTGTTTTGGTTGTTCAGCCATTCGATGGTTTGCATGACACCCAATTCATACCTCCTGCTGGCGAGGTCAAATGATCGCTGGGCAGTGGCAACAGCTTTTTCTCTTGCCACAAATGTTTGAAAAGACCCACTGGCACTGTAGTAAGCCGTATAGATGTCTTGTTTCAGCTGCAGCTTGTCCCTTTCAATGGCAAGGTCGCTGCGCTTGATGTCCAGCTTCGCCCTTTTCATATTGCCCCTGGCCTGGCCACCATTGAAAATCGGAACATTGATGGAGACGCCAAGGCCTTGCCCAAACTGGTCTCTCAGTTGTTTGCCATACCCATTCCAATATTCACCGAACTTGCGGTCAACAAAATTGACATCATAGTTGGGTGCGTAAACAGGCACCTGTGTTGTTCCTTGCTTGATGTAGGCGCCCGTACTTTGCTCGCCCATGTACGTTACACCCGTGCCTTTCAGGAGGAACTGGTTGAAATTACTGGCCAACTGTCCGAAAGCAGTAACCGAAGGTTTCATCTGTGCCTCAGCCACAAGCAAACCCTTTTCAGCGGCTTTTCTCCTGAGTTCATTCAAACGGATCTGCGGTTGGGAAGAAAGGGCAGTCTGGTAAACATCTTCGGGACGGATTTCCAAGATATTGTCAACAGGAATCTTGTCTACCGGAGGGATCACCAGTTCAAAAGCCTGATCCGCCGGGAGATTGAGCAATGATTTGAGAGAAAGTTTGTCCAGCTCTGCTTGCGACTTGGCTTGCACATAAGTAGCGTTATCTCGCGCAACAGTTGCCTCCAGTTCAGCGGCGTTGAGTTCGGGAAGGCTTCCTGCATCTACAAGCTTACGGGTATTTATGTATTGGGCATTGGTTTGTTCCAATACGATGCGGCTGATTTCAACCTGCTCATAGCTCAACAATGCACGCAGGTAGAACTGCGCAATGTTCAGGCCAATATCATTGCTAGCCTTGTCCACCGCCGCCTTGTCGGCTTCCAGGCTGAGTTTGTTGGCAGCCTCAGTATTTTTTCTGCTGTTGAAATTGAACAACAATACGTTGGAAGAAATGGACATCTGCTCAAACATGGCTGAACGGCTGGTGTACACGTTGGTGGTTCTGTCGAGCGTTCGTCCAAAAGAAAAACCATGGGTCAGGCCATAGGAAAGGCTGGGAAGTTTTTGCAAGGATGATTGCTGGTAAGTGATTTCAGCCTGCTCCACCTGTATCGCTGCTTGCTTTACAGCGATATTGTTCTTCATCCCATAGTCCACACAACGCCTGAGATCCCATTTGTTGTCTTGACCGAATACGCCTGTAATGGCTGTGCAAAAGAAAAGACCGACTAAAACCCTCGATATCATAGAATTGAGTTGAATCATCACTTTCCAGGAGGTTCCTGAAATTCACTGCAAAGATTCAACTAAAAGGGGGATTATCAAAATCGTTCGTCCCTGCTAACGACCGCTTACAACAGTCCAATGCCCCTGAAAGCTTGTTCAAGGTCTTTGACCAGGAATGCCGCATCCTCCAGGCCAACATAGATCCTGACCAAACGATGGGAAGGATTGAGTGGGTCAAACTCATGCTGTGGAATACTTGCGCACTTTGGAATCACAAGAGATTCATGACCGCCCCAACTCACAGCCATCCTGAAATATTGAAGGGAATTGCAGAATTTTTCAATTTCCTGGATTTCCTGCGCTTTGATATAAAAAGAGATCAGTCCACAGGCATTTTTCATCTGGTTTTGTGCCAATGCGAACTGTGCATAAGATGGATCAAGCGGGAAGATCAGGGATTCAATGCGCTCCACCGTTTTGAGGTAGGCCAGTACTTTTTGCGTTGAGGCGGTAATCCTGTCTATCCTTGCAGGAAGGGTTCTGAGGCCCCGCAACAACAACCAGGCATTGAAAGGCTGAATGCCGTTTCCTGCACAGAGGTATTCGCTGTTGAATATTTTTCGCATCATGGATGCCGTGCCACAGAGCACACCTCCCAATGTATCGCTGTGGCCGCCGATGTATTTGGTGGCCGTTTGCATGGCAATGTCGATACCGAGTTCAATAGGCTTTTGGTAGAGCGGTGTGCAATAGCTGTTATCGATCAGGGTGATGATGCCCCGGGGTTTTGCAAAAGCTGCAATGGCCCTGAGGTCTTGAATGTCTAGCCACCACGAGTTCGGAGACTCAAGATAAATCAAGGCCGTATTGTCCTGCACATGGGAAAGGAATGATGCGGCATCTTTACCATCAGCATAGGTAACGGTGACATCAAACCGTGAAAGGATCTTGTCAAACAAATGTGCAGTCCAGCTATACGGATGGGTCACACTCAACACATGGTCTCCTGCTTTTACGTTGGCGACAATCCCTGCAAAAGTAGCAGCGGCACCATTGTTGAAGACCAGTGCATCTTCAGCCCCATCCAGTGCAGCGAGCTTTTTCCTGAGGATGTCCACCGTTGGATTCAGGCCCCTGCTGTAGAGATACCCACCCATCTCATCTTCAAAAGCCTTGCGCATATCGGCAACAGTTTCAAAAGCAAAATTGCTGGTTTGAACGATGGGTGGTGCAATGGCATTGAAATAGGAAGCATGGTCTTCACCCAGGTGATTGATGATGAAGGAGATGTCTTGGGTTTCGTTATGCATGGCTATTTCTCTTTTTTCTGGTCAGGAAAAACAGCAACAAAAACCCGGCCAATACTGCTGTTGCCGTCAATGCTGTTTCTGGTTTGTCTATGGCAATATTGGTGGCAACAAAAACGTATGCGGCTATGAAAATCACTGGCATCACTGGGAAAAAACGCATGGAATAAATCTGCGACTTGTCGAGGTGTTGGGTACGTTTTCTGATGATAAAAATGGTGGCCGCAGAAAATGCCATACCGATAGAGTCCAGGAAAATGGTAAAGCTCAGGATCTTGTCAAAGGTATCTGCGAAAAAAAGCACCACTACGCTGATAAGCGCGTAAACAGTAAGGCTCACAGTGAGCACATCGCGTTTCTCATCTTTTTTTCCAAATGCTTTGGGCAAGATTCCATCCTGGCTCATAGCATACATCACACGCGGATTGCTGAGCAACAAAACATTCACATAGGCCAATACGGCAATGAACAATAAAATTGAAAATGCATAGCGTCCGGTGGGTCCAAACATTCTTTCGGCAACAATGGCAGCAATGCCTTTTGCATTTTTCAGTTCTTCAAATCCAATGACACGGTAATAGGCATAACTGACCGAAAGGTATAAAAGGATAATCACCATGATGCCGATGAAAATACCCTTAGGCAAGTTCTTTTGTGGATCCTTGACCTCATCACCAAAATTGATGGTTTGCTGATAACCACCATAGGTAAAGGAAACAGCAATCAATGCCAGACCAAATGATTTTACATAGTCGATGAACTTGAAATCGCCCTGTGGAATGTTAATCACTGGCTGGGTATTGGCGACAGGAAAAAAAATGGCAGATACAATCAGCAGTATCATGGAAATCTTGATCAACATCAGGATGTTCTGGGTGGTGGAACTCATGCGCAGGCCCAGTAAATTTATCCCATAAAACATGCCAATCGCCACCATGGCAATCAGTGCCTTCACAAAGTCGGTTGGTGGTACCGAAAAGATAATCTGTGAAATGTATTCACTGCCGATCAATGCAACACCAGAAAGTGAAGCTGCATTGGAAATGAGAATAATACAGTTGACGGCAAATGCAATGGAAGGATGGTAACAGGTGGCGAAGATTTTATAATACCCTCCGGTGATGGGATACCTTGATCCAATTTCTGCATAGGTGAGTGCTCCGCAAAGGGCAATGAATCCACCAACAATCCAGCTGATGAAAAATACATTGGGCGTGATGGCGGCACGCGCAGAGTCTGAGGCTGTCCTGAAAATACCCATGCCAATCACCAGTCCGATGACGATCATGGTGAGGTCAAAAAGGTTGAGCTGCTTTTTTGATGAGGATGTCATCCTCGGAAGTTAATTCTTTTTTTAAAAAAGGACATCCAAGGGACATGATTTCCTTAAAAAACTAGTTTTCAGAATGTTGGGGCTTGTTGATGGCAAGCCTTGACATGTTCAAAAAGAGAGAATAAACGAAAAAATTGTTACCAGGCTCATCGGCAGATTTACTGTCGTATTGGCTCAGGTAACCCACTTGCATGGAGACCATATTACTTAACTTTCTAGTCACCCCCAAATTGATCCGGTTTTTATCAAACCGAATAATGCTGGAACCAGCATTGATTGCCAAGAGAAACTCATTGGACAAACTAAAACTGGTGCGTTTTTTTTCATCCAAAGGAACTGAAAGCCCAGCCCTGTATCGAATGCGTATTCCCCTGGCACCACTGGTGTAATATCTTTTTTCGAATCGGTAGCGATGATCAACCTGAAATTTCCCAATGGTATTCTTCAATCCAAGCTGTAATGCAAGCCTGAACTCCTCTGCTAATTTTGGATTCTGAAATGTTTTACCTGATCCGAAAGTTGTGTATCTCCCAAACACCAGGGATGTCTGAAGATTGGGAATCAGTTTATACCCTATAATGCCTTTGTACTCATGATAATTGTAATTTTTGTAGAACTGCAAAGAACGCAATTGCAGCTCAGAAGCAAAAGACCATTTTTTCCCATTGTCATAGTTGATGTTAAAACTATTCCAACATCCGAGCGCCTGACCAAAATGTTTGGAGGGGATTGCAATGAACATGAACAGCACCAAAAATTTCAAGCTAGATTTTGACATCGTGCAAATTTGAAGAATAAGTAACCACTACATTATACCGAGTTTATTAAATAATTGTTACCAATTCATAGGCAAATGCAGTTTAAAACATTGGATGGTATTTTTACAACAATGGCAACTGATCACTCCAAAAAAGAAACCCACCCTTTCAAGGAATATTTCCTACAATTCCTGATGCTTTTTTTGGCGGTTGTGCTGGGAGCCATTGGAGAAAATTACAGGGAGCAGTACACCAGCGAGGTCGTTGAAAGAAACATGGAAAGAGAAACCCTTCAAGCCATGGCCAATGACCTGAACACCGATATGATCAACCTTGACAGATCAATCAAAAACAAGGAGGAAAAAGAAGTTCTTGCGAAAAAATTGATTGAAAATATCAACAGCAAGGATATCTCAAACCATACAAAAGACATATATTATTGTGCAAGGGTGATGACTACCAGGGAGGCTTTTTCTGCATCAGAGGGCGCTGTGACACAATTGCAAAATTCAGGTGGATACAGCATGATCAAGAGCAAAAAAATCATTGAACAAATCAACAAATATCATTATATAAAGGAAAAAATTTACAAACTCAATGACACGGAAGAGCATATTCTCATTCAGTACCGTATTGCTGCATCAAAAATTTTCAATGCGTCCATCTTCAGCAGCATGCTCAATGCAAAAGAATTCAAGAACTACAAATACTATATCAAACCTTTGGAAAACAATGTAGACCTGTTTTCCTACAATCCTGCCTTGATCAATGAATTTGCTTTCTGGGTATCCAGTGCCAATGGCAACCAGTCATCCAACAGGGCACAAATGATGCTCTTGAGAGATCAGGCAAAAGAACTGATTGCCAGCATTCAACAGCATTTAAATCAACCCTAATGAAAGAAAAGAGACCAATTTCGCATTATATTCTTTCTGCCATTTTAAGTTGCATCATCATTTTTGGCATTTATTCAGCCTTCAACCTTACCTTAAAAGTCAAGAGCATGGCCGAAATGGTCAGTGCAAATATGAAAAATACGATGGATCCTAAGGCTCCAGATCCTGGAAAAACAAAGCCAGAAAAATACGAGGTTGGGCCCAAAACCAAAAAAGTCAAGATTGGTGCCTACCTGGAAAGAATAGAAGACCTGGACATCAAGCAATCCAGCTGGACATATGAATTTTACCTCTGGTTTTCGTGGAAGCCCAGTGAGATTGATTTGCTAGGCAAGAATGACAATTTACACAAGGAAGAAATTCCTTTTTCCATCATCAATGGTGATATCCTCAAGGCAAATAAAATAGAGGAGGTATATGATGCCAAAAAAGATATTGCTTACATACAGTATTTTGTAAAAGCCAAAAACACCCAGTTTTTTGATGTTTCCCTTTACCCCATTGACCAACATGACCTGATCATACCTATTGAACACAAATGGCTGGACAGGACAAAACTGGTTTTTGTACCAGACACCATTGACTCTAAGGTAAGTTCCAGGGTAAACATCAACGGATATGAAAAAGAATCCGGTGTCAAATTAATTGAAAAACCGCACGCCTATAAGTCTGCAAGGGGAAATCCAAAACTCGATCCAGGGTACAAAGTGGACTTTTCGCAATTGAGGATGTCCTTGCGTATTTACAAAGGTGGACTGTCGGTGATCATCAAGCTTTTCATCATCATGTACATTGCCGTCTTTGTTACTTTTATCGCACCATTCTCCAGCGATCCCAGCAGGTACACGGTTGGTGCGCTATTTACGACTGCAGGTGCCAACTATATACTTGCCCAGAAATTGCCTCCCACCAACAGCTATACACTGGCAGAACTGATCAATACCTTTTGCATGGTCATCATCATTATCATGATGTCGTTGCTCGCTGTTTTGCCCAGTGTCATTTTCAAGGACGGTAAAATAGACAAGGTTGAAAGAAGACTTAATAATATGATAACACTTTTTATGTTTGCTTTTTTCATTATAACCAATATCTTACTATCGTGGACAGCTTTGAGCATGAGCTGATTTTAAAATAACGCATAAAGTTTTACTATGTTTGAAGATGATTCTTTCACTACCTCCTCATGGCTTTTCATTGCAGTATGTGGACTCTATGTATTTGGTGCCATTGCCGTAGGAATCATCAGCAAACAATTCAAGCTTAGTTTTCGATTGGGCTTTGTTTGGTCCGTTATTTTCACACCCATTATCGGTCTTTACCTTGTCATGAGGAACAATCCGAACAAAAAGACTGTTTAGCCTTGTTCAATTAGCTCTTTTTAACATGCTGTTGAAAACAAATTCCAGAACATTTACAAATTGTTCTGAACTTCACTAAGCATTACGGTTGAAGATCGTGCAAACGAAATTCATTAAAAGGGAAGTCCGGTTCCATTCCGGCGCTATCCCCGTAGCTGTATAAACCATCCCGCCCACAGCGGGGCCATTTCCTCCACAAGCCACTGCGCAAGCGGGAAGGCCGGAAATGGGGTTGAGCCAGAAGACCTGCCTGATGCACCATTTTTTAACCAGGGCTTTCGGGAGAAAAGCTGGGATGAATTTTCTGCTGCAGCAGCAGTCAACCATTTCTGTACAATCCGAAGGTTCATAGTCATACAACACTATGATCCAAAAATTCTTTATGGCATGCCTGCTCCTTGTAGCAACAAGAGCAACAGCGCAAACAGATTCAAGCAAACAACTGAACGAAATTGTGGTAACCGCCAACAGGTTTCCACAAAAGCAGGTCAATACCGGCAAGGTGATGACCGTGATCAACAAGCAAGAGATTGAACAATCTCCTTATGCTTCTCTGGGTGAGCTGCTGGCCAGGCAATCGGGCATCACCATCATTGGTGCCAACAATGCCCCGGGCACCAACAATGACCTGTATGTGAGAGGCGGCGGCACAGGAAAAACCCTTGTTTTGGTAGATGGGTTTCCTGCCTATGACGGTTCCACCATCCGCTCAACATTTGACCTGAATTTTCTGCCCTTGGGCGAAGTGGAAAGGATTGAAATTTTAAAAGGCGGGCAGTCCACGCTTTATGGTTCGGATGCCGTTGCTGGAGTGGTGAACATCATCACCAGAAAAAATGAAACAGGGAAACCTGCTGTAGGACTGCATTTGAGCAGTGGATCCTTTGGGGCCAGGTCCATGGACCTATCGTCTTCGGGAACAGCAAAAAGCATTCGTTATAAAGTACAGTACACCCTTTCAAGTGCTGATGGTTTTTCTGCAGCAATGGACACAAGCCGCAACAAAAGCTTTGACAAGGATGGCATGAAACAGTCATTTCTATTGGCACAATTCAGTTCTGCCAGCAAAAGCAAGTGGTCTTGGAACACAGGGATGCAATGGAGCCAATACAAGAACGACCTCGATGAATCTGCCTTCAAGGATGCAAAAGATTTTACAGTCGAAAACCAAAACCTTCAATTCAATGCAGGCATTGCAAGGAAACTGGAGAAGGGAATTCTGCGCTTGAACTACAGCCTGAACAACAGTTCCAGGAATTATCTTGATGATTCAATTTCGCTCAATGGATTCGCCAAATTCATCCAATCAGATTACAAGGGCCGGTCTTCCTATCTTGAGGCACTGGGTAATGTTGACCTCAGCAAACAGGTAAAATTGTTGATTGGGCTTGAACACCGATGGCAAAATACCGACCAGTATTATCTCTCCCTGAGCAGTTGGGGCAAATATGAAAACACCCTCTCTGATGATTCTGCCAAGACCACCATCAGCAGCGGATTTGCTTCAGCCGTGTACAACAATGAAAAAGGCTTCAACCTGGAGTCGGGCATCCGTTTCAACCAACACAGCCGGTTTGGAAACAACATGACCTATACCATCAACCCTTCTTATATCATTACAGAAAAATTCAAGGTTGCTTTCAATCTCTCCTCCGCATTTACAGCGCCTACCTTGTACCAGTTGTATGATGGATATTCAGGCAACAGAGGCCTAAATCCTGAAACCGCTGTCAGCACTGAAGTTTCGTTGCAATACATCGGAAACAAACAATTCAATGCCAGGATAACAGGATTCGCGCGCAAGCTTCGCAATGGCATTGACTATGATTATATCAACAACAGGTACTTCAACAATGCCATTCAAAAAGACCGTGGCCTAGAATTGGAAGCTGGATATATTTCCGGAAAATGGAATATCAAGTTGAACCATACCTTGTTGAAAGGTGAGGTGACCACCACCAATTTTGTTTACAATGCCAGTACCTGGAGTTATACCGCCAAAGGGGATACCACCTATTCGCACCTGTTCAGGGTTCCACAAAGCAATCTGAATATTGCTGTAGGATACCAGCTCAGCAACAAAATCTACCTGTCGATTGCACAGCGCTTTGCCGGCAAACGTTTTGAACCCATCTTTGGTGGCAAACCCAAGCAGCTGGATGCTTTCAACACCACAGATGTTTTTGCGCAATACCAGTTGGGCAAGAAGATCAAGCTCTATGCAGGTTGCAAGAACATCTTCAACCAGCAGTACCAGGAGGTCATGGGTTATACGGCCAGGGGGAGGAATTATGTGTTTGGGGTGAGGTTTTAAGCGGTTGAAGGTTTAAGGGTTTAGAGACTTAGGGATTGAGCCATCCAAAGGTTGGTAATCCGAAGGCTGGAGAGATCGTTGCCTCAAACACCTTTACAAACAATCAAGGTGGGCTGATCAAGTGATGAAAAACATGCCTGGTTTGAACTGTTTCTGCTAATATTGGTTAATCAAAAAAAATACATGAAAAAAATACTGTTCATATCCGGGTTGATTGTTTTGGCATTGGGCTGGTCAGGCTGGAAGGCAAAACAGGGAAGCGCTGCTTTTGTCAGCAAAGCTGAGATCATTTCATGCATGGAAACCGAAACAGTAGGCGCTTATTTGAACGAGGCATCCAAACCTGCATTTGGTTTGATGCACAATACCCCCTTGCAAGTTTCAGCCCAGGACCTCCAGGGGAAGATGATCAAATTTGATGTATCCGATGGTCTACAAGCCAATGCCTATTACCTGGCACCCAAGAAAAAATCAAAAAAATGGCTGATTGTCATCCAGGAATGGTGGGGATTGAATGACCAGATCAAGCAAGAAGCCGATAAATATTTCACTGACCTGACAGACATGAATGTATTGGCGATTGACATGTACGACGGAAAAGTTGCCGCCACACCAGACAGTGCGATGAAACTGACAAGAGAGGCAAAGCCAGAAAGAATGACCAACATCATCCGTGGTGCCATACAGCAGGCCGGTGCCGATGCTGCCATCTACAGTGTGGGCTGGTGCTTTGGTGGCATGTGGAGTTTACAAACGGCTATCATTGGAGGCGCAAAAGCAAAAGGTACTATCATGTTCTATGGCAGGCCTGAAACCGATATGGAAAAGTTGAAAAACATCCAGTGTGATATCATTGGTTTCTTCGGAAACCAAGACAGGTCTCCCTCTCCGGAAATGGTGATAGCCTTTGAAAAAAACATGGAAACAGCCGGCAAAAAACTCAACACCTACAAGTATGATGCAGGACATGGGTTTGCCAATCCAAGCAATCCCAAGTTCAATGCTGAAGCGACGGCTGATGCATACGCGAAGGCGATTGCTTTTCTGCGATCACACTAACGGGGTCAATCAACTTTTGTAATGGGTGAATCTTAGTCCAAGGTGGCTTTCAATCTCAGTTAGCGAATCGCTTTGTGAGATCCATCGCAGGAGGGCATTTTTTTGGAAAGACCGCAGGTGCAATCGTTGATTCCTTTTCCATCAAGGATTTGCTGCCTGTACTTTTCAATACGTGTAATCCGTGTGGCTGGTTGCTTGGCCGCAGTAAAAAACAAATTGTAGCCGCGTTGCCTGCCGGGGGTCAGGGCTGTAAAAGCAGCTTTGAAAGCAGCATCCTGATCAAGGATTTGCAGGAGTTCTTCCGGAAATTCAAGCGCTACAGATTTATCCAAGGCAGGCTTCAGGCCTGCCTTTTCTATTTCAATCGCTTCAACAATATACGCCTTGATCATTGGCTCTAGTTCCCGTATTTGATCAAGATGGCTGAACTTGATCATCCTTGCAATGTGTGAATTCTCTCCAGGTTTCAATAAAATTCCATTGGGGTCCCCCATCAGGTTTCCCTTGAAAAAACTGATGGAACAAAATGCCTTGAAAGAGCCCAGCAAAACAATATTGCTTTCCTCAAACACATAACAAGGAACACCCCATTTGATCGTTTCGGTCAACTGGGTGCTCAATGCAATCTTTCTCAATTGTATGAGTTCTTCTTGCCATTTTGGGGCATCGAGGAAGTATTTGTCTGCAGTGGAATTCATTGTGATGATTATCTGCTATGAAGAATCAAAATTAGTTATTCAGCCAAATTTCGGGAATTAACTGATTCACCTGGTAACGCAACAGGATCTGCAGCTGCAGGCAATTCCTCCACATTCCTCAACTGACGTTGAATAGCCCTGGTGCGGGTGCCCACCACTTCATCGAGTTGCCCCATGCCGGTTTGAAAATTGCGTTGTGCCTTTTCCAACAGGCCTCCAAAGGTTTCAAATTCTTTTTTCACTGAGCCCAGCACCTTCCACACTTCACTGCTTCTTTTTTGAAGGGCCAGCGTCCTGAAGCCCATCTGCAGGCTGTTGAGGATGGCCACTAAAGTGGTAGGGCCTGCTACCGTGATCTTGAATTCATCGCGGAGTTGATCCACCAGTGCGCTTCTCCGAATCACTTCTGCATAGATGCTTTCGAAGGGCAAAAACAGAATGGCAAAGTCTGTGGTATTGGGCGGATCGATGTATTTGTCCCTGATGTCTTTGGCCATTTTCTTGATGGCAGCTTCCATATTTTTGGTGGCCAGTTCAACCGCATCAGGTGTGCCGATATCATAAGCTGCCAACAATTGTTCATACACTTCTTTGGGAAACTTTGCATCAATGGGCAAATACACCAAATTGTTTTCGTCTTCACTCCTTCCTGGTAATTTGACTGCAAACTCAACAGGGTCAGCACTTCCTACCTTGGTTCTTACATTGGCATCGTATTGGTTGGGTGCAAGAATCTGTTCCAGCAACATGGCCAACTGCACTTCTCCGACATTGCCCCTCAGCTTGACATTGCTCAAGACTTTTTTCAGGCCACCAACATCGGAGGCAAGGGTCTGCATTTCCCCCAATCCTTTTTGTACACTCTCCAATTGCTTGCCCACCATTTCAAAGGATTGCCCAAGCCGCTCGTTCAACGTCTTTTGGAGTTTCTCATCAACGGTTTCGCGCATCTGGTCTAGCCGCTTTTCAGTGCTGTTGATCAACAACTGTACTTTTTCTGATTGATCCCGGCTGTGTTGATCCAGCGCGGCCCGTAGCTCATATCGGTTCTCCCTTGCCAGCTTGTTGTTGTCTTCGCGGTTCATCCTGAAATCCTCGCGAAGTGACTGCTCAATGCGGGTCAGTGCTTTCTCCAGGTCTTCCACTTTTCGTTGCGTGATTGCAGCGCCATTGTCGGTTTTCCGGAAAATAATGATCAGCAAAAGCAGGCAGGAAAAGGCAATCAAAATGGTTTGGATCATGATCATGTTCAAGGATTGAAAAACAAATATACTTGGGTTGGCCGGAATCTATTGGAGGAGAGGAAATGCAATTTCACCACCCCTCCTGTCCAGGTTTACCAACCTTAGGTTGGTGGGGAGTTTTTTGACAGTATGTCCGACGCTATCAAGATTTACCAACCGCTGGTTGGAGGGGAGTTTAATGATTAATTCCGTAAATTCAACCATCACAAAATTGCACATGAAAAGACTGGCCTTTAAGATGAAGCTTTTTCCGGGGAACATCGCGGAATACAAAAAACGACACGATGAGCTCTGGCCTGAGCTGACGGACCTGTTGCATGCAACCGGCATATCAGATTATTCTATTTTTCTTGATGAAGAAAGCCTGGATTTGTTTGGGGTGTTGAGGGTGGAAGATGAAACGGCCATGGATGAACTGCCGCATCATCCCGTGATGAAAAAATGGTGGGCCTACATGCGCGACATGATGGAATGCAATGAGGACAACTCCCCCGTCAGCATCCCCCTAAAAAATGTATTTTACATGCCTTGATATGGAAATAAAACCTTTATTTTTCAATAAAACTGCCATAGTAACCGGCGCCGGACAAGGCATCGGCCTGAAAATCTGTGAGATGTTGGCTGGTGAAGGGGCAAGAGTGATTTTAAACGATGTGGATGAGGCCTTGTGCAAGGCTGCTGCTGCGTCCATCCAAAACAAATATGGCACCTGCATGGCCATGGTCGGGGATTCCAGTGATCCGGTATTCATCCAAACCATGGTTGACACCTGCACGACACACTGGGGTGTTGTAGACATTGCCATCGCCAATGCAGGCATCACCCTTTTTGGTGAATTTGCCAGCTATCCTGTTGCCGATTTTGACAGGGTCATGGAGGTTAACCTTAGGGGTACTTTCTACCTGGCGCAAGCGGCATCCAACCAAATGAAAAAACAGGAACATGGCGGGTCTTTGCTTTTCACTTCATCTGTAACCGGACACCAGGCCCATAAAAACCTTGCTGCCTATGGGATGAGCAAGGCTGCCATTGAAATGCTGGCCAAAAACCTGGTGGAAGAACTCTCAGCATCCCGCATCAATGTCAATACCATCGCCCCTGGTGCCACCCTTACAGAAAGAACCTTGCTTGACCCTGCCTATATCGAAACCTGGTCGAGGATCACCCCGATGGGAAGGCCAGCAACAGTAGAAGACATTGGCCATGCCGCCTTGTTCCTGGTATCAGACAAGGCCAGGCACATCACCGGGCAATCATTGATCATTGATGGTGGATGGACTGCTGTCAGCCCAACTCCTTATTGAACAACATGAACATCAAACCTCTTTGCAACCAGATATCAATGCTCGGCGAAGGCCCTGTTTGGGATGCCGCCCACCATACCATTCTTTGGGTTGACATCATGGGCTGCGCCATCCATGCATTGGACATGAAAAGCCATGCGCTTCGCAGCATTTCCACTCCTTCAATGATTGGTTCTTTTGCCCTTTGCACAGATGGAAATGTCCTTGCAGCAATACAAGAGGGATTTGTGTTTATCAACAAGAATACCGGAGAGATCAATGCGATTGGCAATCCTGAAAAACAGCTGAAGGGCAACCGCTTCAATGACGGCAAAACCGATCCTGCAGGGCGTTTCTGGGCAGGCAGCATGTCTTTGAGCGGTGAAAAAGGAACCGGAAACCTTTACATGGTTGACAAGCAATTGAATATAAAAAAGCAGGTCGAAAACGTTTCCATTTCAAATGGATTGTGCTGGAGCCTGGACCAACGCTTTTTTTATTATATCGACACCCCAACCATGGAGGTGGTTCGTTTTGATTATGACAATGCAACAGGAGAGATCAGCAACAAAACAACCGTCATTACCATCCCTGCCAAAGAAGGCTATCCCGATGGCATGACGATCGACAGCGAAGGTATGCTGTGGATCGCCCATTGGGAAGGCTGGCAGGTAGCCCGATGGGACCCATCCACCGGAAACAAAATCGATTCCATTCATTTGCCTGTTTCACTGGTCACCTCCATTTGCTTTGGAGGAGAAAACATGGATGACATGTTCATCACATCCGCCAGGGTTGGATTGACGGATGAACAACTCGCTGAAGAGCCCCTGGCAGGAAGCAGTTTCATCATCAGCAACACTGGCTTCAAAGGCTTTACATTCCCCGCTTTCAACTTATCCCAACAATAAACCAACAACAATGAAATCAAAAGGCCTTCTCAGCATCCCCCTTCTGCTTATGCTTGCCTTTGCAGGCAATGCACAGGTGACACAACGCAACATCCTTGCAACAGCGTATTCGCCAGAAAAAGTTGTTGCGTCGATCATCCCAAAAGACAAATGGAAACCCTATCCATTGACCCCCCAACAATGGAAGGATGCCGTACCCGATAGCATGCTGAAAAGCATGGTCAACGGCGCTTCCAGCATTATTGATTATAAATTTGAACCCATCAGCGGATCTGTATCGATGGATTTTAAACGGACAGGAGACAGGCTCAGGCATTCAGGCATCTCTTTCAAAAAAAGAGAAGTCCTGATGCACATGATCCTCGCGGAAAGCATTGAAGACAAGGGCCGGTTTATGGAAGCGATTTTCAACGGCATCTGGTCAATCTGCGAAGAAAGTTTCTGGGGTGTTCCTGCACATATTGGCGGAACCGGACTCCCAGACGTGGAGCGTCCTGCGGTGGACCTTTTTGCAGCAGAAACTGCGGCTGTGATGGCCATGGCAGATTATTTTGTCGGTGACAAACTGGACAAGATCAATCCATTGATCAGGAAGCGCATCTACCACGAAACGGACAGAAGGCTGTTCACGCCGATGTTGAAGTATGGCGACAGTTACAAGTGGATGAGCAGAACAATACCCGTGAACAACTGGAACCCGTGGATCATGTCGAACTGGATCCTCAGCACATTGATGCTGGAGCGCAATGAGGTCAGAAGGGTTACCATGACCCATGCAGCCATGAAGGGCCTGGATGCCTACCTGAACAGCCTTGGCGAAGACGGTGGCTGTGATGAAGGACCCAGCTATTGGTTTGCTGCAGGTGCCAGTGTATACGATTGTTTGGAGCTTTTGCAGAATGCATCTGCTGGTAAAATTGATATCTATGGCGAGCCATTGATCAAAAAAATGGCAGGCTATATTACCAACACACATATCGATGGAAATTACTTTGTGAATTTTGCTGATGCGGATCCAACCCTCACCCCCAGCGGCACACTCTTGTACCGTTTCGGAAAAGATGTGAAGGATACGGCCATGATGGAATTCGGCAAATGGGCACAGCAAAACTATCCCTTCAGGGCCAGTGGCTCAACGGGGATGAGGATGCGACACCTGGGGTCCCTGCTGAGTTTGAAGCAAATGGACAAAAGCCCTAGCAAATTCAAAGACCCCGCCAATGCTTGGATTGGTGACATCCAGATCCTGACGGCAAGAACTGAAAAAGGGTTGTTCCTCGCTACCCATGGAGGACACAATGCAGAAAGCCATAACCACAACGATGTGGGTGATTTTATCATTTACCTGAAGGGTGAACCCATGATCATTGATGCAGGACGTGGCAATTATACAGCCAGGACATTTTCAAGCCAGCGGTACGAACTTTGGTTCACGCAATCGCAGTACCATAACCTGCCCATCATCAATGGCATTGGGCAACAGGCTGGAAGGGAGTTTGAGGCCAAATCTGTCAAAAGCCTGATCAACGAAAAGGAATCATCCTTAACCATGGACATTGCAGGAGCCTATCCAGAAACAGCTGGCATCGAGCGTTGGAACAGGATTGTCAAGCTGAACCGTGTAAAGGAATCGGTAGAAATCAATGATGATTATGAGTTCAAGGCAGCCCCAACTTCATTGGAACAGGTCTTTATGACCGTCTGTGATGTTACTACCAATACTGTGGGTAAGGTATTCTTCAAGGATGCAAAAGGCAATGGATTGGTATTGCAATACGACGCCAAGGCTTGGACCGTCAAGACGGAAATGCCTTCTTTTGAAGGGATGGAATACGAAAGTTTTGACAAGAAATGGGGCGGAAAAAAGATAACCAGGGTCATTCTGACAAGAAATAACACAAAGGCCAAGGGGGATCACCGATTTTCATTTGAAGTGAATTAACTTCGCGCTCCCAACGGAACGTTGAGCGGCCTCGTAGTACAATGGATAGTATGAGAGTCTCCGAAGCTCCAGATCCCGGTTCGATTCCAGGCGAGGCCACACTCCTACAAAAAAGACAATTCTCAAAAGGATTGTCTTTTTTATTTCTGGTACACCCTCACATAGTCAATCTCAAATCGGTTTGGAAAGGGCGTTTGGGATGAATCACCGCCATTCATGCCCCCATGGCAAGGTTGAGCAGCATGTAATGTGGCTGACGAAAGGGATTAAAGCCACTCCCATCGCGGTTGAACAATCAATCCCAGTCAACCTATCCATTCACAATGGCCTTCAAGGTATAGTACACAGTTCCGATCAACTCCCTGACACATTTTTCAGTTGTGGCCAATGCATTGGGGTTGGGAATAAAGTCCATGGGAGTCAATGCATATTCACCCGATTTAAAATCCACAGGGTAAGCTTGAACATCCAAACCTTCTTTTTCAAAGTTGATTGTTGCCCTGCGGATATGGAACGCCGAGGTAACGAGTATGATTCGGTTTCCCCTGGATTGCATGATTTTTTTCACCTCTCTTGATTCATCTTCGGTGTTTTCAACTTCACCGGTAACCAAGATTTGTTGTGGATGAACACCCATTCCAATGGCGGTTGCCTCCAACAATTCTGATTCGGGCGGGCCGATTTTCCAGGGGAGTTTTCCCTTGGTAAAAATGATGATGGGTGCTTTTTTTGCTTTGATCAACTCCATTCCTCCAAAAAAACGATCAGGGTCTTTCCATTCGCTGATGATTCCTTTTGCTGTACGGATGGAGTGCGTCATTCCACTCAATACAACAATGGCATCAGCAGGATAAACATCTTCAGGGGTTTTTCTGCTGCCAACCGTCTCCAATTGTGCGAACAAAAATGATGAAACTACAGGCATTGAAAGGATCAGAACACCAATCAACGCCGCCCAGATGATCAAGTATTTTCTTTTGACCAGCCCTATTATGATGCATGCTAGGAAAAGCGAATAGGGGGAAAGTAAAGCCGGCAAAATCTTGTGCAAGTAAATCATGCTTCAATTGGGTTAGACCAAAAGTAGAACAGAATCTCCTTTTATTCATCTTTTTATACATCAATGATCATAATCATTTTTTGGAGCAATGCATTGATATACATTTATCGTGAAAAGATGGCAAGAGTGATTGAAACTATTTATTATGACAAAAATAAACAATCGTATAGTATTACTGATTTTTCGGGTTTTTTTAGGACTTACATTATTTATTAAAGGAATAAGCTTCATTCGCAATAAAGTAATTATTGAAACATTGATTTCTAAAAATGCTATGCTAGAAAAATTTACGTTTATCAATATATTGATTCCGTTCATGCATATTTTAGGAGGCTTTTTAATCCTTATTGGCATGTATACCAGAATCGCAATTCTGATACAAATACCAATAATAATCGCTGCAATAATATTTTTATTAACCTCCGGAGTTGATTTCTATTTCAACGAAATTGCATTTGCTGTAACAATACTTATCATGCTTGTTATATATTTAATTTTTGGAGATGGGTTCTATTCGTGGAAGAATCTTATCAATAAAGAAAAAGACATTTTATAAAAGGTCTGTTCATTTTTTAAACGCAACCAAATCTTTAGCCTAATCAATAGGAGTAACAAAACCAGCATTTGTTGTTTCAAAAGCCGTGTTCAAGTGAGCTCATCGCAAAATATTGCTAAAATGTGATTTTTTTCTACAAATCATTATCTTGAGGCCCAAATCAACAATTGCTTATGTCAAAAAAGTACTGCTTCATTGTGGTTGCTGCCTTATTGATGTGCATCAACAGTATCGGACAAACAAAAACCATCACCGGTAAGGTGGTTTCAGAGAGCGGAGAACCCCTGGTCGGTGCCAGCATCACCATCAAGGGAACCACAACATCAACCCTTACAGGAAAAAATGGCGAATTCAGCATCAGGCCCAGCGCCAAAGCCACATCCATTTCAATTTCTTTTTCTGGAATGGAAACCGAAGAAATCAGCATCGGTAAAAAAGACAACATCACTGTTGTTATGAAAACCCAGGTAACCAACCTGAATGATGTCATCGTCGTTGGATACGGCAGCATCAGAAAAGCAGATGCCACCGGTGCCGTTCAACGCATTTCCCGTGAAGACCTGATCAGGGAAAGCCCAACCAATATTCTTCAGGCCATCCAGGGAAAATTGGCGGGTGTCAATGTTACCCAAAATGATGGAGCTCCGGGTGCCGGTCTCAGCATCAGGGTGCGGGGATCCAATTCATTTCTTGGAGGAACAGAGCCACTCTATGTAATTGATGGCGTTCCTTTCAACAATACCAGCAGCGGTACAACCCCTTCTTCGATTGGTGGAGACGAGAAGCAGACCCTCAATGTCATGGCCTTCATCAACCCCAATGATATTGAATCCATTGATGTATTGAAAGATGCTTCTGCCACTGCCATCTATGGTTCAAGGGGTGCCAATGGTGTTGTATTAATTACCACAAGAAAAGGAAGGGTTGGCAAGGATAAGGTTGAACTGCTTGCCAATGTGGGCATGTCAGAAATTACCAGAAAAATTGATGTGCTCAGTCCTTATGAATATGCTGCATATCAAAACCTCTCCTTCCTCAATGCCAACAGGTATGATGGCACTAGCTATACTATGCCATATGCCAACCTTGAACCATTAAAGGATTTGACTACCAACTGGCAGGATGCCATTTTCAGGAATGGATTCCAGCAACAGTATACATTGAATGTTTCTGGTGGCTCTGAAAGCGGTAGCCATAGCCTTACCATGAACCATATCAGCCAGAGTGGAATTGTTCAGAATTCCAATTTCAAGAAGATCGGACTGAGCTATAACCTATACAGAAATATTGGCAAGAACATCAAAATTGGCAGCAGCAATACGGTTTCCACTTCCACCACCAATGGCGTGAAAACAGGCACTGACAAGTCTGATGCAGCCAGTGCAGGCGTGATCCGATCTGCCATCACCTTTCCTGCAACAATCGACTCTGTTGAAGAATATGATGGATCAGGCGATGGTTTCTTCATTACCAATCCCGTGATTTATACCAACAATGTATTGAACAAGGTGACTGCCCTCAACATTTTCTCCTCCAACTATATCGAAGCGAGCCTTGGAAAATATTTGAAAATCAGGGGAAACCTTGGATTCAACCATGGATCCAATACCCGCGACCAATATTATCCAAGAACAGTATACGAAGGTTTCAGCATCAGGGGATGGGGATTGAAATCAGACAATCTCTGGAGCAGCATGGTATCAGAAGGATTGCTGACCTATAACCGAAAATTCAACAAGCACAGCATTGTTGTTACGGGAGCATCTACTTTTGAAAGGAGCAATGGTCAGAACAAAAGGGTGGAAGCAAAAACCTTCCCCAATGACATCCTTCAAAATGAAAACATGGAATCGGCAGAACAAATCATGCCCGTTTCATCCAACCGCTTTCAATCCACCTTGATATCTTTTCTGGGAAGAATGAACTATTCCTATAACGATAAATATGTTTTCTCCCTCTCCTATCGCGAAGATGGATCAAGCAAGTTCGGTAAAGACAACAAGTGGGCCGGATTTGCTTCTTCCGGACTGTCATGGAAGGCACACAAAGAAGCCTTCATGAAGGACTTTGACAAGATCAGCAACCTTACCTTCCGTTTGAGTTTTGGACAAACAGGCAACCAGGGTATCGGCTCTTATGCATCGCTGTCAAAACTGAACGTCTACAACTACCCCTTCAATGGAGCGCTCCAAACCGGTCTTGCTGATGATGTATTCTCAGGACCAGCCAACGCATCGCTGAAATGGGAAACCACCACCGCATACAATGGAGGACTTGACCTTGGCATACTCAAGGACAGGTTGAACATTCATGTTGATGTCTACCTCAAGAAAACAAATGATTTGCTGCAATATGTAACCACCCCTTCTTCAACTGGCTTTCAACGCCAATTGAAAAATTCAGGATCAGTACAAAACAAAGGGCTCGAGGTTTCCATGGACTTCAATGTGATCAACAAGAAGAACTTCACCTGGAAAACAGGTGGGAACATTGCCTTCAACAGGAACAAAATCCTGAGCCTTGGGGATGGCATCAAGGAACAGTATGCATCCAGGATCTCCACCAGGGATGCTCCTTTTGTACAATTGGTGGGCTACCCGATTGGTGCCCTGATCGGACATGTGGAAGATGGCTTTTTTGACAATGAAGCTGAAGTGAGAAGCTCTCCTGCCTTTGCCAACCAACCGCCAGCCATCATCAGAAGAATGATTGGAGAAATCAAATACCGCAACCTCGACAATGATGCATCGTCCATCTCCATCACAGACAGGATGATCATTGGAGATGTAAACCCAGATTATTTTTTCGGGTTGACCAACAGTTTCCAATACAAGAAATTTGAACTCAATGTATTCATCAACGGTGTGCAGGGCAATGATATTGTGAACATGAATACCGCATTCAATGGCAACATTGGCACCTCAAAAAACATCAGCCAGGAAGTATTGGATGGTGCATGGCAAGAAGGCAAAAACAATGCAGCTGCAACCGGGCCCAAGGCCATTCGACAGTTCTGGAGAACCTTGTTGCTTACCAGAAGGTTCATAGAAGACGGAAGCTTTGTGAGGATCAAAAACGTGACACTGGGTTATACGCTTCCCGCCAACACCATCAGGGGAGTAAGTGCCATCAGGCTGGCATTGGGGGTAAACAACCTCTACACCTTCACAAAATACTCTGGGTTTGATCCTGAGATCAACAGCTATGGGGACAATCCCGCATTGTTCGGTGTTGATCTTGGCGGTTATCCCAATGCAAGGACTTTCCAATGTACAATTCGCTGCAATTTCTAATCACCTGTCCAACTAAACAAAGTGAAAATGAAACATACTATAGCAATCAAATGGATGACCGGAATGCTTCTTGTCATTTTTTCGCTTTCCTCCTGCAAAAAAGCACTGATGGAAAAGCCCTATTCTTTCTTGTCTCCGGAAAATTTCTACAAGAATGAAAACGATGCAAAAACAGCCATCAATGGTGTTTACAGCGCATTGTACACATATGATCTTTATTTACAACCCATCTGGAACCTGACCATGTTGGACGATGACCATGTTTCCGGCGCCGATTGGTTCCTGGGAACATCCGGAGCTGGAAACCCCCAAGGATACTGGGGAGTAGACGGGCCATGGGTAGGATTCTACACCATCATTTCAAGGGCAAATACCGTGCTTGAAAACATCGAACCCCTCAACCAGAACATCGACACAGATGTCAAAAACAGGATTCTTGGTGAAGCCTATTTTCTCAGGGGCTGGTCTTATTTCCAACTGGTGCAACTGTATGGGGGCGTTCCTTTGAGGCTTGCCTCACTGTCAAAAGAAAGCGATATCAACAAGCCAAGGGCCTCTGTGATGGAAGTGTACAATACCATTTTCAGTGACCTCAAAAAAGCAGAAACCATGTTGTTTCCTGTAGGTCATCCAAAAGCAGGGGAAGCCGGAAGGGCCACCCGTGGTGTGGCCAAGGGGTTCCTCGCCAAAGCCTACCTGACACTGGCGTCCTGTGCGGTCAACAGCGGAAACGTGATTGTTCGTGGAGGCCAGGACAATGGGAATTACAGCTATGGCAAAACGGCTGTAAAAGGATATGAGGGCGTAGACGCGAAACAATATTTTGGATTGGCAAGAGACAAGGCCATGGAAGTCATCCAAAGCAAGGAATACAGCTTATTCCCAAGCTGGAAGACCCTGTGGAGCAAGAGTGGAAGAAACAATACGGAACACATGTGGCAAATACAATCCATGTCCGGATCCAGTTTTGTCAACAACCTTCACAACTATTTTTCTGCACTGTCCACTTTTGGAAGGGGTGCTGTTTGGGCCACCAACAACCACTACAGTGATTATGAGGATGCAGACCTACGTGCACTGGATGGTATCGCCCACAATTACACAACCAATACAGGAACCAGGTATTTCTATCCTTCATCACAGGCCGCATTGTACAGGGTGGTGAATGGACTCACGTACACCAACAATGGAACAACTGACAACAGGGCATACGTCATCAAATATGCAGATGTTACAGAGCCGACACTGGCCAACAGTGACGCCTATTATCCCATCATGCGCTATGCTGAAATCCTGTTGATTTATGCAGAAGCGGCCAATGAAGCCAATGGAGCGCCTACCTCAGAAGCCTATGCCCAACTCAATGCTATCAGGAGCAGGTCAAAAGCAACACTGGCCCCAGCAGCCATGAACCTTGAACAATTCAGAAGCTATGTACTGGCCGAAAGGGCAAGGGAGCTGCTTTTTGAAGGGATCCGCCGCTTCGACCTGATGCGCTGGAATGTTTATCTCCAGGTGATGAACAAGATTTCAGCGGGCCAGAACAATATATCCAAGGTGAGAAGCCAGCGGAATCTGTTGTTGCCTATTCCACTGGGAGAACTCAATTCAAATCAATCCATCAGGGAGAACAATCCTGGTTGGTAATCATTCAATCATTCAATTCAATACAATGATAAAGAACAATAGAACATGCGCCCATGCGATCCTTGTGGTCCTGTTGGCCGTTTTTTTCTTCGCCTGCAAAAAAGAAAATATTGAAAACACAGCACCGCCATTGATCAATGGTGTAACTGATTTAACCAATCGCGGCACGCCCCTTCAATCAGTAAAATATGGCGAATGGATCGTCATCAAAGGAGCCAACCTTGCTACCACTTTTAAAGTTGAATTCAATACCGTTTTGGTGGCTGATTCAATGTATTATGCAGATGACAGTACTGTAACAGTAAAAATTCCTGCCAATCTTCCAGACCCCATCAACAATCCCATCACGGTGACCACAAAATATGGCACAGCCACTTATGGATTTAAAATCATGCAGCCTGCTCCGATCATCACTAGATTCAACCCAGAAGCAGGAGCAACAGGAGATCAGGTAACCATTTCGGGAAATCATTTCAATGGCGTCACTGAAGTAAAATTTGACAATGCAGTGGCTACCATTGTATCAAAAAGCAATCAAGAACTGAAAGTCAATGTACCTGCAGGCGTAACCAGTGCATTTATCACTGTTACCACACCAGTAGGCATGGCAACCTCACCAATCCGTTTTGGATTCAAGTACATCATCTTTGATGAAAAGCTGCAAACAGGCTGGTCAAATTCTTCCTATAGTGCAACTGCTCTTTTCAACCATACAACAACCGTTAAAAGAGGAACGACCGCCATCAGCAGTGCCTATACAGTAGGATTTGGAGGATTCAGGGTGAGCAAAGCAGCACCTGCCGTGAGCCTTGCAGGATTCTCAGCCATTAAATTTTCTGTGTTTGGTGGTCCTGGTACGGAAGCCAAAAGAGCAAGGGTGATCATCAATGGGGTAAGCACCACGGCATTTCAAATCGTATTGAAAGAAGGTGCATGGTCTACTTTTGAAATCCCCCTTTCCAATTTCAACAACCCGACAACCCTGACTTCGATTGAAATAAAGGAATACAGCGGTGCCATCGTAACGGTTTATTTTGATGACATAGGAATTTCTTAACCTTCTTTCAAGGCATTGAACAAAACTTCAATGCTGTGCAGTGCCCTCCGCCCTGTGCCATCCTTGATTTGGTGCCGGCAACTTGTTCCTGATGCGGCAATTTCAGTTTCTTCGTCCAG
>CANEWJ010000027.1 GCA_947442625.1 Chitinophagaceae bacterium
CGCAGGTTAAAAAGTTTGCATGATGTAGGCCTGATCATCATCGACTATTTGCAGTTGATGAGTGGATCCAGCGACAACAGGAATTCCAACCGTGAGCAGGAAATCAGTACCATTTCAAGAAACCTCAAGCAACTGGCGAAAGAACTGCAGGTGCCCATCATTGCCCTCAGCCAGTTGAGTCGTGAGGTTGAAAAAAGAAAAGACGGGCAGAAAGTGCCACAACTTTCTGATCTGCGTGAATCTGGAGCCATTGAGCAGGATGCTGACATGGTCATGTTCTTGTATCGCCCTGATTATTACGACATCACCACCAATGACATGGGTGAAGACACCAAGGGTGATACCTATGTAAAGATTGCCAAGCACCGTAACGGTTCTTTGGAGAATATAAAACTTAAGGCCAAATTGTTTATCCAAAAATTTGAGGAACATGAAAGCCTGGATCCTTTTGGAAGGCCGGCTGAGGGCGGTGGAAGTTGGAGACCTGTGAATGAAGATGGTGGCAGCGCCAAACTCTATATTCAAAAAGGCAGCAGGATGAACGACAGTCAGGATGATATGGAAGACACGCCATTTTAACACATGGTAACAATGGATTGAAATGAATGCTTTACCCCTTTTCCATTTTCCTGCCCTGCAATCATCTCAGGGAGCCATCGGCCTCACTGAGGAAATCAGAAAACATGCTGTTACTGTGTTGCGCATGCAAGTGGGGGAGAAGCTGGTGTTGACAGACGGGAAAGGCTGTTCTGCAGCAGCTGATATCCTGCAAGCTGATAAAAAGCAACTCATGGTTGCTTTGGGAGAAAAGATTGCGCATCCTGCTCCACCCAAAAAAATGATCCTTGGTATTTCATTGTTAAAAAATACGGCGAGATTTGAATGGATGCTTGAAAAGGTTACTGAAATTGGCATCACTGCCATCATTCCCTTGCTGGCAGAAAGAACCGAGCGACAGCATTTCAGGCAGGAACGTTTTCAGCAAATCCTTGTCAGTGCTTGTTTACAGTCTGTACAATTTCATTTCCCTTTCTTGCATGAACCCGTAAAGCTTGCAACTGTTTTTTCAATGGATCTTCCTCCAAACAAATTCATCGCACATTGTATGGAAGGAAACAAACCCCAGCTGACAGGGCAATCCTTAGACAGCATCTTGTTGATTGGTCCCGAAGGTGATTTTACTGCAGAGGAGCTGGCCCTTGCAATACAATACAATTTTGAACCCGTAAGCTTGGGTGAATCCCGTTTGAGAACTGAAACTGCCGGTATTGTTGGCGCAGTCTTGTTGAGGGGCTAAGCTATTTTTCTGCCTTGATGATGGGCTCGTACAACTCAACGGGTTTGCTCTTTTTCCTCATCCGCATGTTCAACATTTCAACCCCAAAAGAGAATGCCATTGCAAAGTAGATATAACCTTTTTCAATGTGGCTTCCGTGCAGGGGCTGCAATCCTTCAAAGAAAAGGCTGAAACCAACAATGAGCAAAAAAGAAAGCGCCAACATTTTCAATGTTGGATGCTTGTGAATAAAAGTGGAGATTTTTTCTGAGAAGAAAAACATGATGACCATGGCGATGATCACAGCCACAATCATTATCTCCACGTGTTTTGCCATTCCCACTGCCGTGATGATGCTGTCAAAAGAAAAGATCATGTCAATCAGGATGATCTGTGAAACGATGCTGAAAAAAGAAGCCTGGACTTTCTTTCCTTCAGCATTGAATTCGTTTTCTCCTTCCAGTTTTGCGTGAATCTCTTTAACAGTTTTGTAAAGCAGGAACAGCCCACCGCTAAAAAGAATCATGTTCCTGAGGTTGAATCCATAATGTTTGCCATTCAGGTCCAGTCCAAACAATTCCTTGTTGCCATTGGCAACCAGCCATCCCAGGGCGAGGAGTAACAAGATGCGGACACTGATGCCCAGGATCATCCATACCCTGCGTGCAGCAAGCTTTTGTTCTGCTTTCAATCGTCCCATCAAAATGGAAACAAAAATCACATTGTCTATGCCCAACACAATCTCAAGCAAAGAAAGTGTAATCAGGCTTATCAACGAATCAACGGTCAGTAAACTGGTCATGTGTTTATTTTAATCCTTTACAAATCTTTTTTACAATCCCTGGTCCTTCATAAATGAAGCCGGTCCATACTTGCACAAGCGCAGCGCCATGATCAAATTTGTCTTGGGCATCGGTAGCTGTGAAAATACCTCCACTGGCAATCACTGGAACCTTTCCATTGGTCAGCAGCACTATTTTTTTCAACATGTCATCAGCGGCTGATTTCAGCGGCTTCCCACTCAATCCACCCATGCCCATTTTTTCAGCCATGCACCTAGAACCATCAGACAGTTTTTCCCTTGAAATGGTTGTATTGCTTGAAACAATTCCATCGAGCTGTATTTCTTCTGCCAGTGCTGCGATGTCTTGCAATTGCCCATCAGTGAGATCAGGCGCAATTTTCAGGAGTATTGGCTTTTGTACAGCCCTTTGTTGGTTGTTTTGTTGCAGGGTTCCCAGAATTTTCAAGAGGGCGTCCTTGTCTTGAAGGGCTCTTAGGCCGGGGGTATTGGGTGAACTCACGTTTACAACAAAATAGTCCACCACGTCAAAGAGTTCATTGAAGCAAATCTCATAATCCTTCCAGGCATCTTCATTGGGCGTAACCTTGTTCTTGCCAATGTTGCCGCCGATGATCATTTTCTCCTCGAGGCTTTTTCCTTGCATCCCCTTCCACTCCTCCAACCGCTTTCTGACCACCTTCACCCCGTCATTGTTGAACCCCATCCTGTTGATCAGGGCCTTGTCTTCCGGAAGCCTGAAAAGACGCGGCTTTTCATTGCCTTCCTGGGGCAGGGGAGTGACTGTTCCGATTTCTACAAAGCCAAATCCCAGGGTTTCCAGTTCTCTTAAATATGCAGCGTTTTTGTCAAAGCCTGCACCCAATCCGACGGGGTTTTTGAAATTCAGCCCGAAAAACTGGCGTTCCAAAGAATTGTCTTTCGGTGAAAACGCCTTGCTGATGGTCCATTTGATCGGGCCAATGGAGCACAATAGTTTAAGGGCATTCATTGAAAGGTAGTGGGCCCTTTCAGCGTCCAGCAAAAACATTGCATTTCTTATCACATTGTACATCGTGGCGAAGGTAAAACAGATCAAACCATCTATTATAATAATTCAGCAATAATTTGGAAGACTAAATATTTAGTTGTGAACAAGACATTGGCCCAGGCAAAGACCTACTGCTAATAAGTAGCTCCCCAATCAGCCATTAAAACGATAGGCTTTTTGCTGCTTTTATTGATTTCAATGGGATTGATGAGTCTATCCAGGCTGGAAATATTGCTATAAAACTGTCCGTCTTTTCCCAAAAGGACCGAGTACTTTCCTGGCTTTAATTTCAACGTAAAACTGCCATCTTTTTCTGATAACGATTTGGCAACCAATTTTTTATCTGTCATCAAGAACACCCCCTGTTCTCCGGTGGGCATACCCATGTTCATCAGTGTGGGGGCAAAGAAATAGACCGTAGTACTAAAGCCTGCTGGCTCTTCATTTAGCAGATCAGGCGAAGGCATCTGGTTGCCCATTACACGCTTCACCTTACCAGTAACCTGCACTTTTGCACCCCCACAACCCACCAGGGAAAACAGCAGCAGCATAAAAACCATCATTTTCCCGTTATTCCACATTTGGCACATCCATTTAAAGTTATTGTTTATATTTTCGCGAATGCTGAACAAGTTAGCTTTTTCAGGCCAATAATTTTTATCTTCAACCTTATGAGAATGCAAAAAAATAAAATTTTTGTTGTTGCAGCTTTTTTATTGCTATGTAACACATTATTGAATGCACAAAAGCAAACCATACCTCAAGTTCGTGACCTTGAGAAAATTTCAAATGATCAACGTATAATCGAAACCCAGCGGTACGAAAAAGCAATGAGCCTTGCTGCAAAAAAGGGATGGAGATTTACCATTGCAGATGACAAGGGGAACGTCGCTCAACTGGTTGGCGTTGACGAACTAGGTTTTCCCATGTATGTTGGCACTCAAAGCAATGTAATAGCTGCATCTACAATTGGTACAAATAAATTATGGACTGGAGGAAGCGCTGGATTAAATTTAAATGGATCAAGTGATTTACTTACCAACAAGCTCGCTTTGTGGGATGGAGGTTTGGTCAATAAGTCACACGTTGAGCTCATTGGTAGAATCACACAAAAGGACAACCCTGCAACAGAAGACAATCACGCAACACACGTTACTGGTACTCTGGTAGCTTCAGGAGTGAATAGTATAGCAAAAGGCATGGCACATGGCATCAAAGGAATCATTGCTTATGATTTTGCCAATCACATCTCGGAGATCTCCGGTGAAGCTTCAAACCTTCTTGTGTCTAATCACTCCTATGGCAGTATTGCAGGATGGAGATTCAACAGTGCACAAAACAGGTGGGAATTTTGGGGCGCTCCAGGATCAACGGAGGACTGGAAATTTGGTCATTACAGTTCAGAGGCACAAATGTGGGATTCAATAGCAACCCTATCGCCTAACTACCTTCTTGTGAAATCAGCAGGCAACAACAGAAACGAAAGCGGTCCTGCTATTGGCGCCAACTATTGGAGATTTAATGAATCCAATGCCATGTTCGATGCAGGGGCAAGGCCAGGAGGCATAAACGATCAAAGTGGTTTTGATTTATTACCCACTTATTCTAATGCCAAGAATGCGCTGATTGTAGGAAATGTTTTGCCTATTTCAGGTGGCTATACCTCAGCATCTGATGTAGTTCTCAGTAGCAGTAGCAGTTTTGGACCGACAGACGATGGCAGGATAAAACCAGATGTTGTAGCAAATGGCTCAGGACTAACTTCTTCAGGTTCCGGGAGTAATTCTACTTATTCAACGCTATCTGGTACATCAATGTCCTCTCCTACAGTAGCTGGTTCCGCTATTTTATTGCAAGAGCTTTTCATGAGAAAAAACAACAACAATGCCGCATGGTCCTCCACCATCAAGGGATTGATTTTACACACTACTGATAAAGCAACAACTGTTCCGGGTCCAGATTATAAACATGGATGGGGCCTTGCCAATATTGCCAGAGCAGCAGGTGTGCTCAATAACACAAAAAACAATTTGGTAGTAGAAAAAAACCTGAAAAATGATTCAGTATATACCGTAAATGTAGTTGCATCAGGCAAAGGTTCTCTGAGTGCAACAATTGTATGGACTGACCCAGCCGGTTCAGTTACTCCAACCGGAACGCTCAATGCTAGGGATAAGAAATTGGTAAATGATTTAGACCTTCGCGTTAAACAAGGAAACAAAACTTTCTTCCCTTGGAAACTAGATGGTAGCTCCCCTGCTAGCCCTGCTACAAGAGGAGACAATGATGTTGATAATGTTGAAAAGATTGAGATCGACTCTGTTTTGCTTGGCGAAACATACACCATTGAGGTACGTCACAAAGGCCAACTGATCAGAGGTGGCGGCAGTCAGAATTTTTCTTTGATTGTTTCTGGAATTGGTGGAACAGCATACTCAGCTGCCACATTCAGTGACCAAAGTGGTGCTTACATTGATTCGCTTTCATTTGGAGACGTCAGCATAAAATACAAAGACACCTGTAGCAGCTATCAAGACAGCAGACTCTCTACCGTTACCATTGAATCGGGTGGTTCAAATGCTTTCTCTATGCGCGTGAGAAGTTGCGATAAAACCAACAATGTCAGGTATGCCAAAATATTTATTGATACCAATAATGATGGTGATTTTGGAGATGCGGGGGAATCATTTGCAACCAGTCAGGCACTACAAAACGATAGCACTTTCAAAACAATCATCAGCTTTCCTACAGGCTTTGCCATTGGAGATAATTTGCTGATGCGTGTAATTGTTTCAGAAACCAATGCCCCTAACTCAATTCAACCTTCCGGCAGGTATACAAGAGGAGAAACGCAGGATTATACGCTAACTATAGTAAGACCTTCGAACGATCTAGCCTTAAGCTCAATTGTTTACCCTTTTGATCGTGAATGTGCAGATGGCTCACAGTATGTTACGATTAAATTAAGAAACTCAGGAAGCAAAGAGCAAAGAAATATTCCTTTGTCGGTAGACATAAAAGAAAATGGAAATCCTCTTTCAACCATCACAGGTGTATTTAATGGTCTACTTGTATCTGGTGCTGAATCTGAGTACACATTTCAGACACCTTTTGTAATGAAGGCTAATTCCAAATATACGTTTACAGCAAAATCAAATGTAGTGACTGATCAGAATGCTGAAAACAACCAGGTGATTTCAGAAGCAAATGCTTTGGCTTCAGGTGTTGCACCTACTGGTTTACAGGCTTTGATTTGCAATAATTCAGCAGCTTTGCTTAGAGGTACTGCAACTGCTGGTAATTATATCAGCTGGTTTGTATCGGATACCGCAAAAATGCCATTTGCTTTATCAACAGTTAATACAGTCGCCAATACAAGTATATTGAAAGCTGACAAGAAATATTTTGGATCCTTTAACGACCTTGTTGGAACAGTAGGCCCCAAAGACAAAACAGCATTTGCTAATGGAGGATACAATGAATTTAACGGCAATTTCGTACGTTTCTCCAATGCTGTTCCAATGGTAATTGAATCCGTAAAGATGTTTATTGGCAATCCTGGTAAGGTCAGAGTTATCTTGGCTGATCTGGCGAGCGAAAATGCTCAAGGGGGATATAGTTATTTCAATTTGGGTCAAAGAGATTTTATTGTCTCCAATACCAGACCAACTGCACAAGCTGGTGTAGTTACAGAGAATGATCCCAACGACAAGGGAATGATTTTCAATGTGAACTTTGGCGTAATCACACCCGGAAATCACGTGTTGATTATGCAGTGTACTGATGGCGCAACAGTGTATAGAAACAATAATATTGCCGCTTCACCTTATCCACAAAATATTAATGGCATAAACACGGGGCTCAGTGTTACAGGAAACAGTGTTGTTCCTTCATCTACTGCCGATCCAAATCAGTTCTACTATTTCTTCTACGACATGCGAGTAAGACTGCTTTCAGAAGGTTGTCCAACAGCTAAAACTCCCGTTACAGCCATCAATAATTTGATTCCTACAGTTACAAGAATTGCTGATACCTTGATTAGTTCTATTGCAAATGGCAATCAATGGCAGTTGAATGGAGTTGATATTCAAGGTGAAAAAGGACAAAAACTTAAAGTCACTCAATCTGGTAAATACAGAACTTCAATTCTTGATGATTTTAATTGCGAAAGCTTATCTGCAGAACAAGATGTAACAGTAACTTCAATAATTAATGTTGCTCCAGATAAAATCAGATTTACTGTAGCTCCTAACCCAAGCAATGGCAACTTTAATCTAAGCTTCAGTGTTACAGGCAAAGAGGATTTAGCTATTGCCGTTTTAAGTTCGGACGGAAGAGAAGTATTCCGACAAACGCAGGCAAATTTCAGTGGAAACTATAGAAGAAGTATCTTCTTACAAAATGCCAAACCTGGTGTATACCTCATCAAGATTACACATGGTTTCAATCAGTACATCAAACGAGTGATCATTCTTTAATAGGCTAATGAGTAGTCCAATTATAAGTTGAAAGTTTTAAATTAATCCCGGTTGCCTCAAGTGACCGGGATTTTTCATTTCTCACTCCGGCATCGAAGGAACAACGCATTTTTTATTGGGCTGTAATGGGTGTTAGACAAATCATCCATTCCTGCCATCATGGTGCACCCAGGATTTATTACAAATGAAAAGGATCTTGCCATTATCAAAACCAAACAGGAGGAGATCGCAGCTAAAATCCTGAGCGGCATAGAGAAATACCTTGCACAAAAGGAAAAAGGATTTGCATCAATCCCCGGTAAAGCGGATTAAAGAATTCGAGTATCAGTTTAAAGGGGCCTTGAGCCCCTTTTTTATTTTATAGAAATATTTTCTAAAAAATAGAAAAATATTCTAATTTTGTAAAAATCTGTGAGAGTGGTTATTGTGTCTAAGGCAGTGCTTAGGGATTTCGCTGAAAAGTATCCAGAGGCAGCTGTTGCAGTCTTTAAGTGGTATGAGATAGTTAGTACCTCTAATTGGAAAAACTTTTCTGAAATGAAAAATAGCTTCAATTCAGTTGATGCGGTTGGAAATGATCGATATGTGTTTGATTTGAAGGGGAACCATTTTCGGCTCATTGCATTGATAATTTTCAAAGTCAGGACTGTTTTTATTCTTTTTATTGGCACCCACAGTGACTATGATCAACTGGAAGCGTCAAGCGTAACTTTTAAAAAGCATTGATCGATGAAATACAAAATCAATTCAAAAAAGGAATATCACCAAACCATGGTGGATGTATATGAGATGATGAACAAAGGGGAGCATCTTCTGACTGAGGCTGAATTGAATAGGCTTTCAACCATGGCGGAGGCTGCAGAAAAATATGAGAATGATGTGCTTCATTTGAAGCCACAAAGAGAGCCCCAGTCGATACCAGAAATGGTTGATCTTAAAATGTTTGAACAGAAAATCTCTCAAACAACCTTGGCGGAAAAATTGGGATTTTCTCCTTCAAAGGTTTCTGAAATTCTTTCTGGTAAGAGAAAGCCAGATGTTTCTTTCTTGAAGGGAATCCACAAGTTGTTGCATATTGATGCAGATTTTCTGCTTACCCACGCTTAATTTCATCAATCTATTTTTCTTAGGCTCCGCAGAACTCCTCTGTCCGCAAATGCTTAATTTTGGACAATCTCCAAAATTGAATCTATGCAAGAAGCTTATATCGTTGCCGGACTTCGCACCGCTGTAACCAAAGCAAAGCGCGGCGGTTTTCGATTTACCCGTCCTGACGATCTTGCCATTGATGTCATCCAGCAGCTGATGGCAAGCATCCCTGCATTGGAAAAGACCCGTGTCGATGATGTAATGGTGGGCAATGCTGTTCCCGAAGCCGAACAAGGGCTTCAGGTGGGCAGGATCATTGCGGCAAGGGCACTGGGCCACCAGGCGCCTGGCATTACAGTGAACAGGTATTGCGCATCAGGGCTTGAAACCATTGCCATGGCAACCGCCAAGATCAGGGCTGGAATGGCAGACTGTATCATTGCAGGAGGCGTTGAAAGCATGAGTTTTGTGCCAGCAGCTGGATGGAAAACCGTTCCCTCTTTTCAGATTGCTTCCGATGAACCCGATTATTATCTGAATATGGGGCTGACTGCCGAGGCGGTTGCCAAAGAATACAATGTTTCCCGTGAAGCACAGGATGCGTTTGCTTTATCATCCCACCAAAAAGCCCTTCAAGCCATTCACCAAGGATTTTTTAAAGAAGGGATTGCACCAATTCAAGTCAATGAGGTCTATCTCGATGAAAACGGGAAAAAACAACAACGAACATTTACTGTGGATACAGATGAAGGGGTTCGTGCGGATACCAGTATCGCGGGACTGTCAAAATTGAAACCTGCTTTTGCTGTCAATGGATCTGTGACAGCGGGGAATTCCTCACAAAACAGTGATGGTGCAGCTTTTGTTGTTGTGATGGGCGAGGCCATGGTAAAAGAATTTGGGCTTCAACCCCTTGGACGATTGGTGCACTGTGCTGTTGCGGGAGTGAATCCAAGGCTCATGGGAATCGGCCCGGTTGAGGCGATCCCCAAACTGCTGAAAGGAGTCAACATGCGCCTTGAAGATATCGACCTTGTCGAGTTGAACGAAGCATTTGCGGCCCAGGCCATCGCGGTAGTCAATACACTGGGACTTGATTCAGCGAAGGTCAATATCAATGGAGGTGCCATTGCACTCGGGCATCCATTGGGATGCACTGGTGCAAAACTCAGTGTTCAAATCCTCGGCGATTTAAAGCGCCTCAATAGAAAGTATGGCATGGTTTCAGCCTGTGTGGGCGGAGGCCAGGGCATAGCCGGACTCATCGAGCGTTTTTAAATATTTGCAACAGTATTGCAAATATTTAAAATTTCATTAGTTTTAGGTTTCAAATGAACCCATGAGGCTATTGGCCGCCATAACAATTTTCCTTTTTTCTGCGCTGCACCTCAACGCACAGTGCATTTTACGCATCAGTGGTACGGTTAAGGATGCGGATACCCGCTCTCCATTGGCCGGCGCTTCAGTTACGGTTGTAGAATTGAAAAAGACCATCCAGACTGATGTTCAGGGAAACTATTCCCTATCGGGCATTTGTCCTGGCGAATATACCCTGCGCATCACCCATGCGGATTGCCAGGCACTTGATTTTCATTTTCACCTCAAAGAAGACCTTAGCAAATCATTTGAACTTTCGCATGCGGAGAACCTGTTGAAGGAAGTGGTTGTTGTGGGTGCGGCTACTGTCCGTCCTGAGGGGATGACGGGAGAGTTGAAAGGAAAGGAACTGGCAGCCACCAGGGGTTTGTCGCTTGGCGAATCACTCCAAAGGATTACCGGTGTTACTGTTTTGCAAACAGGAAACAATATTTACAAGCCCGTCATTCAAGGGCTTCACAGCAGCCGGGTCCTTATCCTCAACAATGGTATCAGGCAGGAAGGTCAACAATGGGGAAGTGAGCACGCGCCGGAGATTGACCCTTATGTGGCCAACCGGCTGACGGTGATCAAAGGAGCGGCATCCGTTCGTTACGGTGGAGATGCCATTGGCGGCGTCGTTTTGGTGGAGCCACGATTGCTTCAATACAAAAAAGAAATGCAGGGTGAAGTCAACCTGGCGGCATTTTCCAACAACAGGCAGGGCGTTGTTTCTGCCTTGGTGGAGAGCGCATTTGATAAAAATGAAACCACTGCCTGGCGGCTACAAGCAACCCTGAAACGTGGTGGGAATGCAAGGACACCTGAATACTGGCTGAAAAATTCCGGTGTCGAAGAAATGAACATGTCAGCGGCTGCTGGTTGGAGAAAAAAGAACAAAGGGGCTGAATTGTTTTACAGCATCTTCAATACCAACATTGGCATCTTCTCTGGCTCCCACATTGGAAACCTAACGGATTTGGAGAACGCCATCCGCGCCCAATCGCCCCCTTCGTATATCCGCGATGAAGGATTCAGTTATGCCATCGAAAGGCCCTACCAGGCTGTTCAGCACCACTTGTTTAAATTCAAGGCCTTTTCTGAAATGGTGGGGCACAGCAGGATCAATCTTACACTCTCCTCGCAGTTGAACATCCGCAAAGAGTTTGACCTTACCAGATCTGCGTCTGACCTGCCCCAATTGCAGTTGAACCTCCAGACCCATATGGCGGATTTGGTTTGGGAACATTTTGCCGAAAAAAAAATCAAAGGTTCTATTGGGGTCAATGCCATGTACCAGGACAATTATATCAACTATAGGTATTTCGTTCCCAACTATCAATCCGTTGACCTGGGCTTCTGGGCTGCAGAACGCTATCATCATCAAAAGTGGCAGGTGGAGCTGGGTCTTCGATACGACCATAGAAACAGATTCAATATCAAGGATAATGACCCAAAACCATTTGATCTCTTGATGGGCAATGCCCTGGTGTCTGGTGATCCTTATGGCCAAAGAATTTTTTCTGGTCTTTCTGGTACTGGTGTAATAGCGTATAAATTCAGTGACCATTTGCGTACTTCATTCACTGCATCCACTGCATGGCGTTCTCCACAGGTGAATGAACTGTTCAGCAATGGGCTCCATCATGGAGCTGCTCGAATTGAACGGGGTCGTCCAAACCTCAATCCTGAAAGGGCTTTCAGCGTTTTGGGTACCCTTGTTTACAACAATGAAAAATGGGAAGCAGAACTGGGAATATACCAGAAGGTGATCAATGGCTTCATTTACCTTAAGCCCACCTATCCGGCCTTGTTGACGATAAGGGGTGCTTTCCCTGCATTTGATTATGCTCAGACCGATGCAAGCCTTACGGGCATGGACATGCGCCTGGCTTATCGTTTCACCAATCATCTTCAAGCCCATCTGAAAGGATCTGTGCTGAGGGCATACAATTCAACCGAAAAGACCTGGTTGATACAGATGCCTTCCGACAGGTTTGAGGCCGATTTGGAATACAGTTTTATTGATGGAAAGAAATGGAGGCAATCATCCATTAAGTTTGGTATGCAGCATGTAACCGAACAAAAGCATGTGCCACCAACAGGTAACATCAAGGTGACCGATGCTGCCGGAAATACAACAATGCAGTCAGATTATATGGCTCCGCCTCCAGCATATTCCCTCTTCAATGCAGAATCGACAACTGCAATTGATGTCCGCAAACGCCGTATAGAACTGGTGTTGAGCGCGACCAATCTTTTTAATGTGTCTTACCGCGATTACATGAATGCCTTCCGGTATTTTTCATTGGATCGTGGAAGAAATATTGCCATAAAAATTAAATTAACCATTTAAAATCAAATCAAATGAAAAAGAAGAACATGTATCTCGCCCTTGCTTTTATGCTGATGCTTTCTATCGTAGGATGTAAAAAAGACAAAGCAGATCCCAATGAGGAAGAGTTGATCACCACTGTAAAAGTGAAGCTTACAGAAAAGGTTCTCGGCGGAACAGGTGCAATCACCACGTTTGAATTCAAGGATCTCGATGGCGAAGGCGGTGCAGCTCCTTCCAAGTTTGATGAGATCGTTCTTGCCAAAGGAAAGATCTATGATTGCACACTTGAAATCTTAAATGAAAGTACTTCTCCGGCCGATAATATTACTGCCGAGATATTGGCTGAAGCCAATGATCATCAGCTTTATTATACAGCTACAAACGGACTGGTTGCAGTTTCCAATCTCAACAATGACGGCAAGGGTTTGCCTCTGGGGATTACCTCTACTTGGACCGCCGCAGCAGCAGCAGGCACTGGCACACTTAATGTGACCCTCAAACACAAGCCTGGTGTAAAAGCAGCTGGAGACCCGGTTTCTAAAGGTGGAACTGATATTTCAATTGATTTTAAGTTGTCAGTAAAGTAGTTTTGAACGTTGAAGGGGTTGAAGGGGTTTAAGCAGTTTAAGATTTATTTATCTTTGACAGATCTGTCTTCGGTAGATAATCTCAACTCATTAAACCCTTTCAACTTCTTCAACCCCAATGGAAATCTCCATCACCACCCCCGCATTACTTTTCCCCGCCATCAGCCTTTTGCTGCTTGCGTATACCAATCGGTTTCTTGCGATTGCCAGTTTGGTGCGGAAGCTATTTGATGATTATATTCATCTGAAGAACAAGAAAAATCTGCTGGAGCAGATCAAGAGCCTCCGGAAAAGATTAAATTACATAAGGTACATGCAGGCAGCCGGGGTCTTCAGTTTCCTGCTCTGCGTGGCTTGCATGTATTGCATTTACAGGTCCTGGGATTCACTGGCCAATTTACTTTTTGCCACCAGCTTGATTGCGTTGTTGGTATCCCTGTTTTTCTCTTTGATAGAAATATTTCAAAGCACCACCGCATTGGAAGTGTTGCTCAGTGAAGTGGAGGATCTGACGAATTAGAACTTTCTCCAATTACGCTGGAGGCTGCTGATTTATGCCAAGGCTTTTAATTGTTCTACAAGTTGAGGTTCAACCTTGAATTTTTCTGCAATGATGGATGGATCGATACCTGCTTTCAGTTCTCTCAGCATTAAAACAGATAATTGTATTCCCTCCGACTTACCTTCTGCTTTACCTTCCGCTAAACCTTCCTCTAAACCTTTTGCACTACCCTCACGAATGCCCCTTTCCCAAGCATCATCCATAATTGTATTGTAAAGCCTAACCGAGTCAATGTATTGGTCATAGGCCCGCATTTGACCTGGGGTAAAATTTGTGGTGTCCAATATTTCAATGGCTTTTCTCTGGTAGGGCATTTGTTCCAATTCCTGTTTTTCCATGGCCAGATAATATTCAGGGTTGATAAAATATTGAATCCACCTGTCTAAGGGTTTTTGCATGTCTAAATTACGCAATTTCCTGCATTTGGCCAGTTCGAGTACAACTATTTGGAAGCCACTTGCCCGTTCATCAACATCATGGTGATTGATGACTGAGTAGGTCTGCACACAGTGGTCATTCGTCTTTACCAGAATATCATCCATTATGCTGATGGCGTAAACAGGTTGAATTTTAACATAAGGGTCGCCCCGTTCCAACTGTGACGAGAATACTTTTGCGGCATTGAACAACAACCGCTCTAAAAAATAAGCATGATGGGCTATTTGCATCTCCACAATAAAATGGCGGCTTGCATGGTCTGTACATCGCACGTCAACAATTGTGTTTTTCCCTGTACCCTGCTCTGACAAAAGTTCATTTTGCAGGTATTCTATTGAAACAACAGCATCGGGAAGTTCCAGCAAAGCATTGATCAGGTTGATCAATAAATCATCACATTCCCCAAAAACTTTTTTAAACGTAAGATCTGCTAACGGCCTCAATATCATACACACCAATTTCCGCTAAGGTAAATGGTATGCAATACGCAGAACGGAGGAAAACACCGGAATTTGCCGAGATTTTCCCCCTTCAACCTTTCTACACCTTCTCCCTCTCCCCAATCTGCTGCCTCCACATGGCATAATACAATCCCTTCTCTGCCAAGAGTTCTTCGTGGGAGCCAGTTTCAACAATGACGCCTTTTTCGAGCACATAGATCCTGTCTGCATGCATGATGGTGGAGAGCCTGTGGGCAATCAGCAAAGTGATCTGCTCTTTTCTGGCAGAAATTTCTCTGATGGTTGCGGTGATATCTTCCTCGGTAATTGAATCCAGCGCTGATGTGGCTTCATCAAACAACAAGACCCTTGGGTTGCGCAGAAGGGCGCGGGCAATGGAAATCCTTTGTTTCTCGCCACCAGATAATTTCAGTCCGCCTTCACCAATCACAGCGTTGATGCCATTCTCTGTTCTTTTGAGCAGTGTTTCGCAGGAAGCCTTGTCCAGGGCCAATTGTATTTCTTCTTCAGTTGCCTCAGGGTTGACAAACAGCAGGTTTTCTTTGATGGTTCCCGAGAACAATTGGGTGTCTTGTGTAACAAAACCAATTTGTTTTCTGAGGTCTTCAAAATCAATCTCATTCTCATCCAAACCATTGTAAAGCACCCTTCCTTCTTGTGGGCGATAGAGTCCTACAAGGAGTTTCATCAAGGTTGTTTTGCCAGAGCCGGAAGGCCCTACAAACGCAACGGTTTCACCTTGCTTTACTGAAAAGCTGATGCCGTCGATGGCCTTTTGTTTTGCAGTGATGTGCTTGAAGCCAACATGATCAAAACTGAGTGTTTCAACATCACCGAGGTGAACCGGATTTTCAGGTTTCATCTCCGGTTGCTTTTCCATCAACTTGTGGTAATTGTTGATGGAGGCCTCTGCTTCCCTGTAAGAAAGAATGATGTTTCCGATTTCCTGTAATGGTCCGAAAATGAAGAAAGAGAAGAACTGCATGGTCACCATTTCGTGAGGTTGCATCTTGTCTTTGAACACCAGCCACATCAACAAAAACAGGATGACCTGGCGCAACGTATTGACCAGTGTGCCTTGCAAAAAGTTGATGCTCCTGATTCTTTTTACTTTGGTGAGTTCCAGGCCAAGGATTTTGTAAGTATCCGCATTAAGCCGCTTGACTTCCTGTTGTGTAAGGCCTAGGCTTTTTACCAATTCGATATTTCTCAGGCTCTCTGTTGTGGTGCCTGCTAAAGAAGTGGTGCTGCTGACAATTTTTTTCTGGATCAGTTTTACTTTTTTGCTCAGGGCATTCGTTCCCCAGGACAGCAATGAAATGCCGACCACATAAGCAATAGGCACTGACCAGTGCACATATACAGAAGCATAAATAAAAACAAAGATGATGCCTACGATAATGGCAAACAGTGCATTGACGAAATAGTTGATGAATTTCTCTGTATCTGTCCGCACTTTGGTGAGGATGCTCAGGGTTTCACCACTGCGCTGGTCTTCAAACTCTTGGTAGGGGAGTTTCATGGCATGTTGAAGACCATCTGTAAAAATTCTTGCGCCAAATTTTTGGATCACAACATTGGCAAAATAATCCTGCATGTTCTTGGCAATGCGGCTCATCATGGCCGTACCCATCGACATCAGCAAAAGGGTCAATGTAGCAGCGAAAAAATCATCCCAGCTAAAATTGCTGCCGTTTTCCTGCTTTATGTTGATGTCCTGGGAGAGTTTGATGATCTTTCCAAAGATGATCGGATCAATCAGTGAAAACACTGTATTGATGGTAGCAAGGAGCATGGTGAGCCCAATAAGCCATTTGTAAGGCTTGAGGTAGCCGTAAAGTAGTTTCATACGGCAAGAATACACCAAAAATGATGCCAATGTTTAAACGTCGAACAGAAGTTTTAGCTTTTCCTGAAACTCCATTTGATCATTTCCTTCCAGCTGGCCTTTTTCCCGTACATGAGGATGCCCGTTCTGTAGATTTTTCCTGCAAACCAGGTGGTCAGGATAAATCCACCGATAAGGCTGAGCATGGAGGCCGCCAACTGCCAATACGGCACGGTTCCAGGTACGCCAAACGGAATCCTTCCCATCATGATGATTGGTGAGGTGAAGGGGATGATGCTGGTCCAAACGGCCAAGGGGCTGCCAGGATTGCTGAGCACCGATTGCAGGATGACAAAGGAGAAGAAGATGGGCATGGTGATGGGGAGCATCAATTGCTGTGCTTCCTGCGGGTCTTCATTGATGACAGAGCCGATGGCAGCAAAAAGGGAGGCGTAAAAAAGGTATCCACCCAGGAAATAGAACAGGAAGCAGCTGATGATCAGCATCCAGTTAACACTTTCGATGATGGTTGATTTTGCTTCCAGGATCCTCAGTGCAGTAGGATTGGCTGCTGCTGCACTGCCCACCATTTGCTGGCCCTGTTGCATTGATTGAAACTGCTGATAGGTTTCAGCAGGAATGAAGGCAGAGAGTGAGCTGGAAAGGGCCACCATCAAGGTAATCCACAAAAGCAACTGCGTAAGGCCAACACCTGCAATACCGATGATTTTGCCCAGCATGAGTTCAAAAGGTTTGCAGGAAGACACGATGACTTCTGCAATGCGGTTGGTTTTTTCTTCTGCAACCCCGCGCATCACCATGGCGCCAAAAATGAACATGGTCATGTAAATCAGGAGGCCGCTACCAAAGCCAACGCCATAGGCAATGCCAGCATTGGATTCCTTTGATTTTCCCTCTTCGTCTGCCACCATGTTTTTCAGGACAACATTTTCCTCGGATGCATCAGCAATGGAATCGAGGGTAGATTTATCGATGCCTTTTTCCAGCAAAAGTTTGTTTTCCAAGGCCTTGTTCAACTGGCGCTCCACATAGCGGGTGGTTTCAAAACCCAGTTGCTTTGAAGAGTGCAATTCCGCCATCAGCTTGCCTTCTGAGAGCTCTGGGTAAAGGATTCCGTCATATTTTTTGTCTTTGTAGTTGACGCTGTCTGTTCCTTCAGGAAAGGCAAATACTACATTGCCTGAATCACTGTTGAGGTTTTCTTTCAGAAAGCCAGGATCGTTGACAACGGCAATGGTGGTTTCTTCCTGGCCGCTTGCTGCAAAATAAACTGATCCTGCAATAAAGCCGATGAAGATGATGGGCATGAGGAAAGTAACCAGCAGAAAACGCTTATTCTTTACCCTGGTGATGTATTCCCTTTTTATGATGAGTGAAACCTTGTTCATGAGATGGAATTAGAATGATCAGTTTTGAAATTGTCTTGCTTCTGGAGTGCCCTGGATGAGGCGGATGAAAATATCGTTCAATGAAGGAAGCACCTCATTGAAAGAACGGATGTTCAATCCTTTGTTGATGAAGAATTGGATCACGTCATTGTTGCTGAAACCGTCGTTGATCCTGATGCGCAGCTTGTTTTCTTGGCTTTCTTTGACATCAAACAAATGAATGGCGGTATGCTCTGCCAACAGGGCCTGGTCAAATCCAAGTTCGAATATGTTTTCCTTGAAGTCTTGCTTGATCCTAGAAACAGTACCATCCAGGATTTTACCTCCTTTGTTCACCAATACAATATGGTCGCAGATCTCTTCAACCTGTTCCATCCTGTGGGTGCTGAAGATGATGGTGGCCCCTTCTTTCGATAGCCTGAAAATTTCGTCTTTGATCAGGTTGGCATTCACTGGATCGAGCCCACTGAAGGGTTCATCCAGGATGATCAGTTTGGGATTGTGGACTACAGTGGTCACAAACTGAAGCTTTTGGCTCATGCCCTTGCTGAGGTCTTCCACCTTTTTGTTCCACCAGGATTCCATTTGGAATTTGATGAACCAGGTTTTGATATTTTCCATGGCCTCTTTTTTGGACAAGCCCTTGAGTTGTGCCAAATAAAGCACCTGTTCGCCGATTTTCATTTTTTTGTAGAGCCCACGCTCTTCAGGCATGTATCCTATCAGGGCATTGTCGCGCAGTGGCTCAAAATGTTTGCCATTCAGGGTGATGTTCCCCTCGTCTGGAAAGAAGATGCCGGTGATCATCCTGAGCAGGGTTGTTTTACCTGCGCCATTGGGTCCGAGCAGTCCGAAAACCGAGCCTTTTTCGATGGAGAAACTGATGTCGTCTACTGCTTTTTGTCCTGAGAAATATTTCTTCAGGCCATTTACTTCAAGAATTGTATCCATATAAGTTAATAGTGACGGTAAATTACATTGAAAAGTTGTCAGCTGAAGAGAAAATTGATAAGTGGTTGGCCACCCTTTGTCCGTCCATGGCGGCACTTACAATTCCGCCAGCATATCCGGCGCCCTCTGCACAGGGGTATAGGTTGCTGATCTGTGGATGCTGAAGGGTTTCAGGTTCTCGCGGAATCCTTACGGGAGAGGAGGTTCTGCTTTCGGGTGCAATGATGGTGGCTTCTTCGGTATAGTATCCCTTCATTTTTTTGCCGAAAGCCTTGAAGGCATTTTGCAATGAACTGAAAACGAAATCTGGCAACACATCTTTCATGTTGACCGGTACCACTCCGCGGAGGTAGGAGTTTTCAGGCAGGGTGGAAGAGGTTCTTCCTTGCACAAAATCTGTCATTCTTTGGGCAGGGGCTACAAATTGTCCACCACCCGCAGTGTATGCACTTCGTTCAACATTTTCTTGAAAATGATGCAGCAAGAGGGGATTTGCTTTAGCCTGCATTCCTTTCATCACATCCTCCAATCCAATCTGCACCACCATGCCTGAGTTGGCAAAAGGATTGTTCCGCTTTGATGGGCTCCAGCCGTTGACTACCAATTCGTTCTGAACGGTGGAGGCTGTGGCAATGATGCCACCGGGGCACATACAAAAAGAAAATACCCCGCGGCCATTCACCTGTTCTACCAACTGGTAGGCAGCAGGAGGCAGAAACTCATTTCTGGCAATAGCACTGGGGCAATGGTATTGGATCGAATCAATCAGTGATTGCGGATGTTCAATCCGAACGCCGAGGGCAAAAGGTTTGGCCTCGATCAATATGTTTTTGTTGTGCAACAGCAGATAGATGTCTTTGGCAGAATGACCTGTTGCCAGGATGAGGTTGTTGCCTTCAAAACTGTTGCCAGAAGCACAGCGAACCGATTTCACCCTTTGGTTTTCTATGGTGAAATCCGTCACCCGCTCGTTGAAATGCACTTCACCACCGGCCTCGATGATCTGTTGCCTGATGTTCTGGATGATACCTGGCAACTTGTTGGTGCCAATATGTGGATGGGCAGTATAGAGGATCGCAGGGTCTGCACCAAAATGAACAAGCAATTGCAATACTTTGTCGACATTGCCACGTTTGGTACTTCTGGTATAGAGCTTGCCATCACTGTAGGTGCCGGCACCGCCTTCGCCAAAACAATAGTTGCTGTCTTCGTTCAGGATGCCCTCCTTGTTCAGGGCAGCAAGGTCTCGCCTTCTTTCCCTCACGTCTTTTCCGCGCTCCAGGATGATGGGCTTGATGCCCTGTTGAATCAATTCCAGGGCAGCAAAAAGCCCAGCTGGACCTGCTCCAATGATCATGGTTCGTTTTGCTGATTTGCGTACATCTGGAAAAACAAAGGCAGGAATGGTTGCATCAAAAAAAGGCTCATCCACAAAAGCACGGAGTTTGAGGTTGATCAATACATTCCGCTTTCTGGCGTCAATGGATTTTTTGATGAAATGAAAACCCGTTACCCTCTTGGGGTCTAGCCCTAATTCATTGGCAATATTTTCCGAGATGACAGCAGATTGCGCTGCATCTTTCGGAGAAAGTTGCAAAAGGACCTCATGCTGCATTATTGGAGTATATTAAAACGGCAAGTCGTCTGCTATGCCATGCTGGCTCTCAGGATCAGGAGAGAAAGCAGGAGGGGTTTCGATGGAACCACCAGAGCCCATGCTGATTTGTTCAATTCTCCAGGCATCAAGGTTGGTAATATAATTGACCTGTCCGTTCTTTTCCCAGCGGGAACCTTTGAGGTTGAAGTGGACTTTTACGGTATCTCCAATGTTAAAACGATCAATAATTGTTGTCCTGTCTTGTACTGATTGGAACTTTACAAAATTGGTGATGGTGCGGCCGTTGATGTCTTCGTTGGTTTCAAGAACAAATTCCCTTGTTTTGAAGGTGGCACTGCGTTGAATGGTTTCAAATTTGGCCACAAGTTTACCGGTAAGATCGAATCCCATAAAAATAACTGTTTCGGCGAAGTTATCATTTATCTGAATCAGTGAATAAGATTTGTCCAAAAATCATTACCTTCCCACATACACCCATTCTGATGAAGCGTTTTAGCCCTTTTTTGTTGTTTTTTGTATTGCTCTCTGCATGCCATTCCTCCCAAACCCTTTCGGGTATTGGGTACAAGGGCTATTCAGTTGGGCAGACAAAGAAGTCAGATACTTCCTATCTCAGTATGCTGAAACCCTACAGGGACAGTGTAGACATGACCATGAATGAGGTGCTTGCCCAAAATGCAACAGATTTGTTGAAGGAGGTGCCCAACAGCGCATTGGGTAATTTCCTGGCAGATGCCTATCTGTGGGCAGCCAGGGAGAAATTTGACAAGCGGGCGGATGTTGCCTTCATGAACCATGGTGGCGTGCGCATCAACCGCATCGCTGCTGGAAAGATTGACCGGAGGGTGATTTACGAGGTGATGCCTTTTGACAATACCCTTGTGATTGTGGAAGTAAAAGGAAGCATTTTGCAGCAATCACTGAATCGACTGGCCGAAGATGGGGGTGGCGGAGGCGTTGCGGGCATGAGCATGCGGATAAAAGACAAGAAAGCAGTGGATGTTACGATTGGAGGACTCCCAATAGACATGAACCGCAGTTACTTTATGGTCAATTCAGATTATGCCGTAGATGGGGGAGGAGGATTTAATTTGTTCAAGCAACTGCCACAGCAGCGAACAGGATATTTTCAGCGAGATGCAATCATTGAGTATTGCAAGGCCAGCAACAAGGCAGGGATACAAACGTTTGGAGAGCCTAAAAACAGGATCATACAATGAACAGGAGAAAATTCATCATACAGGGTGGAATGACCGCCGGAGCCATGCTGCTCAATGGCAGTTCATTCGCATCCTCATCATCCTCCAAGCTGACCATCCTGCACACCAATGATGTGCACAGCCGGTTGGATCCCTTTCCTATGGATGGCACCAGAAATGCAGGCATGGGTGGAATAGCCGCAAGGGCAGAAATCATCCGCAACATCAGGGCACAGGAGGAAAACGTTTTGTTATTGGATGCTGGTGATATTTTTCAGGGAACGCCCTATTTCAATATTTTCAAAGGAGAGCCAGAGATGCGGGCCATGCAGATGATGGGGTATGATGCAGGAGTAATGGGCAATCACGACTTTGATGCGGGTATGGAGAACTTCGTAAAACAACTGGCAGACCAAGGAAAATTTCCCATCTTGATGTGCAACTATGGTTTCGGGCAAACGCCGATGGAAAATCATTTTGCGCCGTACAAGGTGTTTAAAAAAGGTAGCCTAAGGATTGGTGTAACCGGTGTAGGCATTGAGCTCATTGGCCTTGTTCCTGAGAGCCTTTATGGCAACACAGTGTACCTGGATCCAATCAGCAATGCCAGTCGTACTGCAGCTTTGCTGAAGAAAGAAAAGAACTGTGATATGGTAATCTGTATTTCACACCTGGGCGATAAGTACAGTGACAACAAGGTCAGTGATGAAGTGTTGGCAAAAGAGTCTGAGCACATTGACCTGATCCTGGGTGGTCATACACACAGGTTCTTTGATAAGCCCAGGGAATATACCAACAAAGCTGGAAAAAAAGTGCTGGTGAACCAGGTTGGCTGGGGTGGACTGCAACTGGGGCGTTTGGATTACGATTTTTCCGGTGAAGGGGGACAAAAATTAGATAAAAATCAATCAATATTGATAATGGAAAATATAGTAGATTAAAAAATTTTTTTATTTAAAAACTGAATATATATTCGCCGACTAACCCGATTTGATTGAAATTTTGTGGATGTGGAGAATTGCCTGTTTAAACGCCATAATCGGTCAGCATTTAACCAACTAAAACTGCTTACGCAAGAATGGACAAACCTTTAGATAAAATTTGGAACAATTGTTTGGCTATCATCAAGGATATTGTTGAGTGGCAGCATTTTAAAACATGGTTTGAACCCATCAAGCCTGTTGCCATCAAGGACAATGTGTTGACGATCCAGGTTCCAAGTCAATTTTTCTACGAGTACATTGAAGAACATTATATCAACCTCCTTGCAAAGACATTAAAGCGTGAATTGGGAAAGGAAGCAAGGTTGGAATACAGGATCATGGTAGACAGTGGAAATGGCAAGGCCAAGCCCCTGACCATGGATGTAAGTGGCCAATCCTTCAAGAGCTATTCTAATAACGAAATGGATTTTCCTTTGGTGATCAACAACCATGTCAAGAACCCATTTGTGATCCCCGGCCTGAAGAAAATGCAGATCGACTCACAGCTCAATCCTATTTATACATTTGATGCATTTGTGGAAGGCGATTGCAACAGGGTTGCCCGCAGGGCAGGTAAAACGGTTGCTGAAAAGCCAGGTGCTACATCCTTCAATCCTTTGGTTGTATATGGTGGTGTTGGTCTTGGGAAGACGCATCTTACCCAGGCCATCGGAAATGAGGTAAAACGCTTGCATCCCAACAAGGTTGTATTGTATGTGAGTTCAGAGAAATTCATCAACCAGTTTCAGGACCATAGCAGGAACAATGCCATCAATGATTTCATCCATTTCTACCAGATGGTAGACGTGCTCATCATTGATGATGTTCAGTTCTTCAACCGTGCGGAGAAAACACAGGATGCGTTCTTTGCCATCTTCAACCACCTTCACCAGTCTGGCAAGCAGCTCATTTTGAGCTCTGACAAGCCACCAAAAGACCTTGAGGGCATGCAGGAAAGGTTGTTGAGCAGGTTCAGGTGGGGACTCAGTGCAGACCTTCAGGTGCCTGACTATGAAACAAGGATAGAAATCCTTGAGAAAAAAATGAAGAACAATGGGCTTGACCTTCCCAAAGATGTTGTCAAGTACATTGCCTACAATATCCAGAACAATGTCAGGGAACTCGAAGGAGCCCTGATTTCACTCCTGGCCCAGTCTTCTCTCAACAAGCGTGAGATTGATCTGGATCTTGCCAAAAAGGTGCTGCGCAACTTTATCAAGACGTCTTCCAAAGAAATTACCATCGACACCATCCAGAAAATGGTCTGTGAATTCTTTGACCTGCCTTATGACAGGTTGTTGCAGAAGACCAGGAAGAGAGAAATTGTACAGGCCCGTCAAATCACCATGTACCTGGCAAAAATCTTTACCAAAAACTCTCTCAAGACCATCGGGGAACATTTCGGCGGAAGAGACCACACCACTGTGATACATTCCTGCCAGACCGTGAAAGACCTGATGGATACAGACAACATGTTCAGGGAGAGTGTCATGGAGCTTCAGCAGAAGGTCCAGCTGGCCGCCATGTAATATTTGTTTGAATACAAATGCACAAATCTTTTGGGGATTGCATAGTCTTTCCGTAAATTTGCCCTCCCTGAATCATTTGATTTCGGAAGGTGAGGTGGATGAGTGGCTGAAATCAGTAGTTTGCTAAACTGCCGTACGGGTTAAACTGTACCGCGGGTTCGAATCCCGCCCTCA
>CANEWJ010000028.1 GCA_947442625.1 Chitinophagaceae bacterium
CGGTTACACCGCACCACAATAAAAGACCCTTATGCTGTATATCGTTCCCACTCCGATAGGCAATCTTGCAGACATGACCTATCGGGCAGTCACTGTGCTGAATGAGGTGGACACGATTCTTGCAGAAGACACCCGCACTTCAGGTGTTCTTCTCAAACATTATGGCATCAGCAAGGGTATGCTCCCCTATCACCAACACAACGAACACAAAATCACGCAAAGGCTGGTAGAAGAGATGCTGGCTGGCAAAACCATGGCCCTCATCACAGATGCAGGCACACCGGGCATTTCTGATCCGGCATTTTTTTTGGTCAGGGATTGCATTAAAAATGGCATCAAAGTTGAATGCCTGCCTGGTGCAACAGCGTTTGTTCCGGCATTGGTGAACAGCGGATTGCCCACAGACAGTTTTTGTTTTGAAGGATTTCTTCCACTAAAAAAAGGAAGGCATACTTTACTGACTAGACTTGCGGCAGAAAAAAGAACAATCATCCTCTACGAGTCGCCCGTCCGCCTGGTCAAAACGCTGTTGCAATTGATCACCTACTTTGGACCAACAAGACCTTGTTCTGTTTCGAGGGAGCTATCCAAAAAATTTGAAGAAACGATTCGGGGTAGCCTACAGGAAGTTCATGACCACTTTGCCAACAAGGGCGTCAAAGGAGAAATCGTCCTGATCATCGGTAGCGCAGCAGATGAATAGCTTGCCAGGTCTGCACATCATATCATCATGGATGCAAGAGCGGGGGCGCAAACCATTCGCTTTTCAGCTGGAAACCTGGGAGCATATTGCCCAGGGCAAGAGCGGACTCGTCAATGCCCCAACCGGTTGTGGTAAAACCTATTCCGTTTTCCTGGGAGCCCTCATCAGTTTCATCAACGCACATCCAGACAACTGGCAGACCCGAAAAAAAAACAAGCTCCGTCTTTTGTGGGTATCCCCACTCAAGGCATTGGCCAAAGACATAGGCAGGGCCATGGAAGAAGTGCTGGAAGAATTGCAAATGCCCTGGCAGGTGGGCATCCGAAATGGCGATACCCCCATGGCGGAACGTCAAAAGCAAAAGGCATCGCTACCGGAAATCCTGATCATCACCCCTGAAAGCCTTCACCTCCTGCTCTCAACCAAAGACCATGTTGCGCTTTTTGAAAATCTTGAAGTCATTGCCGTAGACGAATGGCATGAGCTGATGGGTTCCAAAAGAGGGGTGCAAACGGAACTGGCGATCAGCAAAATCATCCATTGCAACCAACGCAAGCAGCCCTCGGTGTGGGGCATATCTGCAACCATCGGCAACCTGGAGGAAGCGAGGGATGTTTTGCTTCACCCAGTGCTGATGCAAAATGGTCATTCAGCCAACGGCATGATTGTGAAAGCCGCACTGGAGAAGGATATTGAAATCATTCCTGTATTTCCCGATGAGGTGGAGACCTATCCCTGGGCAGGCCACCTGGGCATCAAGCTGGCGCACCAGGTATTGCCCATCCTGGGAAAAAGCCGTTCTACGCTGATCTTCATCAACACCCGGGGCATGAGTGAGATCTGGTACCAAACCTTGCTTCAAATAGCTCCTGACTTGGCCGGCACCATTGCCTTGCACCACGGCAGCATCGATCGTGCGTTGCGTCTCTGGGTAGAAGAAGCCTTGCACGCCGGCAAACTCAAAGCGGTGGTTTGTACCGCCAGCCTGGATCTCGGCGTTGACTTCAGGCCGGTAGAAACAGTCATACAGGTTGGCTCTCCAAAAGGGGTGGCCAGGTTTCTACAAAGGGCAGGAAGAAGCGGACATGCCCCTGGAGAAAAGAGCCGCATCTATTTTCTGCCTACCCATTCGCTGGAACTGCTGGAGGCGGCGGCCCTTCAAGATGCCCTGAAAGAAAAAAAAGTGGAATCCAAAATACCACCGTCACTCTGCTTTGATGTGCTCACCCAATACCTGTGCACATTGGCTGCCGGGTCTGGATTCAGCCAGGCTGAAATTTACAGCCAGGTTACCCAAACCCATTGCTACAGGGAAATGTCGGTTGAGGAGTGGCAAAAAGTACTGCTGTATATCACCACGGGTGGAAATGCACTCATGCAATATGACGAATACCGCAAAGTGATCCATGAAAATGGCCTTTACAGGATGGAAGGCAGGCGCAATGCCATGCGGCACCGCATGCACATTGGTACCATTGTGAGCGATGCCATGATGAAAGTGAAATGGGTTGGTGGCGGTTATGTTGGCGTCATCGAGGAATGGTTCATCTCCAAACTCCATCCTGGGGATGTATTTTCCCTTGCCGGCAGGAAACTAGAACTGGTCTCCATCAAAGACATGACGGTATTGGTACGCAAGAGCAATGCCAAAAAGTCGATTGTCCCTTCCTGGATGGGTGGACGCATGCCACTCACAGCCAATATGGGCGTGCTGTTGAGGAATAAACTTTCTGAAGCAGCATCATCCGACCCAGATGATCCCACCCTGCGCAAACTTCAACCCATTTTCAACCTGCAACGCTCGCTGTCTGCCATTCCCTCAGCAGATGAATTGCTGATTGAACTGATTCAAACCAAAGACGGACACCATCTTTTTGTCCATACATTTGAAGGGCGGCTTGTGAATGAAGCCATGGCGGCCATCCTCGCCTGGAGGATATCCCGCCATCACCCAATCACCTTTTCCTTTGCAATGAACGATTACAGCTTTGAGCTGCTCAGCGACCAGCCCATTCCCGTTGATGAAAGCAATGTGCATGCACTATTCTCGTCTGATGACCTAACAGCCGCAATTCAACAAAGTGTCAATGCCACTGAAATGGCGAAAAGAAAATTTCGGGATGTTGCTGTGATTGGGGGGCTCGTATTTCAAGGGATGCCAGGCGAGCAAAAGAAGGCCAGACACCTGCAATCATCCACTTCACTTCTTTTCAATGTGTTCATGGAATATGATCCTGACAACATCCTGCTGCGGCAAGCCTTTCAGGAGGTCATGGATGACCAGATGGAAGAAAGCCGGCTGCGAGAAATGCTTCAGCGGATTGAGCGGTCGAAAATAACCATTACCAGACCTGACAGGCTGACCCCTTTTTCGTTTCCTGTAAAAGTTGACTCGATGAGGGAAAGCATGTCCTCAGAAAAACTGGAAGACAGGGTCGGAAAAATGATTGCAGCGGCGTTGCAGGTGAAAAAATAAGCAGTTTTTTCACCCACCCGGTATCAGGTATTCATTGGTATAATCATGTTGTCAACGCCCGTATCGGCAATGGCATAGACCTGATCGCCCTCACCGGGTTCAATCAAATGCTTTCCAGTAAACCTGCTGAATGCTGGTAAAACACAGTGATTGGCGGCAAAATGAAAACAAGGCAACACGAGCGACTGCCTGCCTTTCCCTTCGAACCTGATGCCGGGATGAATATGCCCCGTAAACCAATACCCTTTGGTATTTGACAATGGTGGTTTTTCGTGGATGAATGAAAATGGGGGAATATGGTATTCTTTTCCGACCACCTCTATGCCCAAATCAACATAGGCAGTGTCAGGAAGCACTTCGTGGTTTCCGCGAACCAGCAAAATTTTTGTATCATTCAAGGACGCCCTCCATTCGCCAAGAAACTGATGCTCGACATTGGCAAGGCTGTGAAAAAAATCGCCTGTAACAAGGATGGTGCGGGGCTTGAACCCATTCACCAAACCACTGAGCCGATTGATATCTTCTTGAAAAAGCTGATTGGGTATGGCTATGCCAGACTTTCTGAAATGCGCCACTTTCCCGATGTGCAAATCACTGAGCAACAACAACTGCTCCTCCTCCCAAAAAATACACCGTGCTGGGCTTAGCCGCAGTGTCTGACCAAGCTTTTGAATGGCTACAGTTTTTCCCATCATGTTAAAAACCGTTTAGTGTGCTGTCATGAATTTCCATAACACCTCTTCCTTGTAGGAAAAAACCTTGTCACCAGGTCTCCTTACCATTTTCCCTTTCAGCTCGCCTTTTTCATTCTTGTCAACAACCAATTGGGTTTTGGAATGCATCCCTTTCTCATAGTCAAAAGAAATCCCATCATCATCATAAAGCTCAAGACTGGCCGGCATCTTGCCATAGTGCCTGATTTCTAAAGCCAATTTTTCACCGGGAGCGGGGGCATGAAAATGGGGCGGCACCATGGGAATGATTCCGCCATCACGCACAAACAAGGGAATTTTTTCCAGTGATGCCGTGATCACCAATGGCTGGTTTTCACCGACAAAATCTCCGGTATAGAAATCATACCATTTTCCTTCAGGAAAATAAACGGTTCGGGTCTTTTCGCCTGCAAACATGGGGGCCACAATGATGTGATCGCCCATCATGTATTGATCTTTGATATCTGATCTTTTCTTGACGGCATAGGGGTTTGCAGTAGCATCCAATTTCCCATCCGTTGTCTTTGAAGAAAAACCAAAACCGTCAACCAATTGCATGGAGCGAAAAGGTGGCTTGCCTTCAAAATGGTACTGTGCAAAACAATTGTAGATATAAGGCAACAACTGCATTCTCAACTGGGCAACATCTTGTACAGCTTTCTCTACTTCGGGGAAAGACCAGGGTTTGGTGCCATCGGCCCATGCATTCAACATGGCCATCGGAGAAAAACAGACTGACTGAATTCTCCTGATCCACTCCTCCGCAGTCTTTGAAGCCCTAACCTCAGGCGTCCACAATACCCCAATAAAACTGCTGTTGACAAGGGCTGTGATAAAATCCTTGTGGTTGTAATAATCATTGTAAATGACGTAGGGCAAGCCGCTGCTACCGGCATTGGAAGCCCTTGTCAATCCATAGGTTCGCTTGTTGGTTTCCCTGAACCAAGCTGCGGTCATTTGCTGCATTTTCAATCCATAGATTTGTCGCATTTGCTCAGCAGAAAAACCTGAGGGAAAACTGGCAACATCGGGCCAAAGCCAACTGTCGTATCCATCTGTCTCATCCATTTTATATCCACTTACACCCAACTGCAGGTGCTGCTTGAAAAAATGCTCCTTCAGGATTTGCTGGGTTTTGGGGATGGTTATGTCGGGTATAATTCCATTCCACACAGTATGTGATGCAGATAACGGTTTAAGCTTGGGATAGAGGGATCCAACGGGAGAAACATAAGGATTCATCCAAAGATTGGAACGAATACCCTGGGCCGAAAGTGAATCAATGAAGGATTTGGGATTGGGGAAACGGGTTTTGTCCCACTCAAAAGTACAGGGATAGGCCATGCTCTGCCAACCGGGTTCAACACCGATAAAATCAAGGGGGAAGGCATGCTCCTTGAACTGTTGCACCTCCTTTAGAATATCTGTTTGCGAGTACAAAGTAGGAACACGTTGCGTAAAACCAAGCCCCCATTTGGGAGGCAGGTATCCACCACCATTCATGAGGTTATAGCGCTGCACCACCTGCATGGGGGTGGGGCCTTCAAATACATATACTGCAACACCATCTGCAGGAACAAGTATCTCCATTGCATCTGAATAGGGATGTGCACTCCAATTCCTGCTGGTATTCCTGTCCAATAATTCAGGAGGATTTTTGGTATCTGTTCGCACACCGGTACCAGCATAAACGGTGATATAACGGGCCGCATCTATCAATACGCCATAACCGTTGGAAGAAACATAAAAAGGGACTGGTGCATGTGTGCGGCCATTATCCTCACCATTGTAATGATCAACATGAAGGTTGAAAATCTTTCCCCGTTGATTGACATTCTTAAAATTCAGCCCCAGGCCAAAAAGCTGCTCCCCTTTTTCCAAAGGAAACCGTAGATAAGTCTTGTGATCAACCACTGACATGCTGATCTCACCTTGGGATAATGGAAATTTTCCCTTTGGCAATTTCGCGATTGCCTCCAGATTGGGACGGGCATCAGCTATTGAAAGCAAGGTCATGGCATCTGGTTTTCCTATGATGGCTTTCCAAACTCCGGGATAGATCATTTTCCATTGAGGGACGGATTGGGCGCTGGTGTTCAACATGGCAAACAAGAGCAATCCCAGAAAAGAAATTTTTCTAGCGTTCATTGAGGTGATCATTTTATTGCGAAAGGATTGGTAAACGATCAATCAAGGTACTGATTTTACCAATAAAAAACACCCTTGGAAATTGGTTATCCAAGGGTGTGATATCACTACCGGGTATGGTAGAATAAAAAATGCTATTTGTAAACGCGGATGTAATCTACTTCAAAGGTCGCATTGGAGAATGCTGGATCAACAGGCCCACCAAATCCACCGCCCATGGCCAGATTCACCAGGAAGAAGAAATTTTTGTTGTAGGGAATGGAGGCATTGTTAGCAACGGTATGGAACAATTTACCGTCTACAAAAAATTGCATGGAAGTACTTGTCCAGTCAAACTTGTACACATGAAATTCTGTAGCTGCATTTTGGATAACGGTTTGCCCTTTGACAGGATTGCCACCAGACCTGCCCGGATAATGCAGGGCTGCAACAATTGTATTGAGCTCTGACCCCCTGTGTTCAAGGATGTCAGTTTCGCCACAGGCAGGCCAACCTACTGTCGGTAAATCAAAACCCATCATCCACACTGCTGGCCATGTGCCAACAGCAGCAGGAACCTTGGCCCTGATTTCAACGTTACCATACTTGAATTCATACTTGCCGCGGGTCAACAGCCGTGCAGAAGTATATGCGCTTCCGCTGAAGTTCTCTTTGATGGCCTTGATCTTCAAAACCCCGTTTTCTACCACTGCATTTTCCAACCGGTTGGTATAATACTGCAGTTCATTGTTTCCCCATCCGCCTGAGCCTGTTCCGATATCATAAATCCACTTTGTAGGATCTGGTGCACCATTTTTATCAAACTCATCAGACCATACAAGGCTTGGAATCGATGGCTTTACTGTAACGGATATGTTTTTCTTTGCTGAAGCGGAAAGCCCTGCACTGTTTTTGGCAGTTACTGTAACCGTATAGTCAATGGTTCCTACCGTGGCATATTTGTATGTAACAGCACCAGTTGGAACATCCTGTATTTCGCCATTTCCAAACTCAAAAGAATAGGTTACTGCATTGGTTGCAGTGACGGTGAAATCAACATTTCCTGAGCCATCTGCACTGACTGTTGCATTGATCACAATATTGGAAGGCGCAGGATTCTTTGGGGTCTCTGCCTTCTTACAAGAAGCAAAAACATTCAAAGAAATAATGGCCGCAAAATTCACCAATAAATACTTCATCATCTAGGGTTTTACTTTTAATTTCTGGTACCAGGCCAATCCATCTTTTCCGATGGTTCGGAGGTTCATTGTTGTAGGCGTAAGCGAAAGTATTTCATAATTGGTACTACCCATTCCAATGCAAACCAATCCATTTCCAGGAACAGAAAATTCTATCCTGGTAGAGTTTGCAGGAGTGCTTGCAGAAGTTGCATTCATAAAGGACAATTTCTTTACACCCTTGGTCATGATGGGGAATTGACCCTCAGCCCCTGTGAGTCCATAAAACCCAACGGCAGCACCCAATACAAAGGTATTGCCCTTGTTGTCGACATCCATGGTGATTTGGTTGTTGGCATCTTTTGCAAACGTGATTTCATCATCATAGAAACCATCGGCAGCCCTGGAGTTGGCACCTGCAGCATACCAGATGGGAGCGAATCCATCATTGGGACCAACACCAAAATGTCCGTCAGCATCCTTGTCACACATCCATTTTTTGGATGCACCACCGGTAAGGTTCTGCAAAATGTTTGCAGGGATTTCAAAGGCAACAAATACTTTCACCTTCCTGCTGATATTGGACACTGTCCCACCTGCTCCTACTGCACTCACTGTGATGGTATAATCATTCACACCAGGTGTGGTATACTTGTAATTGATGGTGCCTGAAGGAACCATCAATACTTTACCGTCACCAAAATCAATTTTATAGGTAATCACCTTGCTTGCAGTTGTTGTAATGGCTACTGCACCAGAACCATTTCCGCCAGGATTCGCAGCATCTACCCCTGCAACAGTTGCCGTCAAGGTAAGATCCGCAGGGCTGGTAAGATCGCCAAAAGCATATTCGGTTTTTTGGCAAGATGCGAGTGCAATGGCACCAGCAAAAGCCAACAGACAGTTTTTAAAGAATTTAGTGTTCATGTGATTCTTTTTTGAAGATTAGTTTACTGTAATATCATCAAAGTAATAGGTAAAGTTGGCAGAGCCATCACCTGCAGTTCCAAGATCAAAAATCAATACCACACGCTGGTAAGTATTGGCTGTATTGATGGCGCTGTAGTCAAAGCTGAGTTCTTCCCACTGTCCTGATTTGGTGGTGGTAACCTCTTTTTCAAAATTGATTCCGCCATTGGCAAGGTTTTCCACTTTGAACAAAAGCTTTGCACCAACCCTTGGAGAAAATACTTTCACCTTTATCGTTTTACCTGCAGAAAAATCAATGGGTGAAGCCAGTTCAATAAAACTACCACCCCAAGGTTGTCCGCCCGGACCTTTTACCATCTTGCCTACTTTGTTACTGGTATTGCTACCCGTTTTGCTTGGATTGGCCACTACTGACGCATTACCTCCATCAAAATTAAAAAATCCGTAGGTCAGGGTAGAAGACTCAAAATTCATTGGGATGCCCAACTCATCTGCTTTCAGGCTTTGCGTTATATCATCAAAATAGTAGGTATAATTGGCAGACCCATCACCTGTAGTGCCAAGGTCAAAAATGAGCACCACTTTTTGGTAGCTGTTGGCTGTGTTGATGGCAGTGAAATCGAAGGTGAGCTCTTCCCATGCATTGGCAACGGTGGTAGCTACCTCTTTCTCAAATGAGATACCACCATTGTTTTGGTTCTCTACTTTAAGAAGAAGTTTTGCTCCAACCCTTGGAGAATGAACCTTCACCTTCATGAATTTCCTTGTGGAGAAATCAATGGGGTTGGCAAGGCTGATAAAGCTTCCTGCCCAAACTTCTGGAGCACCCTTTACCATTTTACCAACCTTGGCACTCGTATTGATACCAGTGGCATTTGGGTTGTTTACAACTGAAGCACCTGCACCACCAAAGTTTACAAAATCATAATTCAACGCCGTAGATTCAAAGCTCATGGGCAAGGCCAGTTCTTCGATGGTATTTGTTTGACGTAGGTCGTCAAAATAGAAAGTAAAATTAGCAGATCCGTTTCCTGGGGTTCCAAGATCAAAAATCAATACAACGTTGTTGTACGCATTTGAAGTATTGATTGTCCTGAAATCAAAGGTCAGGTCTTGCCACTGGTTGGCAACTGTTGTTGCCACTTCTTTTTCAAAAAAGATGCCATTGTTCGCAGCGTTTTCAACTTTCAACAAGACTTTAGCACCAACCCTTGGAGAAAATACTTTCAGCCTCATGACCTTGTTCACAGAAAAATCAATGGGGCTGCTGAGGCCGATCAGTGAACCTCCCCATACTTCAGGAGCGTTCTTTACCATTCTACCAACCTTTGAGGATGTGTTGATGGTTCCTGGCTTAGGATTGGCAATCACCGATGCATCTCCTCCACCGAAATTCACAAAACTATAGGTCTGGCCTACTGTTTCAAAATCAAGCGGCAAAACAATAGGCACCTTGATGGTGATTTTCTTTGTAACGGTAGTGGTTGCAACACCTCCACTCAATGCAACAACGGTGATGGTATAATCTCCAGACTTTGCGTAAGTATGTTTAACCGTTTCACCTTCCAGGAATGATGAAGGCACTTCGTTGGGCACATCACCCCAAGTAATCCTGAACAAGGTTTCATAGATTGCTTTGGCGGTAACATTGATCATGAAAGCACTTGAAGCATCAACAGCAGTTGTCACCTCCATATTTTCAGGGGCCCTGAAAGATACGGTCAATTTTTGGATGGCTTCAGTGGTTTTACCCGTGATGCCAACACCGACAACACGCACATCATAGTTACCTTCTTTGTACTTGCGCTGAACATTTTCACCAGCCATCACCTTTACAGGGGCAGCAGTACCATCGCCAAAATAAACATTATAATAAGCAACACCTTCCCCATTGGGGTAGATGGTAACCAAACCTGTATTGTCTTGGGTAATGTTGAACATTGCTGAAAGCTTTGCTGGAGCAACGGCAGTTTCAACAAAGGACACATCATCATATTGCAGCTTGGTACATCCTGAGAAAAGGAGGGCCAGCAACAGTGAATTAATTAGTATGATATTCTTTTTCATTTGAATAATTTTTAGTGATGAGGAGATCAGTACCCTGCATTTTGTGTCAGTCCTGATATGTCTACTTCCTGTTGAGGAATGGGGAAGACTTCATTCTTGTTGGCCTTGAAGCCTGTGATCTTGGTTGCGGCAAGACCAGTCCTTACAAGGTCAAAAAACCTATCCCCTTCCATGGCAAGTTCCAACCTTCTCTCATCCCAAATGGCCTGTCTCAATGTTGCGCCAGTTGATGTGATGTTTTGCAACTTGTTGCCAAATGCACGTTCCCTGACCCTGTTCAAATAACCCTGGGCTTTTGTATCGTTGGGTGTAGCAGCCCTGTTGTTGGCTTCTGCAGCCATGAGCAATACATCTGCATACCGGATGGTCCTGTAGTTGTTGAGATAATTCAGCTCAACCTGTCCAGATGTTTCTCCCTTTCTTGGATGATATTTCTGGTTGTAGAGGCCTGTATTTTTATACGGTGCAACCAAATAACTGATGTTGAAAGCAGGATTGGCTGTTTTATATGCTTCAATATCGAGGATGGTTACCGCCTTTCTTCTATCACCTGCAGCATATGCATTCGCCAGCTCTTTGGTGGGAAGATTGATGCTCCATCCCTGGCCATAAGGACTGGTTCCTGCAAGGTTGCGAACACCACACATTTGAACTGCGAGATTTCCCTGACCCCTTCCTGGATTGGACCAGTCGTAAAAAGGACTGATGTTGGAGTACTGGATTTCAAAAACAGACTCTGCTCCGTTTTCACCGGATTGCAAGAAAATATCACTAAAATTGGTTACCAATTGGAAAGGACCATTGACAACAGTTTCAAGTGTTGCAGCTGCTGCATCAAACTTGTTTTGGTACAACAATACCTTGCCCAACAAAGCCTGTGCGGCATACCTTGTTACCCTGCCTTTTTGTGTATTTACCGCAGGCAAATCCTTGATGGCATTGTTCAAATCAAGTTCGATTTGCTTGTAGACATCCGCCTTGGGCGCCCTAGCGAATTTTCTTGAATCAGAAGCCGTCAGCCTTTTCTCAACGAACAAGGGAACATCCCCAAACATCCTGACCAACTCAAAATAATAATAAGCCCTCAAAAAATAAACCTCTCCAATCAGTGCATCTTTTCCTGCAAAGTCCAGCTTGGCCTTGTTTTCATGAAGATAGTTGGCCCTGTTGATTCCCTCATAACAGGATTTCCATGCTTCAGAAAGATAAAAATTATTGGGATTGACCTGGTAGTCATCAATCTGCTGAAGACCAACCACATCGGTTGCATTCTCTCCACCAGATACGGCATTGTCCGATGCTACATCCCCAATGACGGGGTTGGCATACAACCACTGTAAGGGTGAGTAAACACCGATGGTCATTTTATTGAAATCATCTGCTGTTTTCAGGTAATCATTTGCGGTAATCTGGTAATCCTCTTGCGGATCGTAAGCCACAAACTTTGTACAGGCCGCTCCGAACAAGAGCAGTGCTGTCATGGATATGATGTATTGTAAATTTTTCATATTGTTCTTTTTTCTTTGATTAGAATTTAAGATCAAGTCCTATGGCAAAACTTCTTGCTTGCGGATATGCACCCCTGTCCATGCCTGTATCAAAAATTCCACCGGAAATCTCAGGATCAAATCCAGTGTATTTTGTAAAGGTGAAGGCATTTCTTGCTTGTGCATAAATGCGAAGCTTGGAAATATTGGCTCTGCGAAGGGCTGCAGATGAAAAATTATATCCCAACTGGAGGTTCTTTATTTTGAGGAAAGAACCATCCTCTACATAGCGATCGGAAACCCTTGTATTGTTGTTGGCATCAATGAATGAATACCTTGGATTGGTGGATTCATTGGTTGAACCGCTCCCGGTCCAACGTCCAAGAACACTCCTGAATTTATTGGTCATGGCCAGGTTCCTTTCATAGGCACGGTACACTTCGTTGCCGACAGAAGCATATACAAAAGAGTTGAAATCAAAACCCTTGTATTCCAAAGTAAGGTTCCAACCCATGGTGAAATCAGGGAATGGATTTCCGATATCTGTTCTGTCATCACCATCAATTTTACCATCGCCATTGATGTCTACAAAACGAATATCACCTGCTTGCGCACCTGGCTGTGAAGCATGCTTGGCAATATCTGCCTGCGTTTGGAAAAGTCCATCGGTCTTGAAACCATAAAAATATCCAGGAGACTTATCTTTTTCAAAACGGGTAACAGACTGGAATGGAATGCCATAACCACCACCTGTGATCAAACCATTGTTGGTTTCAGTAACCAAGTTGGTGGCCTTGGTGAAAGTGAGGTTGGTGGAGATCCTGAAATTCTTGGACAATTGGTCAGTGTATCCAAGGTTCATATCAACACCGCTTGTTTGGGTTGTACCGATGTTGGCGGTTGGCAATGAAGCAGTACCAAGATAAAGAGACAACGTAGGGGTAAACAACAAGCCGCTGATATCCTTCCTGAAATAGTCTCCACTGAAAGAAAACTTGTTGTTGAAGAACCTTATATCAAAACCAGCATTCAATTGTGCCTGCTCTTCCCATTTGAGGTCATCATTCTTGAAAGATGCAATCGTAGCACCAACAGATGTTGGTTCATTGCCAAAAGAATATCCAGCATTCTGACCAAGACCGTAAGCATACAACAAGGTTGAAATCCTTTGGTATTGTGGATTCACATTCTCATTTCCTGTAATACCATAGCTTCCCCTTATTTTGAGGTAATCAATAAAGCCAACCTTGAAGAAATCTTCCTGTGTAACTACCCAACCCAAAGAACCGGAGAAGAAGTTGGCGAATTTGTTGTTGTCGCCAAAGGCAAAAGATCCATCCCTTCTCAAGGTTCCGGATACAAGGTATTTGTCACTGAAATCATAATCTACCCTACCGAAATAGGAAAGATTTCTTCTTTCATACTGGTAAGAACCAAGGTCAATGCCAGAGAGTGTTGCGATACCTGTTGCAGAGGAAATATCTGCAAAACTCCATGAGTTGAAAGGAACATCCTGCCTGGAACCATTCAATGAATTACCAGTTACACGTGCCATTGAAAAACCAGCTACGGTTTCAAAGTTATGGTTTTGGCCCACTTTGAAATTATAATTGGCAAAGTTTTCGAATGTATAGTTGAAATAATTGGTCTTGTATTCATAGACATTGTTGTGAGACCCTGGCTTGGGCGTTCCATCAGCATTCATGGTAGAATTGATGTGGCTCACTCCGTAAAAAGAAAGTGGGGTGAAATTCTTTCCGGTAACATCGGTATTGGTATAACCAAAGCGGGAAGAAAGTTTCAGGTTTTTCAGCAGATCATACTGCAACTCCAGCTTACCATAGAGTTTGCTGGTATTGTTCCTGTTGTAGGTATCCTCCAACTGGGTAAGTGGATTGATGATCTCAGAAAGGATGTACTTGCTAGTGCTGTACTTCCCATAAGTATTGGGTGTATTGTTCAATACCGACACAGTAGGATCAAAGTTCAGTGCATTGGAAATGACTGAATTGATGGCATTTTCAGGAACACCTGCACCTTTGATATTGGTATACGTAGTATTGGTGATGAACTTTAGTTTCGAACTGAGATCGAAGCTGAGGTTGGAAGTAGCATTGATCCTGTTGAAATATGATTTCTCTCCTCCACCAACAATTCCCTCTTGGGCAAGGTATCCTCCAGAAAGGAAATAGGCCATCTTATCGCTACCACCCCTTGCAGCAACCGTATGCGATTGAAGCGGAGCCTGTTTAAAGATCTGGTCTTGCCAATTGGTTCCAGCACCCAAGCCAGAAAGGTTAGGAAATACCAGTGAACCGCCAGAAGTAACACTTCCTTCATTCACAATGGCTGCATATTCAGATGCGTTCAAAACACCAATCTGGTTCAACACTTCCTGCATCGCATAGTTTCCGCTGTAAGTAATTTCAGTTTTTTGGTTTTTACGGCCAGTCTTGGTGGTCACAACGATTACACCATTTCCTCCCTTCACTCCATAAATGGCAGTTGTGGCGGCATCTTTGAGTACGTTGACAGATTCGATATCTGCGGGGTTGATGGCATTGAAATCATCCAGTGTCTGGATGGCTCCGTCAACCACAACAACCGGATCTGTTCCTGTATAGGAAGGTATACCCCTCACCAACACAGTTGGCTTTGCGCCGGGTGAGCCATTGGAAACAACGGTAACGCCAGAAGCGCGGCCTTGTAAGGCATCTTCAGCACGAACTGGTTTCAACTTCTCAATGTCTGACCCTTTTACGGTGGATACTGCACCAGATACCTTGGTAACCTTTTGGACACCATATCCCACAACAACTACCTCATCAAGGTTGGACGAAGATGATTCAAGCGCAATGTTCATCATACCGGCGGCAATCGAAACTTCCTTGGTTTCAAACCCTACAGAAGAAACAACAATTGTTTTAGCGGATAATGGAACTGTTAAAGAGAACATTCCCATTTCATTGGTGGAAGTTCCAGCATTTGTACCTTTTACCAGAATAGTTGCCTTGGATACAGGTAGCCCTGAAGGGTCTACTACCTTACCAGCAGCAGTTTTGTCTTGGGACCATGAGGTCAATCCCAGCATGATGAGAAATGAAAGAAGTGCAAACTTCTTTAGAGCCTTTTCCATACGCAAGTTTTAATTATTTAAGTGATAAACCCTTCGTTATAGGGGGGCATAAAGGTATAATTAGTTGAGCCATCGAGTATTTTTGTAGTACTACACAACTACATCAACAATTTGTACAGTATTGATTTTCAATAAATAAAAAATACATCAACAATACATCAAAACAATTTAACTATTTAATTTGTTTAAGAATATTGTATAAATTGATCCGTAAATTGTTAAACAAAATGCAGATAAACGCAATCAGTATATAATATGAAAATTCTTCCAATCGCTGCTTGCCTGTTTTTACTCTCCCATCAAACCAAAGGGCAAAATACCATCGGTATACCCCAAATTATCAATTTCAACAAGAACGACTTCAAGGCGGGTACTCAAACCTGGGACATTGATCAGGATAGCAGAGGAAGAATGTATTTTGCCAACAATGAGGGGCTGCTCACCTACGATGGAACTTTCTGGAAACTTCACCCCCTCCCAAACAAAACCATCATGCGTTCCATCGCCATTGATGAAAAAGGAATCATTTATGCCGGCGGACAGGGAGAAATGGGCTATTTTGTCCCCAACGAACGGGGGTTCTTGTCATATATTTCACTCACCCCCCTTCTACCAGCCAAGGAAAGGTCATTTGCAGATATTTGGGATATAGAAATCATTGGCGAGTCAGTCTTTTTCAGGGCATCGGATAGGATGATCATGGAGTTGAGAAACAAGGCCATATCACTTCACCCCCCTATCAGTGGATGGCAGTTCATGAAAAAAATGGGTAACATCCTGTACGCCCAGGACCAAAAGAACGGACTTTACGTTTATAATAACAATCGCTGGCACCCTGCCTTCAACAACCAACTGCTCGCAGGCTCCATTATCTCAGGAATGATTCAGACCAGCAAAGAAAGCAGTCTCATCCTGACATATGACAGAAAATCCCTGACAATCAGGAGGGACTCCCTTTCCAACAACAATGGATTTAAGCTGCCGGCAACAGACTTTAATTTCTTCAAGATTACAGAAATGAACAAAGGAGAATTTGTTGCTGCCACTACTGCGGAAGGATGCCTTATCATGAAAAATGATGGGAAATTCGTTCAAAAAATATCAAGAAAAGAGGGACTTCAGAACAACAATGTCATTAGCGTATTCCTTGACAGGGATAAAAACCTTTGGGCAGGACTGAACAATGGAATAAGTTTCATTGCATACAATTCAGCCATAAAATACATCACGCCCAACAAAGAAAATGAAGCTTCAGGATTCTCTGCCAAGATTTTCAACAACAAGCTTTTTATCGGCTCCTCGGATGGCTGTTACTCAACCGAACTATCACCCCAGAACAAAGACCTGAGCTTTCTCAGGTCGAACTTCAGCCTGGTTGGCAATAGTTCCGGACAGGTATGGCGCCTGGAGGAGGTAAACCAGCACCTCCTGATGGGACACAACAACGGATGCTTTGACATCATTGGTAACCAGGCAAAATTGATCAGCAGGGATGCAGGATGGACCTTTCTTCCTACCAGTCCAGTTCCGCCAGCACAAAACATCCTGACAGGAACCTATTCTGGATTGAAAATGTTGACATTTTACAATGGCCAGTTCAGTGATAAGGGCAACATGGAGGGGCTCTATGAATCATTGCGCTTCCTCACAGCAGACAGCGAAGGAAATATCTGGGCTTCGCATCCTTACAGGGGTATTTATAGGATCAGCATCAGCAGTGATGGAAAAAAATACAGCACAAGGTTATTTACAGAAAAAGATGGACTGCCCTCCAAACTGGATAACCATGTATTCAAAATAAAAAACAGGGTTATTTTCGGGACCAATGCCGGAGCATATGAGTTTGATGCCCCTAGCAACAGCTTCATCCCATCAAACTTTCTGCAACCAATTATTGGAAACACGGAGGTCCGATACATGAACGAAGATGGCCAGGGCAATATATGGTTCTGCAGCGGCAAAAAAATAGGGATGATTGATTTTGCAGGAGGCAATACAATTCCCAAGCCCTTCTATTTTTCAGAAATTACAGGTCAAATTCTTTCCGGATTTGAGAACATCTATGCATACGACAAGTCCAATATTTTCATTGGATCAGAAAAAGGTGTCATCCACCTCAACTACGAAAAATACAAAGCCAACAAACTGATTTTGAACATGATGCTTGGCAATGTTAAGGCTATAGGAAAAACTGATAGCACCATTTTTGGAGGGTATTTCAATGATGGGTCGGCAAGAGAAACAACGAACAAAATCATTCCGTCTATAGACTTGGCAAGCAACTTCGATGCCTTCCATTTTGAATACAGCTCCCCAGGTTTTGGCATCCAAAAAAACATTGAGTACAGCTATAGGCTTGAGGGATACGAAAAGACTTGGAGCAGTTGGAGCAACAAAACTGAAAAAGATTATACCAATCTCCAAGCGGGGAGCTATGTATTCAAAGTAAAGGCGCATGACAACCTGGGCAATGAATCCGAGGAAATCAACTACAGCTTTAAAATACAATCACCTTGGTACAAAAGCATTTGGGCTTACCTGTGTTACCTCATCATCATTGCGTTGGGGATAAGAAAATACAGCATATGGCAAAAGAAAAAACTACTGCGGCAGAAATCAATCTACGAAGAAAAACAACGCCAGATGAGTGTTGTACACCAGCTGGCAATCGAACAAAATGAGAAGGAAATCATTCGATTGAGAAATGAAAAGCTAGAGGCTGAAATCATGCTGAAAACCAAGGAGCTTGCGGACACGTCCATGCAACTGGTTGAAAGAAGCGATGCGCTTTCCAAAGTAAAAGATGAGCTACAGAAACTCTACAAAAACACCAATGAAAACCACGACATCAAAAAAACCATCCACTTACTGAATGACATAGAAAAGAACAGTGCGAGTTGGGAAAAATTTGCGGTTCACTTTGATGAGATCAACAACAATTTCCTAAAAAACCTCAAATCACATTTTCCCAAACTGACCAATACAGACCTAAAGGTATGCGCCTATCTGCAACTCAATCTGGCATCCAAGGAAATTGCACAGTTGATGAACATCACGGTGAGAGGGGTTGAGATCAGCAGGTACCGACTCAGGAAAAAACTGGGGCTGAATACAGAACAGTCCATTTCAGAATTCCTTGATCAATACAAGGAGGAGAAAGGCTGATATGCATTTCAAAGGACTGGCCTATTTTTTCCCCTCTTCTGGCTCCAGTTTATGCGCTGCCTCAATGGCCTTCATGGTGGCCACGGCCCAATCAGCCAGGATCAGTTTTTCTTCCACTGAAAGTTTGGCATCACGGTGAACAAGGGTATAACTGTACAATGGCATTTCACCTTCCTTCACCATTTCATTCACCTCTTCCATTTTGTGGCGGGCCTTCTTTGGCTTGTAGGTCATGAAAGCATCGAAGTTGATTTCAGCCTTGCCCTCTTTTACATGATCTGCCAACCACCAACCGAGGGGTTGAATAGAGGCATACCAGGGATACTTTGTGTTGTTGGAATGACAATCATTGCAAGAGCGTTCGAGAATTGCTTTAACATTATCCGGAGTGGCATAATGGGTTGCGATATTGGCCTCAGATGGTGCAGCAGCAATATTCTTTTCAGGACGAATGAATTGAATGATCAAGAGAATTACGGCAAAAGCGATCAGTATTTTCTTTATCATAGGATAAAATTTGAACCAATGTACATATTTATTGAAACAAAACTGCTGCCTTGACCAATGATGCTGGTTTTCCTACATCGAGGATAATATCACCACTGTGGTCATACCCAACAACCAGTGAATGGGCCGCCAGCTGCAAATAAACATCCGTAATGGAGAAGGTTCCAGATGAGGGCATGAGCGCAAAGATGGCAGGATCAATCACATGGATTCCTGAAAAAGAACGGGGCTGAACATCTTCCACCTCCCCAGCAGACCACTTGGTCTCTCCGGTAAGGTTGTTTCTCCATCCCACCAATCGCATCTCATCATCAAAAAGAAACTGCCTTGAACTTTCCCGTTTGGTTACCGCAAGCGTTGCCAATGGATTGATCTTTTTGTGAAAATCAATCATCCCAATAAGATCAAGATTGGTCAACATGTCTACATTCATGACCACAAAGGGGGTCGTTGCATCCTTGAAATGGGAAGCTGCAAATACAAGCCCACCGCCAGTTTCATAGGGGCCCTCGACCTCATGTGAAACAGCAACATGTGTATCGGTGTTTTCGTAACGCTTCAAAAAATCAATGACCTGATCAGCAAAATGGTGGACATTGACAACAATATGTTGAATGCCAAAACCATTGAGATAAGAAATGTTTCGCTCAAGCAAGGTTTTGCCATTGACAACTGCCAATGCCTTGGGATGATGCTCGGTAAAGGGTTTCAACCTTGTCCCCAGACCTGCGGCGAAGAGCATTGCTTTGATGGGCTGCATATTCATTTCGTTGATGGTGCGCGGGTATTGCACTAATACGGATCATTCTTCCATTGTTTGGCCTCCTGCTCAACATGACTTACAACAGTCTTGACCTTGTATTTTTCTTTGAGGTGTGCGGCAAGGCGGTCTGCAGCAAACACGCTCCTGTGCTGTCCGCCGGTGCAGCCGAAACTGATGGTCAATCCTTCAAAATCACGCTTCAGGTAGTCCTCTATGGATATATCAATCATCCCAAAAACATGTTGTAAAAAAGTGGGCATGTTGGTCTTGTGCAACAGGAACTCCTGCACAGGCTTGTCCCTTCCTGTCTGGGTTTTGTACTCATCAATCCTACCGGGATTCAAAATGCCGCGGCAATCGAACACGTATCCTCCTCCATTGCCAAACTGATCTGCAGGTATCCCTTTTTTATAAGAGAAGCTGTTGATATGCACGGTCAACTTTGAAGCTTCGCTGGCTATAACCGGCTCAAACCTGGCCATGATATCATCTGCAACAATGGCCTCCAAGACTTTTTGCAAGGCTGGAAGCCTGATGGGAAAATTCTTGTTTTCAAGAAACCATTTCAGGTTCTTCAAGGCAAAAGGAATGCTGGCAATGAAATGGGGCTTTCGTTCAAACAATCCACGAAACCCATATGCACCAAGGGTTTGGAGCATCCTTATCAAAACGAATCCATCATAATTGTTAAGGAATTCTTTCTTGTTCAATTTTCCATTCAAGCAGGTATTGGCCTGTTCAAAATAATATCCCACCAATTCATCTCTCCACTCATAAGGCATTTGGGCCCTTGCCTGCCATAACAGTGATGCAATATCGTATTGCAGTGCGCCCTGCATTCCTCCCTGGTAGTCGATAAAATAGGCCTCCCCATCTCGAACCATCACATTGCGGCTCTGGCAATCCCTGTGCATGAAATACTGGTGTTCCTCTTGCATGAGGTAGCTGCTCAGCATGTCAAAATCATTCAGCAGCAGGTTTTTATCGTAGGGAAGATCCAGTGCCCGAACAAAATAATAGAGGAAATAAAGCAGGTCAGAATAGATGGCTTGTTTGTCGAAAGACCTTGTTGCAATGCAATTGCTGTAATCAAGATCGTCTCCGCCTTCAATCTGCAACTTGGCCAAAGAACTACATGTTTTCTTGAAAAGATTCAGCACGTTTTCAGAAAATCCTTCTTTGGTGATATGATCAAAAAGGGAAACATCTCCAAGGTCTGACTGCACATAAAACTGCATCGCATCATCCGTGTAGATGATGTCAGGCACATTCAATCCTTTTCCTGCAAAATGCTGTGTAAACTCCACAAAGGCATTGTTCTCCGGAGCATTGGCAGGATTATAGGTAAGGATATAGCTCTGGTCACCGTGTTTGAAACGAAAGTATTGTCGGTTGCTGCCGGCCTGGCGCAGCGACTCCAACACAATGTCATGGTTGGGCTGCCATTTTCTGAGTGAGTCCAATATGTGCTGAAACGCTTCCTGCATAAGGCAACAAAGGTATCTTTTATTCTGAAATGAAAAAAAGGAGAGCCTTATCTTTGTCTTATGCTAAAAAAGGGGATGGATGAATTGCAACGCTTGAGCACCGAGGAGTTTCATGCCTCCCAGAAATCACCCATCGTGGTGGTCCTTGAGAACGTGAGGAGCATGCACAATGTGGGCAGCGTTTTCAGAACGGCTGATGCTTTCAGGGTTGAAAAAATATGCCTCTGCGGCTATACCCCCAGGCCTCCTCACCGCGACATCAACAAGACTGCACTGGGGGCAACCGAAACCGTTGAATGGACCGGCCATGAGGATGGATTGTCGGCCATTGCCCAATTGAAGGAACAGGGCTACTCCGTGTATGCGGTAGAACAGGTGCACAACAGCATCTCTTTGGAAAGTTTCGGCTATCAATTGGGAGAAAAAATTGCAGTTGTTTTTGGGAATGAGGCAGAAGGGGTTAGCGAAGAATTGATAGCCGCTGCTGATGGGTGCATCGAGATTCCACAATTTGGCAGCAAACACTCATTCAACATCAGCGTAGCTGCTGGCATTGTTTTATGGGAGCTGTTCAAAAGCCAGGCCACAATTAAAGATAAAGTTGACACAACACCTTGAGGGAAGTTTAAACAATGGCCATGAAAAAAATCAACAAATACCTATCGCTGATCAAATTCTCCCATACTATTTTTGCCATGCCCTTTGCATTGGTTGGGTTTTTCATGGGCGTGTTTTTTCTGGGCCAAAAAGAAGAAACAGGCAAAAAAAGTGGGGAGCTTGTAGCTGATTATTTTTCATCCCATGTTGGCGTTTTTGTATTTGTTATCCTTTGCATGGTATTTGCAAGAAGCGCTGCCATGGCCTTTAACAGGTACCTCGACAGGGAGTTTGATGCCAAGAATCCCCGCACAGCCATCCGTGAAATCCCCAGAGGCCTGATCAGCCCGGCCAGCGCTCTCCGCTTTACCATCCTCAATTCACTGCTCTTCATGGGATCAGCCCTCATGATCAATTCCATTTGTTTTCTGCTCTCCCCTGTTGCCCTGCTGGTCATCCTGGGTTACAGTTATACAAAGCGGTTTACAGCCCTTTGCCATATCGTTTTGGGCATTGGACTTTCCCTCGCTCCTACTGGAGCCTTCATCGCGGTAACACAGACCATAGACACTTCAATAGTATTTCTTTCACTGGCGGTAATCGGTTGGGTCAGTGGATTCGACATCATCTATTCCCTGCAAGATGAAGCCTTTGATAGCACTGAAGGACTGTCATCCATTCCAGCCAAACTAGGCAGAAAAAATGCTTTATTTATTTCACGCTTGTTGCATGCAACTACCATCCTGCTCATTTTCAGCAGTGGCTTATCATTTGGACTGCATTGGATTTTTGCGACAGGCGCTGCACTGTTTTCAGGTCTGCTGGTCTACCAGCAAAGCATTGTCAAAGCGGATGACCTAAGCAGGGTAAACATTGCTTTCATGACAGCCAATGGTATTGCCAGCATCGTTTTTGCACTCTTCACCATTGCAGACCTCATCTTTTTAAACTAGCCCATGGCAAGAATCATCGCATTGGATTATGGCAACAAAAGAACCGGCATTGCGGTGACCGATCCTTTGAAGATCATTGCTACTGGATTGACAACCGTTGACACGCAACAGCTTTTTGAATTTTTAAAAGCCTATGTGGCCAAGGAACCTGTAGAAAGAATCCTGATAGGCGAACCTTACCAATTGGATGGAACGCCCACCCACTCTACGGAAGGAGCCAAGCATTGTATCAGGCGATTAAAGAATAGCTTCCCCGAAATTCCTATTGAAACCGTTGACGAGAGCCATTCTTCCAAGATGGCATCAAGGGCGATGGTAGAAATGGGCATGAAGAAAAAAGACCGCCAGAAAAAAGGAATGATTGATGAGATTGCGGCCTGCCTGTTGTTGCAGGAGTACCTTGAAAAAAGCGAAAGCTAGCGACTAATTATTTTTTTGGAAGCATCATCTTATACCCTGACTTCACCCTGCCGGCTGTGATGTCATCCAATTTTTTCTTGAGCAATTTTTTCCTGATCAAGGAGATCCTGTCGATGAAAAGCTTTCCATCGATATGATCGTATTCATGCAGGATGACGCGTGCGTTGAGTCCCTTGAATGTTTCTATTTTTTGAACGAAATTTTCGTCGCAGTACTGAATGGTAACGGTACTTTCACGGCTGACTTCTTCCCTGAACCCTGGCAAACTCAAACAGCCTTCATCACAAGACCATGGCGTGCCATTTAATTCGGTGATATGGGCATTGATGAAGATGGCTTTTCGGCCTGTTTCTCCCTCAAATTGTTTACGTTCCTCTTCGTCACTGTTGTTGTATACCTGCTCGGTATCGAACACAAACAAGCGAATTGGTCTGTTGACCTGGGGCGCTGCCAAGCCCATGCCATGCGCATTGTACATGGTTTCCCACATGTCATCCAGCAGTTTTTTCAGTTCAGGATAATCAGGTGTTATGTCAGTACATAGCTGACGAAGAACAGGATGCCCGTATGCTACAATGGGGAGAATCATGCTGCAAATATAATAAAGTACTAGCCGTTATAGAGCAGGTCATAATACTCTGCTGCCATCCTGTTGGAATCGAACTTGAACCGAACATCCTTCATGCCGTTTTGTACAATCTGGCGCCAGGTATGCGGTGCTTCATAATACAAGGGCAAAACTTCTTCTTTCAGGATCCTGTACAACTCATCCAGGTCATACTGGTCCTGGTCTTGGACATGCATGTTTTCGTAGTCCTGGGGAGGTACTACAAAACCATTGTTCCCATGGTTGACAAATTCCACAATCCATCCATCATTGGTGGATACGTTGACAGCTCCATTCATTGCAGCCGTCATGCCGCTTGTGCCTGATGCTTCACGCGGTACGCGGGGATTGTTCAGCCAAACGTCTGAAGCCTGCTTGAGTCGCTTGCTGAGGCCCAATTCATAGCCTGTACAAACAGCCATGTTATGGTAGGCCTTGCTCACATGAACAAGGTGATTGAACTCTGTGATAGCCGGATAGTCAACCGGATAAGGCTTTCCAGCCCAGATGATCTGAACGGGATATTTTGAATTGTTCAGCAGTTCCTCAAATCTTTCCCTGTCGCGGGTAAGCAGATCGGCGCGCTTGTAGCCGGCAAAACGGCGGGCCCACACAATGGTAAACACATCAGGATCCATCAGTTTTCCTGTCTGGTC
>CANEWJ010000029.1 GCA_947442625.1 Chitinophagaceae bacterium
CCATCCTTCATGTATTCAGCTGCACCGAAAATCATCTGGTTGGTATCAATGGTTTCATTTTTAAAACCCTGTTTTGAAAACGAATAAGTATCAGGAAGTTTTCCAATCCTTGGTGTAAGCCGCCGCTCAGTTTTCAGCATGTCTAGGGCCTTGCCTTTGAAGAATTCCGGCATCAATATAGACGAAGTCAGCACCATGAAGGGATAGTTGTCTGCTGCTGCATCCCAGGCATTCCAGAAATCTTTTGAATCATTGATGTTTCTTGGAATCAGACCGGTTGTTGTATCAGCATATTTCATCCATGCATTCACATAAGCAATGCACCGGTTGAAGCCCTGGTTCACCAGTTTACCGTTCTCCACTGCCTGCCTGAAATCGGCGTCCATGGTTTGAGATTGAATCGCGGCAGAAGACGTCAGGAGTAATAAGGCAAAAAGCAATTTCATCTTTTCAGCATTGGGTTTCAAAAGGTAAAGCTCGAAGTTTGTTGAAGTTACCCAATAAGTTTATGATCCGCATGCGGCGGCACTGAAGTATTTTCAATAAATTGTTGTCCAATCTTTCATCTTTCTGCAAAAGACAGATGGCATAATTTTGAACGCATGACAGAACAACGGAGTGAACAACCAATGATCAGCTGGGGTATCATCGGTTGCGGAAATGTAACCGAACTGAAAAGTGGACCAGCGTTTAACAAGGTGCCCCAATCTACCTTACATGCAGTGATGCGCAGGGATGCAGCCAAGGCTGCAGATTATGCGGCAAGGCATCAAGTACCTTTCTGGTACAGCGATGCAGCAGAATTGATCAATGATCCCGCCGTCAATGCTATTTATATTGCAACCCCTCCAAAGTTTCATGAGGAATATGCCATTGCTGCCTTGGAAAAAGGAAAGGCTGTTTACGTGGAAAAGCCAGTTGCCGTTTCAGTGGCTGCTTGCAAAAGAATGGCCGACGCCGTAAAAGCCAACCATGGAAAACTGGTTGTTGCCCACTACCGGAGAGGCTTGCCCATGTTTTTAACAATCAAGGAATTGGTTGAAGCCGGTGCAGTGGGCAAGATCAAAAACATCCGCTTGACCATGTTCCAAACACACAGGACAGCCATAGTTGCCAATACGGATTTCAACTGGCGCGTCGATCCTGCATTTGCAGGCGCCGGATATTTTTATGATCTGGCACCCCACCAGCTTGACATCATCCAGTTTATTTTTGGTGAAGCCCTCCGCATGGCGGGTGTGGCTGCACACCAAACTGATTTTTATGCTGCAGAAGATGCCGTGTCTGGCATCATGGAGCTTCCCAACAATATCTTGTTTCAAGGAGACTGGAATTTCTCGATGCCTGAAATCATGAAGGAAGACAGCTGCCTGATCATTGGAGAAAAAGGCTACCTCAAGTTCCCCTTCTTTGGAACGGAGTTGCAGATTGTAACAGAAACCGGGGTTGACCAGATGTCTTTTGAGCATCCCCAAAATATTCAGCATCCCATGATCAGCAAGGTGGTTGATTATTTTCTCGGAAGATCATCCAACCCTTGCTCCATCGAAGAGGCCATGAAGAGCATGGAAGTGATGGAGTCATTTGCTTACGGGAATTAACATCGATATAACCCAAAACCATGTCAAAAAAAATTACACCGCTGCGCATTTTCATCACACTCTTGCTGATCATTGCCGGACTCTCCTATACCTTGCCCCGCTATGGTTTCAGTGAAAATATATCCCTGAAAGACAGCCTCACTGAAGTACAAAAAAGGCTTCCTGAAAATGCATTGAAAGGACTCAATGTTGCCTATGGCTTGCAGGCGCAATTGATGGCCACAGAACCCATGTTGCAAAATCCCACCAATATTGATGTGGATGAGCGGGGAAGGATTTGGGTGACGGAAGCGTACAATTATCGTCCCAACCTCAATGGAAATCCAATTACACCGAAGGGCGACCGCATCATGATCCTGGAAGACAGGAATGGCGATGCACGCATTGATACCGCAAAGCTTTTCTACCAGGGCCCTGAGCTGAATGCGCCACTGGGCATTGCCGTTTTGGGAAAGCGTGTTATTGTTGCACAAAGCCCTTATGTATGGAATTTTTATGACGACAATGGGGACGACAAGGCAGACCGGAAAGAAATCATGTTCCAGGGCATTGAAGGCGAACAGCATGACCATGGCATGCATACCTTCACATTTGGTGCAGACGGAAAACTCTATTTCAATTTTGGTAACAATGGAAAAACATTAAAAGATAGCAAGGGCAATACAGTGTTGGATCAGGATGGTGATGAGATCGGTCCGAAAAAATACAAGCAGGGTATGGTGTTCCGTTGTAATCCTGATGGATCAAACGTGGAGTGCCTGGGCGATAATTTTAGGAACCCTTATGAAGTGGCGGTAGACAGCTATGGCACCATGTGGCAGAGCGACAATGATGATGACGGCAACAAAGGAACCAGGATCAATTATGTGATGCCTTATGGCAACTTTGGCTATACCGATGAAATGACGGGTGCAGGATGGAATACTACGCGTACCAATATCGAAGACTCAATCCCCTTGCGCCATTGGCACCTGAACGACCCGGGTTCTATTCCAAATGTATTGCAAACCGGCGCAGGATCACCAACAGGATTGCTGGTGTATGAAGGAAAACTGTTGCCTGAAGCGTTTCAGCACCAACTCATCCATGCAGATGCCGGACCCAATGTGGTCAGGGCTTACAGCATCAGCAACCAAGGCGCAGGGTATGGCGCAAATATTGTCAACATCCTAAAAGGAGAAAATGACAGGTGGTTCAGGCCTGCAGATGTTTGCGTTGCGCCTGATGGCTCATTGATTGTGGCAGACTGGTATGATCCTGGCGTTGGTGGCCATCAGGCTGGAGACCAGACAAGGGGCCGCATCTATCGGGTGGCACCTGCCAGTGCTTCAGCTTTTACCATGCCTGTCCTTGATTTTTCAACGGTAGAAGGTTCGGTGCAAGCATTGCAAAATCCTAACCTTGTGGTTCGATATCATGCCTACAACAGCCTTCAGCAATTGGGCAAAAAATCAGTGGGACCATTGGAAAACCTTTGGCAATCTGATGCCGATCCTGCCATGCGGGCAAGGGCGTTCTGGAGCCTGGTAAAAATGCCAGCTTCGAAGGCAGAGAAGTACATCAAACAGGCCCTAAAAGAAAAAAATCCACAGCTCAGGATGTTGGCCATCAGGGCAAGCGTACAGCTCAAAAGCAATACCATTGGTATTTTGAATGCACTGAAGCTTGATCCTGATCCCCAGGTAAGAAGGGAATGCATCATTGCCCTTCACCATGATAAAAGTCCTGAAGCAGCTGGTTTGTGGGCTTCCCTTGCTGCCCAGTATGATGGCAAAGACCGCTGGTACCTCGAGGCCCTGGGTGTGGGCGCTGATGGGCAGTGGGATACATTTTTCAATGCCTACTTGCTTGCTGTAAAAGATCCGTTGAAAGATATTGCTGGAAGGGATATTGTCTGGAGGGCAAGAACAGACAAAGCCTTGCCTTATCTTGAACAGCTTGCTGCAAATGCCAGCCTTCCCCTCAACGCAAGGCTCCGCTATTTTCGTGCATTTGATTTCAACAACAGCCCAGCCAAAACAGCCGTATTGTTGAACATCATCAACAGCAATGCCACCAAAGACATTGGGCTTGACAAGCTGGCCCTCTCTGCCTTGAACCCTGCCGCCACCAAGGCGAATGCTGCTGCGGAAGCTGCATTGACCAGGGTGCTCAATGCCACCTACCCAACAAAAGATTATTTGGACCTGGTGATTCAATACAACCTGACGGCTGAGCAACCAAGGCTGCTGGAAATGGCCATTGCAAAAAATGCCGATGAGTTGGGAAGAAATGCAGCAAAGACCTTGCTTGCATCAGGAGGCACTGATTTGCTTTGGAAAGTGTTGAATGACCAGAACGCAGAACGATCCTTGGGCCTTTTGAACGCATTGGCAAAAATTGGAAATACAGCATCAGTGGATATTTTACAAGGAGTTGCCCTGGGCAAACGTTATCCGGAAGCCTTGAAAAAATTTGCAGCCACAAGGATTGGCTACAGTGGGGAGGGAGAAAAAAGGGTTTTGAAGATCCTGAAAAGCAACCAGGTACCCAGCGATTTGATTGCTGATGTAGTGGCCAGTGTGGGCAATTCATGGCGGGAGTCTGTGCGCAAAGAAGCCAGGCAATACCTGCCAAAAGCGACGGTTGTTGAGGAAGTGGTCAAGGTCCCAACAATGGATGAACTCAATGCCCTCAAAGCAGTGGCTGCCAATGGCAAGGTTATTTTTGCTTCGAACTGTGCTGTTTGCCACAAGGTGAACAACGAAGGCTACGATTTTGGTCCAAAGCTTACAGAGATAGGATCAAAATACGCGAAGGACGGCATGCTCAAGGCCATTGTCTATCCTTCAGAGGGCATCAGTTTTGGCTATGAGGGATGGGTGTTGAAAATGAGCGATGGTTCAGAAACCATGGGCATCATTTCCAGCAAAACAAAGACGGATATCGAATTAAAAATGCCGGGCGGCATTGTTCAAAAAATCAAGCTTGCATCTGTAAAGTCTATGGAGCAAATGAAAACTTCCATGATGTCTGCAGGCTTGCATACTGCCATGTCTCAACAGGAAATGGCAGACCTCCTTGCCTACCTTGATGGGCTTAAAAGAAAATAGACTTTTTGTTTTGTGTACCTTGCAGTCAAACCAAGTTGCATGAAATATTTCTTGTCATTTCTTTTGCTGTTCACCTTGCATGCTCAGGCCCAGATTGACCCCAAGACAGTAACGATTGCGCGGGATAGTTTTGGGGTTCCCCATATTTTTGCCAAAACAGACCCACAGGTTTCCTATGGCTTGGCATGGGCGCATGCGGAGGATGATTTCAAGAGCTTGCAAATGGTTGCGCTCCCCTCCAAAGGCTTGATGGGAAGGGCTTTGGGGAAAGATGGTGTAGCCGGTGATTACGCCTTTGCATTGTTTCGCTGCAAAGAGATCACCGAAGAAAAATGGAATACCCTGTCTCCTGCATTTTTAAGGCTCGCGGAAGGATATGTGCAAGGGATCAATGATTATGCAAAAGCACATCCCAAAGAGGTACTGGTGAAGCAATTGTTTCCCATGACAATCAAAGAATATATTGCCTCCTCCGTGTTGGCATTGACGATTTTCAATGGCGGAGACAGGGCCTTGCGGTCCATCTTTGCCAATAATGTCAATCCACTGATTGATTATGATAAAATGGGCTCCAATGCCATTGCCATCCACCCCTCACGCACAACAACGGGTGAAGCTTTTTTAGCGATCAATGCCCATCAGCCGAATGAAGGGCCTGAGGCTTTTTATGAAGCACATGTCAACAGCGAAGAGGGATGGAATGCCTTGGGAGGCTTGCTGGCTGGAGGGCCTTGTATTTTGCATGGTGTAAACGAAAACCTTGGTTGGGCACATACCGTAAATTTTTGTGACCGGGTAGACATTTACCAGTTGCAAATGAATCCTAAAAACGCCAACCAGTATATGTTTGACGGCATCTGGACCGATCTGGAAAAGAAAAAAATAAAGCTGCACATCAAGGGCGTTCCCATTCCGGTTTCAAGAGACCTGTATTGGAGTAAATATGGGGCAACGATGAAAAATGAGCAGGGCACTTTTGCCATCCGGTTGGGTGCCAACATGGAAATCCGTGCCCTGGAACAATGGTACACCATGAACAAGGCGCAAAACTTTACACAGTTTTACAAGGCCATCTCCATGCAGGGATTGTCCATGTTCAATATCGTGTATGCAGACAGGAACGATACCATCTTTTACATCAACAATGCCCTGATGCCTGTTCGTGATCCATCGCCAGCATATGATTGGAAAAAGACCTTGCCGGGGAATACATCAAAGACTTTATGGAGTAAGTTTTATGGCATCAGCGAATTGCCGCAGTATGTCAATCCCTCCAGCGGATTTTTGTTCAATACCAACCATTCCTCTTTTTACGCAACTGCTCCGGAAAACAATTTGCTTGCCAGTTCTTTCTCACCAACCAGCAATTGGGAAACCAACCACAACAACCGAAGCAAGCGCTTTCTTGAACTGATGCCATCTGCTGGCAAGGTTGATTTTGATCGTTTCAAGCGCATCAAGTTTGACCGTCAGTTTCCTGCTGTATTTGAATTTCCCTACAGTGTCGACAGTTTGTTTCTCATGAAAAGATCCGACTATCCTCAGTACGATACCTTGTTGCGCAATTTACAGGAATGGGACAGGCGTGGGGTGCCTGAAAGCAAGGGTGCTGCTGCATTTCTGATGGTCTATGAAAAAGTGTCCAAGGCAATGCGTGGCAAGGACTCCAGGGCCCTTACCATGAAAGAGTGTGAGCAATTGCTGCAGGATATTCAGGATCAAATGATGAAAACCTATGGCACTACCAATCTTGCGTTGGGTGATATACAGAAGCTCGTAAGGGGAGATAAAGAATTTCCCGGACCTGGTTTGCCTGATCTGTTGTCTCCAGAATGGGGTGTGGCCACGGCCAATGGCAAAAGAAAAATTACGGGTGGGGATGCCTATGTGGCCATGGTCCGTTTTCCGAAGCAGGGATTGCCCATCATTGAAACAGTGAATACCTATGGCGCATCAGCAAAGCAAGGCAGTTCGCATTTTGATGATCAGGTGCCTTTGTTTTTGCAACAAAAAACAAAGTCCATGACACTGGATAAGGCTAAGGTACTGGCTAATGCAAAAAGGATCTATCATCCGGGTGAATGATTTTTGTTCGGGCTATTTTAATGTTGATTTTTCCGCAACTATCATCGGACCAAATCGGTTGAATTTATTTCGCGCATTTCCATTGTACCAAGCATCCGGATGATCGCTTTCAAGGATGAGTGCGTTGAGGCAACCTTGTTTTTGAAAATGTTCAGCAAATTCCCTCATGCTCGCTTCCATGCACGCGAAATAAACCTTTCCGTCTTTTTTGATGCCCACTCCATTGCGAAGGACTTTTGTCCTGTTGGGAAGTGCAGCATTGATGCGTCCGTCAATCAACAGCATAGGCCCTGACTGTATGGCCCAAATGGCATGTTTGTAGGCCTGTTTTGACTGCAATGGATCAATGAATGCGCCTGATGCATTGATATGGAAAACACCACAGGGCTGTATCTCAAGGTTTATTTTGGTGTTCTGTACTGTCTTGATGGGATGGAGCTGTTGCCCGTTTTCGATGTAGAGGCCGATGCTTGAAAAAGCGCCACTGAATTTTCCGACACCGGTAATGAACACGATATTTTTGTTTGATTTCAGCAAGCGTTCAAATGTCATGTAAGGAATTCCTTTGCTGTCTTTCCAATACATTTTTATGGAGGATGCATCAAAAATTTGACATTCGGCATGCAGGCATAAGACCATGGCGATAATCAACAATCTGCTCTTCATTTGTTTTGGGTTAGGTGATGCAAAGTTCTATCATTTAATAGATAATTCCATGCTTCAGGATTGTATGATCGGATAAGAGAGCATTGGGGTTCTTTTGCCAAGTATTTTCTCCAGGTCTTCTTTGTAGAGGATTTCTGATTTTAGCAATTGTTCTGCCACTTCAATCAACAAGGATTTTTTTTCATTGAGCAGCGATTTGGTTTTTTCATAGTTGGTGGTGACCAGTTGTCTTACTTCTTCATCAATCATTTTTCCGGTTTCCTCGCTGTAGGGTTTCACGAATCCATTTTCCATGCTTCCAGTTGAATCATAGTAACTGATGTTCCCGATTTTGCTGCTGAACCCAAAATAAAGGACCATGCTATAGGCTTGCTTTGTTACTTTCTCTAGATCATCCAACGCGCCAGAGGATACTTCACCAAAAATGATTTCTTCAGCGGCCCTTCCTGCAAGGGCTGCACAGAGCTGTTCGTGGAAAGCAGATGCAGAGCGGATGTTTTTTTCTTCCGGCAGGTACCAGGCTGCACCCAGGGATTTCCCTCTTGGGATAATGGACACCTTCAACAATGGATCAATATGCTTGAGCATCCAGCTGGCCACGGCATGGCCTGCTTCGTGGTAGGCAATGATGAGTTTTTCTTCTGGCGAAATAATCTTGCTTTTTCTTTCCATCCCGGCCACTACTCTTTCAATGGCTTCGAGGAATTCCGTCTTGCCTATTTTGTCTTTTTGATTTCTTGCAGTGATCAGGGCCGCTTCATTGCAAATATTGGCAATGTCTGCACCCGAAAAGCCTGGTGTCTGGGTGGCAAGCATGTGCATGTCCAATTCCTCTGCCATCACCAAAGTGCGAACATGCACCTTGAAGATCTCTTCCCTTTCCTTGAGGTTGGGCAGTTCCAGGTAGATATGCCTGTCAAACCGCCCTGGCCTGAGCAGGGCAGGATCAAGCAGATCTGCTCTGTTGGTGGCGGCCAATACAATCACCCCGCTGTTGGTATCAAACCCGTCCATCTCCGTCAGCAATTGATTGAGTGTGCTTTCCCGTTCATCATTGGATCCACTCAGGTAGGCGCCTTTGCCACGTGATCTTCCAATGGCATCAATCTCATCAATGAAAACAATGCAGGGAGTTTTTTCTTTGGCAGTTTTGAAAAGATCCCTGACACGAGATGCGCCAACGCCCACAAACATTTCAACAAAAGCAGAACCGGAAATGGAAAAGAACGGAACCTTGGCTTCGCCTGCCACGGCTTTTGCCAATAGGGTTTTACCTGTACCCGGCGGGCCAACAAGGATGATGCCCTTGGGGATTTTTGCCCCCACTTTTGTGAATTTTTCCGGGGCTTTGAGAAACTCCACAATTTCTTTTACTTCCGTTTCAGCTTCTTCCAGCCCTGCCACATCATCAAATGTTGTCAGGGTGGCTTCTTTTTCCATTAACTTGGCATTGGACCTCCCAAAATTAAATAATGATGATCCTCCACCTCCAAGCCCAGACATTCTTCCAGACATCATGTTCCAAAAGAAAAAAAGCAGGGCCAAAGGAATCAACCAGCTGATCAGTTCAGGAAACAACCTGTTTGATGGTGCATAGCGAATCTCTGTTCTTTGTTGTAAAGGGATATTTTTTTCTGCTTCCTCCATTTTCTTTTCGAAGGACTCCACAGATCCTATGCTGAACCAAAAATGAGGACCGGGCTGGGCTGCATCTTCATCTTTTCTTTTGAGGCTTGTTCTGAAATACGGGTCGTTGATTTTTTCTTTTTTGATGTATACTTCCGCTTTTTCCTTGTTGATGATGACCAGTTTTTCGATGGCATTTCTGCTGAGCATTTCGTTGTTGAAAGTCTGCCAGCTGATTTCTTTTTCAGCTGATTTATCCCCCATCAGGTTGGGAAGCAGAAAAAAACCTGCAATCAGGAGAATGATCAGCCAGGGAACTGGAAGCTTGTATCTTGGGGTATTTCTATTTTCCTTTTTGGGTTGCTCCGGTATTTTATCCATGAATTGTTTCTGTTCGTAAATCTTGTTTTTTCCTCACCCCTGAAACATGATGTTCCTCATGGCACTGTCTGATTGCTGTATATTCAGGCACAAAAAAACACCCTTGTTGAAGGGGTGCTTTTTGTTGGTTTATCAGAGGATTAATTTATGTGGTGTTAAAAAATTCTTCACATGCCACTTTGATTTTATTCTCAACCGCCTTCACGCCTGGGGTTGTCCATTCAGTTTAATATAGATGGCTGTAAAAATAGGGGCGTCAGTGCCACAGAAAGAAGATGGAGATCATTTACATTGATGAATCGTATCAGTCATGCACAATGTATACCATCAACTAATCAATAGCGCTGTTCAAAAAATCAATCAGTGGCATCATGGTTTCGAAATGGTCGACAACCATGTTGGCCAATGCTTTTCCGGTAAGTTCCGAATCTTTGACTGCTGTCATCACAACAAAACTTTTCAGTTTCAATAGTTCTATGGCAGGGTTGTCAGCTTCATAGCCCTTGGGTGGTCTTGTGAGTTTTTCGCTTTCGCTCAGCGACCCGAAGCTGGCCTTGAATTTTTTCTTGTTGATGATCTTGTTGAATGCTTCTGCATTATAATCGATTTCCTGCCTGATCTTGTTCAATTCAGGTGCCATGGGCATCCAGAATCCTCCGCCAATGAAGCTTGCCCCTGGTTCAAGGTGAAAATAATAACCGGCACACTGCACTTTTTTGCCACCCTTGCTGAAACTTGCTCCCATGTTGGTTTTGTAAGGATCCTTGTTTTTGCTGAACCGTACATCCCGGTTGATCCTGAATACACACTGTTTGGGTTCAAGGTCTGTCAGGCTGGCATCAATTTTCTTCATCCTGCCCAATATTTCTCCAGCAAAATCCAGGTAATTGTCTTTTGCGACTGCATAGCGTTGTCTGTTTTCGTCAAACCATTCTTTGCTGTTATTTTTCTTCAGTGCCTTCAGGAATTTTACTGTTTCTGGGTTGATCATTGTTTTGATTTTGGTGGTCTTTCACCACGATGTCAGATTGAACTCTTTTCATAAAGTTAAGATACTCTTCATTCAATGCAGCAACACATGGGTGCTATCTCATATTTGTTCATGAGCAGGATTATGCAGGTTGCTTTTTCGTGTCATCTCTCATGCATGGCTTCGGATATAGTTTTGCTATATGATTGATTATTCATCATCAAAAATGCATACAATGAAAAAAATATTACTTGCTATTTGTCTGTTTGTTTGGGTTGGTTCGCTGACAGCACAGGTTCAAAAGAATGATTGGTTGATTGGTGGAAGTACCAAATTTTCTTCCAACAAGACAGCTGATTTTAAAACAACCATGTTTGAATTCAGCCCTAATGCTGGCTATTTTTTCGTCAATAATTTTGCTGTTGGACTCAGGGCAGGGATAAGCAGCGTTAAATTAGAAGGTACTGATGCAGTAAGCAGCAGCCTTTTCAGTCCTTTTCTGAGGTATTATTTTCTGCCTGCTGCTAACATGGTCAATTTCATGTTGGATGGAAGTTTTGGAGTTGGATCAACTTCTGCAGTTGGTGAAACAATAAGCCAAAATGGATTTGGATTGGCTGCAGGTCCTGCCATTTTTCTGAACAAGCATACGGCTTTGGAGTTCACATTGGGATACAATTCCATCAAATTTGAGAATGATCCCGACCGGAGCAATACTTTTACCGTAGGTGTTGGATTTCAGGTCCATCTTTTGGGGAGTAAAAAATAGGGTTTGGTTAATTTGAATAGTTGTTATTGTAGTTGGGGCCGCACTTTTGTGCGGCCTTTGCTTTTGGATTCCCTGAAAAATCATACATTTATTTCTCAGATCTACATTTTATTCAAGCCGCTACAATGACCAGATTCAAACTTTTTTTTGCTCTCTTTTTTATCCTCATCAATGTCTCATTGAATGCCCAGTCTTCTTCCGAAGAACAATGGGAGTCCATGTTCAATGGAAAGGACCTCAGCAAATGGAAACCCAAAATCAGGAACCATGCTGCGGGAGATAATTTTGGAAATACCTTCAGGGTAGAAGAGGGCAAATTGGTTGTCCGATACGATGCCTATGATAAGTTCAATGAAAAGTTTGGGCACCTTTTTTACTACAAACCCTTCAGTTATTACCGCATCAGGCTGGAATACAGGTTTGTCGGTGATCAGGCCAAGGATGGTCCGGGTTGGGCACTGCGCAACAGTGGCATCATGGTGCATGGCCAAACGCCTGAGAGCATGGGAAGAGACCAGGATTTTCCGGTATCCATTGAGGTGCAGTTGCTGGGTGGAGACGGCAAAAACAAAAGAACAACCTGCAATTTGTGTACTCCTGGAACCAATGTGGAGATGAATGGAAAACTTTTTACCCCACATTGCATCAACTCAACCTCTGAAACCTACCATGGCGACCAATGGGTAAAGGCTGAAGTGCTTGTTCTGGGCGATTCTGTAGTCAAGCATTTTGCCAATGGCATGGAAGTCTTGTCTTACCAAAAGCCACAAGTAGGTGGAGGAAATGTGGATGGTCAGGAGATCAAGTTTGGCCAACCAGGGCAAATGCTTAAAGGCGGCAGTATTTCATTGCAAAGCGAAAGTCATCCCGTTGAATTCAAAAATATTGAAATCCTCGATTTGGAGGGCTGTATGGATCCCAAGGCCATCAATTACAAATCGTATTACATTCATTCAAAGCCGGCGGATTGCAAGTATAAAAAGGGTAAATGATTTGGTGCCAGCTCCGCAACGCAGGACAAATAATTGATCAATATTTTTTGTACTGTTCCGGATCCAGTGCCCTGGGGCCCCATTGATCAAAGAATTCCAGTATTTTTCTTTTGCTGTAAGATTTGTCTTCCTCAAGGTAGGCGCTGTTTTGGGTATGCAACCTGTTGCCTTTGTCATCCAGCATGATGAAAACAGGGAATCCAAACCGTTGTGGATAGCCGAACCTTTTGAGTACTGAGGGATTGCGGTTTTCCGGACTATAATTCATGTGGTAGACAATGAAATTCTTGTTCATGGCAGAGTCAAGTTGTTGATCCTTGTTCACAAACTCATTGAACCTTGCGCACCATACGCACCAGTTGCCACCAATCTGAACAAAAACATGTTTGTTCTCTTTTTTTGCCTGGGTCAAAACGATCTTCAACGCTGAATCTACATTTTCATATGGGTTATACAGCTTGAAGTTTTTCATGTCCTGAGAGAAGGTCAGTTGGGTCATGAAGCTGAGGCAAATGAGCAGTAAAAAAGATTTCATGTTGGATGTATTAAATCTGATGGAAGGTATTCCTTTTTTATTGGTAACTACGGCCAAGCGTATCACAAGCTGCTTTCAGCAGGGAGGTATTGTCGTTGGAATCCTGTCCCATCTCCCACATCATGATACCTGATCCCTGTGTATTGCCCAGGATTGCTTTTCTCTTTACGGTAAGTTGTCCGTTGTAGTAGATGGTGTATGCTGGAAATCCAGTGGCTGAAACTGTTGCTGAGTCTGCATTTGCTGACCCACCTTTGCCAAGAATGGCAGCATAGGTTTGTATGGTGCCTGTTTGTGTAATACCACTTGGACGACCGTAGGCAGGAACTCCCAGGACCGCTTTTCTTTTAGGCATTCCTGCTGTATTGATCCAGTAATTCATACAGGTTTCTGCAAGTTTGAGATCGCTGTGATGCCTGTAAGGCGCGGTTGTACTGAAATCATCATAGGCCATGATGTTGAAAAAATCAACCTGTTCCCCTTGTAGCAATTCCTTGGTAATGGCATCCCTGTATTGGCCTGCATACTTACCGCTTGTGATGGCGGCAGACAGATAATATTTTCCGTCTATATGCAAACTATCGCCCAATTCTTGCATGAGTTTTGTGAATGTTGTTGCGGTACCATCAGCAGTTGAAGGGTATTCCCAATCGATATCAATTCCATGGAGCGCATTCGTTCTGACCAGCAACATGGCTTGTTTCACAAAGGCATTTCTGCCAGCCGGAGTAGCAGCCATCTGTTGCCAATCTGTTGTAGATCCGAAGATGGATAGAAATACTTTTGCCCCATTGCTTTTGGCCTTGCTTGCAACAATTCCAAAGACATTTGGACTTTGTATCACAATATTTCCATTGGCGGCAACCGTTCCAAATGCATAGTTGACCACGTTGCACATTTTGAACTTCTGGTCCGGGATGGTATTGGGGTCTCGGTAGGAAGGAAAATATCCGGCAACAATGCTTCCCAACGATGGTGGCGCTTTGATGACAGGAGCTGGGATAACAGGTGGTGTAGTTCCCCCGCCCTGAGGAGCTTTGATTTCGGATTTTTTACAAGCATTGAATATGGCTGCAATCATGATCCATTGTGCCCAGCGCTTGTTGATGCCCATGTTTATATACGTTTTCATTCCCTGATTAAAATCCAATTTTTGCTTCATTGATTCGTTCTGTTGGGTTCATGATGCAAGTAAGCATGGAGCCGTCCTTGAAGAGTTCAACAATGCGGTAGCCTTTGTAATCGGTTCCCCAATTGCCGCCAACATGGCTGTCAAACATGTAGGGAATTCCATCCTGCCACTTGATGTTGTCCTGGTCATGTTCATGGCCATGGAATACGGCACGAAGGTTTTTTTGTTTTTTGACCAGGTCTATAAATGGGGTTGATTCAATCGCATGTTTTGTCCACTTGATAGGCGGGATGTGGATGAACAGGAGGATGTTTTCAGCATTCTTGTGCTCCTCAAATTTTTGGGCCAGCCATTCCAGGTCGGGAGGGAGGTATTCGCCTTTCTTGTTGGAGGTGGTGGCAAACAAGAGCACATTTTTCTTGATGACCACATCAAAGTTCAATGGACAACTCCAGGCAGTTTCCCATTCTTCTTTGGTCGCCAGATCATGGTTGCCTTGTGTTACATAGTATTTGAAGGAAAGTTTGTCCAGTGTTTTTTTGGCACCTCCAAAAAAACTGATGTCATCGTGTACGATATCACCATTGATGACACCAAAATCAAATGCATTGGATTGGTGCATGGCATTCATGTGGCCAACTGCTGTGTCGAGGTATTCCTGGAAAGGTGTTTTTGCCTGTCCGAAATGGATGTCTGACCCAATGGCAAAACGCAGGATGGGTTTTCTTTTTTCAAAGGCGCTGAGGTCGGTTGCAAGCAGCGATTTACCATTGACAAGCAGGATGGCAGTAGAAATGCCTTGAATAAAGCGCCGGCGATTGATCATTTCTTGTTGTTTTGGAGGGCAAAAAATACAACAAAAATGCCAATTGCCAAGTTCATGAAATTGTTTACTGGCCGGAGAACACTTTTTTCAGCAAATCCGTTGTTCTTGCCATGGGATCCTTTCTGATATTTTTTTCTTCCATGGCTATTTGGGTAAAAATACCCTGAAGGGCTTTCTCTGTGACATACCCACTGAGGTCTGGATTGATTTTTTGAAAGCTCACCCTGTTGTAGGCACTGATCATGGAAGCCCAGTATTTGGTGGCTCCTGTCTTTTCAAGCGAGGCATTGATCACCGGCCTGAACGCTTCGGTAAGTGGTTGCGTTGTTTTGTTGCGGAGGAAACCCGTGGCGGCGGTATCGGCTCCCCGAAGGATCCCAATGGCATCATTCAGGTCCATCTGTTTGATGGCGTTGATGAATATAGGAGCTGCTTCTTTGCAGGCTTCTTCCGCCCCGCGGTTCATGGTCATGATGGCATCATCCACCATTTTCCCAAGCCCTGCTCCGCGCAAAACCTTTTCTACTTTTTGGGCCTCTGCAGGCAGGATGATTTTCATGAGCGGGTTTCCAAAGAATCCATTTTCTTTGGAAAGCGTTGCAGCACCTTTTTCAGCCCCAATGGCCAGGGCTTCTTTTAATCCTGATGCAATTTCTTGTGCGCCCAACTGGCCGCTATTTCCCGCAACCGTCTCCTTTGCCTTTTTGATCAGGGATTTCAGTTGCTGGGCATTGGCTGTAAATGTTGTTGCCAGGAGGATCAGGAAGGAAACGACTATTTTCATGGGACGAATTTTTCTGTTGTTGCAAAAATACCAAAGCCTTGGCATCCAAGGCAGATTTTGATTGCCACAATTTGGTTAAAGTTAAACACAAAGGGAAGTCGTGAACCTAATGCTCATTCTTGCACTGGATTGAGGGGAAATTGCTTGACGAAGTATCTACAAGCCCTGTATCAAAGGTGCGGTACAATTCGCCCCTTGATCATGGTCATCTGAACATTGATCCTGTCATCAAAGACCAGGAGGTCTGCATCCATGCCAACTTTTATGGTGCCAATCCTGTCATTCATCTTGATGATCCTGGCCGGGGTGGTTGTCATCATGGTGATGGCATCGTGCAAAGAAATTTCAGCAAGATCAATCATGGTGCGCACCAATCGATCGGTGGTGGCGATGCTGCCGGCAAAGGCAGAACGATCGGGCAATTTGGCAACACCTTCTTCTGTGATCACTTTCATACCAGTATGGATGTTCCCCAGGATGTACTCTCCCTCAGGCATTCCAGCGGCCCGCATGGAGTCGGTGATCAGTGCAGTATGGTCAGGTCCTTTGATCTTGTGGACCAGTTTCAGCAAGGGAGCTGGAAGATGCACGCCATCGGCAATGATTTCCACATCCAGCGCATCATGGAGGTATCCCGCTTCCACCACACCTGCATAACGACGGGCATTGCGCCGCACAACGCCTGACATAGCCGAGTAGAAATGCGTGAGCAGGCTGTAGCCATTTTCAAAGGCTTCTAGGGCTTCTTCGTACACGGCTTCGGTATGGGCCATGGAGGCAATGATTCCCCGCTCTTGTAGGATTTTTCCAAAGGCAATGGCTCCTTTTCTTTCGGGTGCCACACTCCATCTTTTGATGGACTTTGAATATTCAAGGATTTCCATGTACTCGGCAGGGTCCGGGTCCCTGATGTATTTCGGATCCTGTGCGCCCCGCTGGTTCATGGCAAAATAGGGACCCTCCAGGTGGAGGCCAACAAAGCTGGCCCCTTGCGTATTTTTTATTTTCGCTTTTTCATAAACATCAAGCACCTGAAGAATGCCTTCTTTTTCAGCAGTGGTGGTGGTTGGCATCATGGAAGTGGTGCCATGCTTTGCGTGGATGGCCGCTATTGCTAAAAATGCCTCTTCAGTTCCATCCATGAAGTCGTGACCGCCCCCGCCATGCACGTGAATATCCACAAAGCCGGGCGAGATGTACTGACCATTTGCGTCAGTATGTATTGCGTCAGGAAACGAAAGATCTCCTGCTTCAACAGCAATGATTTTTCCGTCCTCCACAAGCACTGTTCCATTTTCAACAATGCGGTTGGGCAAGATTATTTTTCCGTTGAATATCCTGTGTCTTTGGTGCATCTTGTTGTGTATTTCCTGTATTTGCAGTTGAACAAAGGTTGTGATTTTAGGCATCAGACCTTTAAAAATATTTTCTTCTGGTAAAGAAAATACAAGAAAATCCATTTGATGAATACCACTGAAATAGCCATGGCCACTGCATTGTAGGGATCTCCTATCAGGTCGCCCAGCCATTGAAAGAATCCCTTGTTGGCATAAGACCAGCTGATGAATTTTCCAGACATGTAGATGAGGATGGAATTCATGCCAATGACCTTGAAGAAGAATGCCCATTTTGTATAACCACGCACATCGATGATGTAGTGAAAAAGGGCAAACAACAGCAGGCTGAATCCTACGGTATGCATCACAAATGAACTGGACCAAAGGTTTTTGTTGATGGGAAAATCAATGCTCCAGAGTTGAGCGATGCCCAGGGAAACCAGTCCAGCCAGGGCCATCATGCCTGATTTTTTTGAGGAAGCATCACTGTTGTTCTTGAGGTAGTTTCCTGTGATGATTCCTGCCAGGGCGGAGCTGATGGCAGGAATATTGTTGAAAAGCCCCACGGTATCATGGATGCCCCTGGATAATTTTCCTGGAAGCACGGTTCTGTCGAAGTAAGAAGAGAAATTCCCTGGTTCTGTAAGGTCTCCTGGCAGAAACCCCGGTGCCGAAGTAAATTTCATCAGCAGCCAGTATCCGACAAGCAGTGCTGTGAGCCAGATAATCTGGGTCCTTTCTTTTGTGTAGAGGTAAATGATGCTTCCCAACATTGTGGCAATTCCAATCCGTCCCAGCACACTCATGAACCTGATGTCACTGATCGGTCTGAGCTGCAATCCATTGTTGTAAATGATTCCCAATAGCACCAGGATCATCCCCCTTTTGATGACCTTCCAGAGCAGCGCATTTTTGGATTTTCCTGCGGCTATTGCACTGCCGATGGCATAAGGAGTAGAAACTCCGGACAGAAAAATGAAGAGCGGGAATATCAGGTCATAGGCTGTAAATCCATTCCATACCGGATGCTCAAATTGGGATGAAAGCCCCTCCCAGAAAGGATGATGGGTGATGGATCCCATTTCATGGAAGACCTCCTCCGCACCAATAATCCAAAACATGTCAAAGCCGCGAAGGGCATCGAGAGAGAAAAGTCTTTGTTGGATGGCTTTATGTGTATTCATGGCTGGCAATTGTTGGAAAAAGATTAAATCTTCGGCTCCCATCCCTTCTCGTACTCTCTGCTCCAAAGCTTCATGGCTTCCTTGTCGTTGAGGATTCTTCCATTGCTTGGGTCAACTTTGACGGCTCTTCCTGTGCGTTGGGAGATGTTGCCGAGTTGAACCAACAGCGTGCTTTGGTGCCCGCTGAGAATATCCGAATTCAATTTTGTGCCTTTTTTGATGGCACTGAAAAAATTCTGGATGTGCAGGGCGTCGAGTTCCATGCCAGGGCCGGTTCTATCAAGGGCATTGGCGGTGATATCATTCTTGACATCTTTCACCAGCTTGCTTTTTAGGTCGAATATCTTGTAGGCATTGCCGCTTTCAATCAACAAGGATCCTGTTTCTCCATAAAAAATAACACCAACAGGGCTGCCTTCAATGGACTTCCCATTACAGGAACGTCCCTCCCAGGAGATCAACGTGTTGTTGGCGAACTCCAGGTCGATGACCTGTGTATCGGGGGTTTCCCAATCGTCCTGGTAACGATAACGACCACCTGCAGAAGTTACGCGTGTAGGATAATCTACACCCAGTCCCCATCGGGCCAGGTCCACCATGTGGGTGCCATTGTTCAAGGCTTCACCAGTTCCCCAATGCCAGAACCAATGCCAGTTGTAGTGGATAAGATTGTCTTTATAAGCTTTTCTGGGTGCAGGGCCCTGCCAGAGGTCGTAGTTCAGCCATGAAGGCACTTCTGTAGTTTTGCCTATGCCAATGGATTCCCTGTTGTTGGTATACCAGGTTTTTGCATAATAGGGTCTTCCAATCACGCCTGCATGCAGCTCCTTGATGGCAGCGATTACATTGGGCCAGGACCTCCGCTGGTTGCCCATTTGCAGCAGTTTATTGTGTTTGGCCGCAGCCTTTACCAGCATCTCCCCTTCATTGGGATTGTGGCTGCAGGGTTTTTCAAGATAAACATGTTTTCCCGCTGCTACTGCCAGCATGGCTGCCGGGGCATGCCAGTGGTCTGGTGCGGTAACGATCAGCAGATCGAGGTTATTGTCTTCAAGGGCCTTTCTGAAATCGCCCTCTGCCTTTGGCCTTTTCTGTTGTGCTTTTTCCACTGCATTCACGCATTTTTCTGAAGCCCTGGAATCAACATCACAGACATACATCAGTTCACATTCTTTTTGTGAAGCGAAGTTTGTGCCCACCGCCAAGCCACGGCTGTTGACTCCCATGACTGCAGCAGTAATCTTTTCGTTGGATCCAAGGATATTGCGGTACTGGCTTGCAGAAAAACCGGGTAGGATGCCACCAAAGGCAATGGCAGCAGAGGCTGCAGATGTTTTTTGGATAAAACTTCTTCTTGAACGACTCATGAGGGAAGGTTTAATTGTTGAATGATTTTGTTGGCTTTTTTGAGATGGATATCGTAAACATCCTTCAGTTGAATGGATTTTCCGCCCTTGCGTTTGCTTTCATCGGCGGCTTCCATGAAGGTGTAGATTTCCAATGTTTCTTTTGGGGTGATGGGCAGGTTGCCAGTTTTGAAAAAAGCAATGATCCTGTCGAGCAGGTTGTCATAACCTTTGTAAGGGCCCAATGTTATTGGTCCCTTTTCTCCATAAGCCGTACCGCCATATTCATGCTTGCCTGTCCGCGTACCGCGGAACGTTCCGATCCTGCCATCCTCCCAAACGCCCACTGCTACATCGGTTCCCTCGGTTTGGGTACGGGTCACCGACTGACATCCTGTTCCCATAACGGTGTAGAGTGTTTCGATGCCATGGATCCCGTACCAAAACAAATCGGGATGGGTAGGCTCGAGGGTAGCGGGGCTGAAACAGTCGGCTCCCAATATTTTTCCAACATTTCCCGAAGCCGCTTCCTGTGCGGATTCCATGTACCGCAGGGAGGAGCTGGAGAAGAAGGGAACTTTGAGTTTTTCGGAAAGGGAGTACAGGGCAATTGCATCGGTAAGCGTACCGGCAACGGGCTTGTCGATGAACAGCGGTTTGCCCGCTTTCATCACTTCTAATGCCTGTTGCAGGTGCGGCCTTCCATCGTTGGTTTCCAATAAAACGAAATCGACTTTCTTGAGAAGCGCTGCAATCGAGTCCACAATCTCCACGCCCATCTTCTTCACTTCCTCAATATAGCCGGGGATTCTTTTGGTGGATGACTCGATGTCGGCACTGCCATTGGGATAGGCAGCAACAATGCGGAAGCCTCTGTATTTGTCAGGCGGATTGCCAGTGTTCAACGCCTTGGTGAAGGCAATGCTGTGAGAGGTATCGAGGCCGATGATGCCTATTCTTCCTGCGTCGACAAGCTTTGGGTTTGATTGTATCCAACTGGACAATCCCAACGCCATTCCGGACATACCGGTATCGCGCAAGAAGCGCCTGCGGTCGTATATTTTCATGAGCAATCGTTTGGTTGCCTTAGTAAGTTAAAAAATAAAAAGACAATTGCGGTAAAATCAGTTTTGTTTTATCAATCGCTAAAGGCTTATTCGAAGATTGATTTTAGCAATCCTGAACCCCTTGCTTTTCACAAGCCGTGCTTCTTCAGATTGTTCATTCAGCAATGGATTGGTATGGTTGAAATGAATGAAGATGATTTTTTCTTTTTCCTTGGTTGATAGTGAATCAAAAAGCTGCATGCTTTCCTGCACAAGTGGATGGGGGATCTCAGCGATGTTGCGGTTGCCTACTTCTGCAGCACTGTAAAACGTGCCATCAATCAATGCATGATCTACTTCTTTGATGAGGGACACAATATCTGTTTTCCATTTTTCCCATTTGTCGATATCGGGAATGAAGAGCAGTTTTTTGTGCGGACCTTCAATGATGAATCCAACGGTTTCGGAGAACTCATCCCGGTGGGGAACAAGAATAGGCTTTACCCTGAGCGATGGGCTGATGTTTTCCCATTTCCCTTCTGACAAGGGGTTGATCTGAATGTTGTCCAGTGTGACCAGCTGGCTCCATGGGCCATTGTTTTCTAAAAAGCTTTTCATTTTGGGCATGGCATATACCGGCACGGCCTTGCTGTTCATGGCTTCTTTTCCCAAAAACATCAGGCCTGCATAATGCCCAATGTGCGCATGGGTAAGGAAGATGCCGTCGGGTGTTTTTACACCGGAGGATGGCAGCAAACCATTGAGGACATTGGTTTGTGACACAATATCGGGAGTGGCTTCCAACAAGAATTTTTTGTTGGAAACCGGGTCGATGAGCCCCAGGGATACCCCTTTTTTTAAAGCATCCAGGTTCTTGCAACAATCTTTTTCGCAACCCATGTGGGGCGATCCGCCATCTTGAAGGGTGCCCAGCACAACAACAAATGGACCCTGCTTCGGGTTTGTTGCTTGCCCATGGCAAACCGCAACAATCATAAAAGAAAGCATCAAACAGAAAAGCTTCATGGCAGTGATTGAATTGTTAAATTATGTTATTTGTTCAATACCGGGGAAGGATTATATTTGAAATGGACATCTATTTATCTGTAAACGATTACTCAATTAAAAAAACACAACATGAAAAAATTATTTTCAATTTTGGTTGCGATGACAGCCCTGGTTTTTTCCCTTCAGGCACAACCTCCAGGTGGCGGTGGTGGCGGAGATCCTGAAGCCATGAAGGCAAGGATGAAAGAGCGCATCAAGCCTATGATGGTGCAGCAAGCAGGAGTTTCAGATGCTGAAGCGGATAAGATCCTTGACATCAATTTTGATTTTCAAATGAAGTCAAGGCCCATCCGCATGGACCAGTCGCTCAGCGAAGATGACAAGAAAAAGAAAATGAAAGAGGCTGAAGACGCACGCGATGCATCAATGAAAGCCATTCCATTGACAGAGGAGAAAATGGTGAAGGTGAAAGCGTTTTACGAAGAAATGAGGAAAAGGCAACAAGAGGGAAGAGGCGGTCAAGGCGGCGGCCAGGGCCGTGGTGGAAACCAATAAACTGTTATAGCCAAGACCTTTCAATCTTGAGGGGTTTGGTCATTCTTTTGTGATAATGAGGATAATTTATCCAATTCACAACAGGAGCACCAAACCCCTTCTTTTTTTGTAATTTCAAGCAAACGAATTGCCATGAACAGTCGCCGCGATTTTATCCAAAAGCTCTCAGCTCCCATCATTGCCCTGCCTTTTATCAGCAGCATGAAGCCTGCTGAAATTCCCTACGAAGGCCCAGTCTTGCGGATTGCCATCATGGGTCTGGGTGGATATGCAACCCGTGTGGCAGAGGCCATGCTTGCTTGCAAGAAAGCCAAACTGGTTGGATTGATCAGCGGAACGCCCTCTAAAATCAAGACCTGGTCTGAGAAATACACGATTGAAGCGAAGAATTGTTACGACTATACCAATTTCGATGCCATCAAGAACAATCCAGACATCGATGCCGTTTACATCATCACTCCCAATGCCTTGCACAAGGAACAGGCCATCAGGGTTGCCAAAACAGGCAAGCATGTTATTGTGGAGAAGCCCATGGCATTGAATGCCAAGGAGGCTGAAGAAATGATTGATGCCTGCAAAAAAGCGGATGTTCATTTGCTCGTGGGATACAGGATGCATTTTGAACCCAAGACCCTGGAAGTGATCAGGATGAGGAAAGACGGCGAGTTTGGAAAGATCAAGTTTTTCCAGGGATTGACAGGG
>CANEWJ010000030.1 GCA_947442625.1 Chitinophagaceae bacterium
CGTTTCAACTCCAGGGCCTCCTCCAATGTGAAGGCAATGGGCTTTTCAATGACCACATGAAAACCATGCTCCATGGCCATTTTGGCCGGAGCGAAATGGGCGAAATTCGGGGTAACGATGGTCACAAAATCCATGCGTTTGTCTTCTGGCAACTGGCTTTCTTTGGTGATCATTTCCTCAAACGTGAGGTAGATCCTTTCTTCAGCCAAAAAAAGTGACTTGCCTGAATCTTTGGCAATGTCTGGGTTGATGCTTAGTGCACCACAGACCAATTCAATGAGTCCGTCCATTCCAGCAGCATGGCGGTGAATGGCTCCGATGAAGGCATCCTTGCCACCGCCAACCATACCCATTCTTAGTTTTCTGTTCATGTTGGTTGATTGAAAAATGTCAATAAAAATGAGTTTAAAAATAATGAATTTAGCGCTACAATGCTTCATTATTTCATGTTGTTTATTTGAAATGAATGCCGACCCTGAAGAGCATTGTGTTAAAATAAAAAAGGAGGGAGCAATTGCCCCCTCCTTAAAAATCATAGAAAGGTATGGTTATGCTTTTTGCGCCTTCCTGGAGTAGATATACAACCCAACGAAAGCCACAATAAGAATTGCAGGAAACAGGAGCATATTGGAAAGGGTAGACTGACCTGCGGCAAGATCAGCGGCATCGCCCACCAATCCACTGGCTTCAGCCACGGTCTTGTTTTTTTGGATCCATCCACCAATCACTGGCTGGAACATGGAAGAAGAAAACATCCCGATACCACCCATGATGGAAAGACCGAGGGCGCCCGTTTGTGGAAGCGACTCAGCAATAAAGCCAAGCATGTTGGGCCAGAAATAACAGATACCCAATGCATACACAACTGCTGCAACATACAGTGCTGCTCCACTCATGGTGCTCAACATGTAAATTCCAATCACGGCAAATACAGCAGAGCCCAACAAAACACCAACGGTATTCAATTTATGGATCAATGGTCCGGCAAAGAACCTGCCCACAGCCATCAAACCAGTAACCAGGGCCAGGATCAACATCGGACTTGCGCCTGCTTTGGCGAGGATGGGTCCGACCCATGCTTGTGGTCCAAACTCAGAAATGGCAGTCAAGGCCATACAAGCAGCCATGAACAAATAAAGCGGATTCAACATGGCCTTGAAATTGGCAACCGGAGAACTTGCTTCAGCCTTGGGCTGGGGGAAGCTTTGGCCCCAGAACATGATGGCATAAATCACAGTAGGAATAAGGATTACCCAGATCTGCGCTTGCCAGGGAAGGCTTGCATCGGTCATGAATTTTGAAATGAGTGAACCCAACACGATTCCACCCGGGAACCACATGTGAAAACGGTTCATCTTGCTGCTGAACTCATTACCGGTGTACGCATCTGCAATCATAGGATTACAGGCCGCTTCTGTACAACCATTACCAATCCCAATCAACAAGGTGGAAATCAACAACACATTATAACTGCTGGCATAGATGGTCGTCAGGATACCAATGGCGTGTGCAATGAACGCCACCTGCATGATCAATTTAGGGCCAATTTTGGCATAAAAAATTCCTCCAAGGATCATGGAAATCGGAAAACCAAGGAACCACATTGAGTTGATGGTGCCAAGCTGAACCGGGTCCAGGCTCAGTTCTGTACCAAGCTGGGTGAGGATGCCTGCCCTGATACTAAAGGAGAAGGCTGTTGTAATGAGTGCAAAACAGCTCGCCAAAAATAGACGGTTTGCATTGATGGGCTGAGTCATTGTAAATTAGGTTTGGTTAAAGGGTTAAATTGAAATTTCACGTTTTGAAGCTAATAAATCTTAGAGACCTTGCCAAGTTTAGGTTTATGTTTTTTGGTGCTTTTTTTATTTTTTTACCAGGATTGCTGATTAAATTAAGGCTACATTGCGTTTCTTCATTGGTTTTCTCCTTTTGATCATTACTAAAATCTCCCCAATCATCTGTATTAATGAAAACATTTACATTCAATCTCGATTTTATCGAGGAGCTCTACTCCTATGGTCTTGTGTTCGCTGCCGGAGAATTGTTTCAATTCATGTCTGATGAGTTAAAAAAAGGAAATGCGGTAATCCTGGTTAGAAGTGCCAAAAACAACCAACCCGAAACAAGCCAAACCATTGTGGAAAAAGAATCGTTGGACAGCATTCATGCCGCTATCAGAAACAGCCTTCCCCCCGTTGAACAGCGTCCTGTTGCCTGATGTATATCCGTATTGGAGGGATGCGTATCCCTTAAACCCATCGCGGTTCAGTATAAATACTTCAATTGCAAAACTATTGTTGGCATTGGTGCAAATGTCTTCCGGTTGTGAGTACTTTCACAAGACAAGCACCAACCATGACATCCATCAAAATTGATCTCAACGCCATTGAAAGACTTGTTGAGTACAAACAAACCGCAGTAATCAAGTCCATTTTCGATTATATCTCCTTAGAAATAAAAAAAGGAAACCCTGTTTTGTTTGAAAGAAACGTTGAAAATGTGGTTCCCAGCAATATCTTTCACAACGATAAAGAGCTGACTTCGTTTTATGACGATTTTCTGGAAGAAAAAAAGCCCTTTTTTTTACAGCGCCTGCATGGATAATCAATATTTGGGCTGCTTAAGTTTTTGAATCTGAATAGTTTCGTTATTTTTAGGGATGAGTACTCCAACCCGACGGTCTGCCATCAAGAATCTCATGCTGGGATCTATCGCCGCCAGCACCATCAATGCTGAATCTTTTGGCCATCCTATCACCAAAAACGAAACAATGGACAGCGCAAAAAAGCTGAAAGGAAATATCAACCACTCCGCGTGCCGCTGGTGTTATTCAGGCATCCCTCTGGAAGAGTTCTGTCAAGCTGCCAAAAAAATTGGACTGGTAGGCATCGACCTGGTAGGACCCAAGGATTGGGACATGCTTAAAAAATATGACCTCGTATCAACCATGTGCAATGGTGCGGAAATCAACCTCAACGATGGTTTTAACGATACCAAGTTCCACGAAAAGCTCATCAAGAACTATACTGAAATGATTCCGCTGGTGGCCAAGGCAGGATACAAAAACCTGATTTGCTTCTCTGGGCAGCGCCGCGGCAAGGATTCTGAAACGGGCCTTAACAACTGCGCTATTGGATTGAAACAAATCACTGGCATTGCAGAAAAACACGGTGTAACCCTTGTAATGGAATTATTGAATTCCAAGATCAACCACAAGGACTACCAGTGCGACAGAAGCGACTGGGGTGTTGAATTGTGCAAGAGAGTAGGCTCAGAAAATTTCAAACTGCTTTACGATATTTACCACATGCAAATCGATGAAGGTGATGTGATCAACACGATCCGAAAACACCACCAATATTTTGCACACTATCATACTGGCGGGGTTCCCGGAAGAAACGAAATCAATGAAACCCAGGAGCTGAATTATCCTGCCATCATGAAGGCCATTGTTGACACAGGGTACAAAGGATATGTGGCCCAGGAATTCATTCCTACCTGGGATGATAAACTTGCCGCACTGAAGCAAGGTGTTCAAATTTGTGATGTTTAGTACCTTGGTTTTATTGAACACTTGACAACATCCCCAACATTTGTTTGTAAATTCAGATTCGATTTTTAACCCATGGCTGAAAGCTTTGACTTTGATGCAATTGTAATTGGTTCCGGCATTTCGGGTGGCTGGGCAGCCAAAGAACTCTGTGAGCGAGGGCTAAAAACCATCGTACTGGAAAGGGGCACCATGGTGGAACACATCAAAGATTATCCAACGGCAAACAAAAATCCCTGGGAGTTTCCGCACCGGAACAGCCTGACGGAAGAAGAAAAGAAAATATACACTGTCCAGTCTCGCCATTATTCCATTGGGGAAGACAACAAGCATTTTTATGTAAAGGATAATGAAAATCCATACGAGGAAAAACAGCGCTATGACTGGGTGAGGGCGGATGTTTTTGGAGGAAGATCACTGCTTTGGGGAAGGATTTCGGTGAGGTGGAGTGATGTGGATTTTGGCGCAAACCTCAAAGATGGCCATGGCGTAGATTGGCCCATCCGCTACAAGGATATTGCCCCCTGGTATGATTATGCAGAGAAGTTTATTGGTGTAAACGGCAGCAGGGAAGGGCTCCCCATTCTTCCAGATGGAATTTTTCAGCCGGCTTTTGAAATGAACTGTGCAGAAAAACACGTCAAGCAAAAAATAGAAAGCCGGTTTCCGGGAATAAAAATTATCAATACCCGTTCAGCCAATATCACACAACCTTTGGACGGAAGATCTGCCTGTCAAAGCAGGAACCTCTGCCATCGTGGATGTCCGTTTGGCGCCTATTTCAGCACACAGTCTTCTACGTTGCCTGCAGCAGCCAAAACCGGTAACCTGACCATCCGCACAGGAGCAGTGGTGAACCGCATTTTGTACGATGAAAAATCGGGCAGGGCATCCGGTGTTGAAGTTATCGACAGGGAAACCCTCAAGACCTATGTCTATACGGCCAAGATCATCTTCCTCAATGCCTCCACCCTGGCCACAGCCCATATCCTGCTGAGCTCTACCAGCAATCGCTTTCAAAACGGCATGGGCAATGACTATGATATTGTTGGCCGTCACCTCATGGATCACCACAAGGGGTCTTATACCACTGCTGAAATCGAGGGGTTTGAAGACAAGTATACTTACGGCAAAAGACCAACAGGTATTTATGTGCCCCGTTTCAAAAACATTGATCAACAAGATCCCAACTTCATCAGGGGTTATTATTACCAGGGCTCCGCATCCAGGGAAAGGGGCAGCCGTACAGATATCATTGGCGAAGACCTCAAATCCATCGCAACCGAACCCGGAAAGTGGAAAATCAACCTCGGTTATTATGGGGAAACGCTTCCTTACGCTGAAAACCGCATCACCCTCAACAATAACATCAAGGATATTTACGGTCGACCCGGAATGACCATTGACTGCTCTTTCAAAGACAATGAAAAGGCCATCTTCAAAGACGCATCTGAATCGATGAAAGCGATGTTTGAGGAAATCGGGCTGAAAAATGTAAAACAAACCGGAACCATGTCTTTCCCGGGCAACGCCAACCACGAAATGGGCACCGCCAGGATGGGGCATGATGAAAAAACATCCGTCCTGAACAAATGGAACCAGCTGCATGCTGTCAAAAACCTCTTCATCACAGACGGATCGAGCATGGCCTCCAGCGCCTGCATCAACCCTTCGCTCACCTATATGGCTCTTACTGCAAGGGCAGTTGATTATGCGGTCAAGGAAATGAAGAAAGGGAATATTTAAAGCATCGTCGTCGAGGTTTGGTGTTGCTCCAGCATGAATAAAATGCCGCCAACGTTTCATCAACACCCCACTCCTGTTTGTTCCAGGCGGTGCAGTTGTCGAACAGCATTTGGCCATCTTGGTTTGTTGTAGTTAAGATACGCCGATTGTCAGTACCAAAGCGCTCCCATCCCATTTCAATTTGCCTTAACTTTGCAACATGCTCAAAAGCACACTTCTAAAGGCCGCAAATGCAGCCGGACTGCTCATCAAGGAAAGGATCAACTCAACGTTCACCATAGCTGTTAAAGATGGACCCAACGACCTGGTAACAGAGGTTGACAAGGCCTCTGAGGCCCTGATCATGCAGATCATCCGCGATGAATTCCCTGATCATTTTATCCTCAGCGAAGAAATCGGCGAACTGAAAATGGATTCCAACTACAAATGGATCATAGACCCCATTGATGGAACCATCAATTTCGCAAACAGAATTCCCCTTTGTTGTGTAAGCATAGGTCTCGAAAAAGATGGTGAAATGGTCATGGGGGCGGTTTACAATGCCATGATGAATGAATTCTTTTTCTGCGAAAAAGGACAAGGCGCTTTCCTGAATGATCAAAAATTGCGGGTTAGTGAAAAAGACAGCGTCAGGCATTCCTGCCTGGTTACCGGATTCCCTTACGTTTACCTGGACATGGAAAATGGCCCGCTAGAGGTTTTTGGCAGGTTGATCAGAGAGGGCGTTCCTGTCAGAAGGCTTGGCTCCGCCGCGATTGATCTTTGTTGGGTAGCGGCAGGCCGGTTGGATGGCTTCTACGAACACAAGCTCATGCCCTGGGACAGCGCAGCCGGGTATTTGATGGTGGAAGAAGCTGGAGGAAAAGTTACTGATTTCAATGGTGATGCCTATTCACCCTATCAACACCGTATCGTTGCAACCAATGGGAAAATCCATGACGAATTGATTCGCTGGATTCACAATACACATCAATAAAATATCATGTCAAGAACAGAGATAAAGGACTATGGTGAATTTGGATTGATCCATCACCTGACAAAAAACATTGAACTGCAAAACGCATCTTCCATCTTGGGTGTGGGTGATGATGCTGCTGTTATCGACCATTTTGGAAAACAATCAGTCATCACAACAGACCTGTTGGTGGAAGGCGTTCACTTCGACCTTTCTTATACGCCACTCAAACACCTGGGCTACAAGTCGGTGATCGTTAACCTGAGCGATATCTATGCGATGAACGCCACGCCAACGCAGATCACCCTGAGCATCGGACTCAGCAGCCGGTTCAGTGTTGAGGCTATTGAAGAGTTTTATGAAGGGGTTTATGCCGCCTGTGAAGAACATGGGGTAGACCTGATCGGTGGCGACACCTCATCTTCACAAAAAGGGTTTATCATTTCGGTTACCGCCATTGGAGAAGTAGTGGCAGACAAGGTAGTGAAAAGGTCTACCGCCCAAAAAGGCGACCTGATCTGTGTTTCCGGTGATCTTGGCGGCGCCTATCTTGGTCTTCTTTTTCTAGAGAGGGAAAAGAAAATATTTCTTGAAAGCCCGGGTGTACAGCCAGATCTCGAAAACGAGGCCTATGTGATTGGCCGTTTGCTCAAGCCGAAAGCAAGAAAAGATATATTCGTATTTTTTGAAGAGAAAGACATTCTTCCCACTTCCATGATGGACATCAGCGATGGTCTCAGTTCTGAGCTGCTCCATATCTGCGAAAAAAGTGGCGTTGGTTGTGTTATTTATGAAGAAAAGCTTCCCATTGCAGAAGATGCGAGAAATGCTGCATACAAGTTTGAAATAGATCCCACCGCCTGCGCCCTCAGCGGAGGCGAAGATTATGAACTGGTCTTCACCATCAAACAAGACGATTACGAAAAGCTTACCCTCAACGAGCAGATCAGTGTAATCGGTTACGTTACCGATGCAGAAGAAGGCGCGAAATTCAAGAGCAAGGGCGGTAATACTTTCGATATTACTGCACAGGGGTGGAATGCGTTTAAGCAATAATCAATAGTTGAGTATCAATTGCAATTGGCGGTTTCTATCATGATGTAGTTGTGATTTTACAACGTAAAATCGTTTTTTATACCTTTTCGTTTGCTCGGTATGAAATTTCTTTGTTAATGAAACAAGGTATTTCATAATTGATTAATTTTGCAACTGAATATCAGTTGCTCATTTCCATGAGTAAAAAGGAAAAACTACTGAAAAGGTTTCTCACAATTCCAAACGACCTTACCTGGAATGAATTGGTTTTGGTGCTTGCACACCTGGGATATCATCAGTTGTCAAATCGTATAACCGGAGGCTCAAGAAGAAGATTTATAGATGAATGCGGAGAGGTAATTTCATTTCACGAACCGCATCCTAGAAAGATTGTGAAAAAATATGTCATACTGCAGATCATAGAACATTGTAAAAACAAAATAAAAAACCATGAGTAGTCTATTCAAATATGGCGACTATCTGGGTACGGTTCAGTACAGCGCAGAAGACGAAACCTTTTATGGAAAAATTTTGGGTATTGATGGTTTAATCAGCTTTGAAGGGAGCTCTGTAAGAGAGTTGAAAAAAGCATTCAAGGAATCAGTGAATGATTATATTGATATATGTCATAACCAAGGAAGATCTCCGCAGAAAACCTATAAAGGAACATTCAATGTAAGAATACCGGTTGATCTGCATAAAAAAGCAGCATCTGTCGCTGAGGAAAAAGGTATTTCCTTGAATGAGTTGGTGAGGCTTGGTTTGGAGAAAGTAGTAAGATAAGTCCAGCATTCTAAGGCAAATTATGGCTGAAAAAGCTGAAGTGATCCTCCTGTCATCAGGCCATTTTTTCTTACCTTAACGCACATGAATAAAACCATTTGGGTACTTCTGCTTATCTGCGGCTTCACCTTTCAAACAACCGCCCAGGAAAAAAAACACAACCTGCAATTTGACACCCTGGCCAAGCGCTGGGACGAAGCACTACCCATCGGCAATGGCATGCTGGGCGCATTGATTTGGGAGAAAAACGGAAAATTGCGCATTTCACTGGACAGGGCGGACCTTTGGGATGAAAGGCCTATGAAAGGCCTGCACCGGGAAGAATTCAGTTTTAAGTGGGTGCAAGAACAGGTTGCCAAAAAACAATACGATACCGTTCAAAAACTTTTTGATCATCCCTACGACAGGGAGCCTGCGCCCAGCAAGATCCCTGGTGGGGCCATTGAAGTTCCCATCATTGCCTGGGGGGCACAATCCACTGCTCTCATAGACCTCAAAACCGCCACCTCTTCGGTAACCTGGAAGAACGGAACCGTTTTAAAAAGCTTTGTGCATGCAACTGCTCCGGTTGGTTGGTTCAGGTTTGAAAACACCCCTGAAACCTTTGACATCAACCTTGTTGCCCCACAATACACCGGAGCCACTAAAAATGCCGGAGACCCTGTGAAGGGAGACGACCTTTCCCGATTGGGCTATCAACAAGGAAAGATCACCAAATTGGGCAACAGCATCAGCTACAAACAAGAAGGGTGGGGAGGTTTTGCCTACACCATCAACCTGCTGTGGAAGCGGCTTGACAACAAAACAATAGAAGGCGTCTGGACCATCTCCAGTACCAATCAACGGTTCAGGATTGCCGAAACCAATGAAACGCTATTGGAAAAACACCTCTTATCCGGGTTCAACCAGGACCATGCCTCACACAAGGCCTGGTGGGCAAATTTTTGGAGCAAATCAGCCATTCGCATTCCTGATGAGCTGATTGAAAAACAATGGCACCTCGAACAATACAAGTTTGGATCAACCTCCAGAAAAGGTGCGCCTCCGATTTCGCTGCAGGCCATCTGGACTGCAGACAATGGCAGGATTCCACCATGGAAAGGAGACTATCACCACGACCTGAATACTGAATTGAGCTACTGGCCGGCCTATAGCGCAAACCATCTTGAGGAAGGCATGGCCTACCTAGACCACCTCGACCAAAACAAGGAAAACTACAGGAGATACACCCAGTTGTATTTTGGGGTGGAGGGTTTGAATGTTCCCGGTGTCACTACACTGGAAGGTACCGAAATGGGGGGCTGGATTCAGTATGCCCTTTCCCCAACGGTTTCTTCCTGGCTTTCCCATCACTATTACCTCCAATGGCGGTATAGCATGGACAAGCAGTTTTTGAAAGAAAGGGCCTTTCCCTGGATTGAAGCCGCTGCATGCTACCTTGAAAAGTTGACCGTGGTTGATAAGCACGGTGTTAGAAAACTGCCCATCAGCTCCAGCCCGGAAATCAACGGCAACAGCCTTTCGGCATGGTTCAATGACAATACCAATTATGACCTCGCGTTGATGAAGTTCAACTTCATGGCGGCGAAAGAGCTGGCCCTTGAACTCGGTTTGAAAAAAATAGCTGCTCATTGGGATTCTATCATGCTACAATTCCCATCGTTTTCTATCTCAGAAAACATGGCGTTGAACATTGCTCCCGGGTTTCCTTATGCTGAATCCCACCGTCATTTTTCGCACTTGTTGTCCATCCATCCATTGGGGTTGATCAAAGCTGAAAATGGTGAGAAAGAAAAAACCATCATACAAAATTCGCTTCGTCAACTAGATAGCATCGGGCCCTCGGGCTGGTGCGGATATTCTTATGCTTGGCTTTCCAACATGAAGGCAAGGGCAAAAGATGGGGAAGGGGCAGCAAAAGCGTTACAGATTTTTGCAAAGGCCTTTTGTTTGGTCAACAGTTTTCATGTCAACGGCGATCAGACCAAATCAGGATATTCCAGCATGACCTATCGGCCCTTTACCCTGGAAGGCAATTTCGCATTTGCCTCAGGCGTGCAGGAAATGTTGCTGCAGTCGCATGCGGGATTCATTGAATTGTTTCCTGCGGTGCCTGATGGGTGGAAAGATGTTTCTTTTCAAACGCTCCGCGCCGAAGGCGCGTATCTTGTAAGCGCGGTAAGGCAAAGTGGTTTGACCAAAAGCGTAACAATAACCTCAGACAAGGGTGGCATCCTGAAACTAAAACTTGACACTAAGGGCTTTAAGCAAAAAGCCAACGGTAAAGCCAAAATGCTGCGCCAGGAAAATGGCTATACCACCATTGAAATGGGTGCTGGAGGAAGCATTGTGCTTACCAACTGATACAATGGTTATTCAATCCATTGCACGATACTCAATAAGAGCAGAGAACTATTTGTTCTCTTTTTCTAGAGCACGCTTGGCCAAGCCATTCAGACCATATTTCAATATCAATGGAATAAATGCAGGTATCAATCTACCAACAATTGGGAATTTCAATGACATCAAAAATGATAGTAAAAACATGGATGGCACCACAAAAGTGAAATACAAACCAAGCCGAATTCTTTCTGGTGAAATTTCGTGGGTTAATAATTTCTTCTGGGGGTTGCTAATATAAAGCCATAAAACAACATTCATGATGGCGGTCAAAACAATATTCAGAACATAGATGCCGTATGGAATATGTAAGTCTAATTCTGAAGAATATTCACCCAACAATCCAGAACTAAAAGGTAGCAATACAACTGAAAATAAAAAAAGCAAATTAAGCCAGATTAACCTTGAGGTATAGTCGTTTACATAACCAAAAATTCTGTGGTGAACAGACCAATAATATCCCACAATAAAAAAGCTGATGATAAAGCCTAGTAATTTCCAACCCATGTGTGCGAGTGAATCCCACAACAAAGAATCGGTAGCATCATGAATTACAGGAACCTTAAATTCAATGACAAGCAAAGTGATAGCAATAGCAAAAACGCCATCACTAAAAAAAGATATTCTGTCCAACTGATAATGCATCTTAGATTTATCGTGTCTTGCCTCTCCCATAATGTTTAATTTTTATTGGCTATTTTTTGTGCGTTAATTTCTTTTCCTTTTAATCTGTTTGAATTAGCTGATGCTGTAAAATATTGGTGCTTCTTGAAAAAATCCAATTGGAGTTTTTGCCAGTCATTGGAGTTTAAATCAATGGTTCGCCTTATTTCCATTAAAAGCCTTTCACTAATCATAAAGTAATCATCTCTTCCTAAATAGTCAAGGTCTGCATCACATAGGATCTCCTGCATAAGATTTGTCGGTGACTGGGGAATGCGAGTAGCCATAATCATTTCACAGATATCATCAATTTCATCAAGAGCAAATCCCCAAGTTGGTAAAAATTCTTTTGCAAATTGACATCCTCTTAATTCATGTGATTTTTCATCCCATATATATCCTATGTCATGCAACCAGGCTGCTGTTTTTAACAAATGCATTTTATGTTCGGACAAATTTTCTTGTTGCCCATACAAATCGCTTTTTTCAACAACATCGCGTATATGATCAATGCTATGGTAAACCAAATGGTTAGGAAGATTGCTGATTAGAAACTGTTCGATTTGATGATACTTTTCTTCTATTGAACTAAAAGAATCATTCTTAAAATAGGCTACTTCAAATACGTTAACAGCGTCTTCCTTGCCCTTTACGTGAATCGGAGTCAATTCACGAAATGCAAAAATTGACTTGTTTTTGAGTGTGGAAAAAACAGATTCCGATACGATGATTTGACCTGCTTTTGCAAATGAACATAATCTTGATGAAAGGTTAACCGCATCACCAATTACGGTATAGTTCATCTGAACTTTGGATCCAATATTTCCAGAAATAGCTTTTCCTGTGTTAAGACCAATTCCAATTTCCAGAGGGAACTGACCCCTGGTCATTCGAACAACATTCAGTTCTTCCAGTTTTTGTTGCATTTCTATTGCAGTCAACAAGGCCCTTTCTGCGTCATCATGGGAACCTATGGGTGCTCCATAAATAACCATCAGCGCATCGCCTATGATCTTGTCAAGTGTTCCATTGTGTTTGAAAACAACCTCAATCATCTTATCAAAATACTCATTCAGGGAATCAACCACGTCTTTGGGGCTCATTTTTTCACTCATTGAAGTAAAACCCCTGATGTCACTAAAAAGTGTGGTCACCTCCAGTTCCTGACCACCCAAATTAAGATGGTCATCGTTTTCTAAAATCTGATCAACAATTTGCTTCGAAACATATTTCTTAAATGTTGATTTCAGCTTGTCTAAATTAGACAAGTCCTCCATAGCAACAACCGAACCAATAGGCTGATTCAGATCATTCATCAATGGCGAAACTGAAATGTTGACCGTAGTGACTTTCCCATTGCAGTCCAATAAGATTTGACTTACAGAAATCGTGACTGACGCTAACTCACATTTGTTAATAAGTTGGGTTATAATTTGATTGGACCCAAAAACATACTCAAAGTGATTTCCTAAAACATGGTCTTTATCAAGATTAATTATTGCAGTTGCGGCCCTGTTGATGTGATTGATTTCTCCCATTAAATTGGTAGTGAAAACACCAGTGACAATAGATTGCATCACATTATCATTGAAGGTTTTAGCTTCTTTGATATTTTCAATCAACTTAATATTATTATAAGCAACGCTAGCCTGTGAAGCAATTGCAGATAACATATTTGCATCAGAATCATGAAAAGAGGAAAGCCCTTTTCTTGATTCCTTATCAAACAAAATGATCACTCCAACTAAATTCTTCTTATCTAAAAAAGGTGCAATCAATCCATACTTACAATCGGTTTTAGATAAAAAAGAATCATCCTCAATTGTAATATTAAGCGCCTTTCTTGATTCATTGATCTCGTTTATGATACCCTTACGCTTGTTAAAAATCAATCCTGTTAAAACGGAAATATCAATATTAAAATGAGCACCAATGTGCAAGATGTCAGAATTATCATCTTCAATCAGAATTAAGCCAGAGCTTGCATTCAAGACCCCACATGATTTTATCAAAATTTCTTGTAGTAAAACAGGAATTTGATCAAATGAGTTTAGCTCATGGGTAATGTCCAATAGAGTCTCTAATTCTAGATACTTTAACTGAAGATCATTGATTTTAAAATCAGAGGACATTACAATTCATTTACTGCTGCTTCTTCTGTTTCGTGAACAGTTGAATATTTTGTCAATCCCATGATATTAAATGTTTTAGCAACAATTGGCGCTAAATTATAATACCCTATTTTACCATTAACTTCTTGCAATTTTTCAATGATCTCAATCAAGATTGAAACACCAATACTGTTTACAATTTTAGTGCCGGCCATATTAATCAAGAATTTGGTGTTACCCTGCGCCATTTTCTCATAAACCAATGTTGATACAGCTTCTCCACCCACATTGTTTAAATAACCATTTGTCTCAATGATAACAATAGAATTATTCTCTTTTACATTTGTAATAAAATCGCTCATAAATTAATTTTAGTGTTTGATATTTTTTTTCATTGTAACTGTTGTACCTTCGCCATTGGATTCAAATTCAACAGAATCCATTAACTCTTGGATGAGCTGTAATCCCCATCCTCGCTTTCTTTCATCCTTCCCAATTTTATTTTCAATCTTAGGAATTTCAACTTTTGTTTTATCAAATCCAATGCCTTGATCAATTACCTTAATGACCAAAGAATCATCTTCAATTAAAAAGTTGATAAATACATTGTTCTCAGCTTTTGAGTGTTCGAATGCATTAATACAAGCTTCTATAAGTGCCATACTAATCTCTGCACCTTGATCGTCGGTAAGATTCATGTGCCTTGAAATTACTTCGGCTGTTTGGGTTGCAATCAATTCCATGTTCGGAAGAATGGGCAACCTAAGTTCAACGCTGGGCTGTTTCATTTATTATGGTTTAATTGTTATGTATGTTTTATTACTACTAATGTAATATCATCTGGATTATGATTGCCCGATAACCAAGCATCGGCTTCAATCATCAACTGATCAATTATTTCCTGTGCTGTTTTACTACCAAATGTTGAGATAAGATCTTGCAATTTTTGATAATCGAATAACTCTCCTGCTAAATTTGGTGCTTCCGGTAATCCATCGGAAATAATAACCAAAATATCTCCTGAACTAAAGTCTGTAGTGGTTTGATCAAAATGAACATCTTTAAAACTACCCAATGGCACCCCTGATATTTGAATTTCTTCTGTACTATTGGTAGCCGCCCTATAGATGAAATACGGTGGCATACCTGCTGAGCTAAGGGTAATTACATTATCCTTGATCAAGGCAATGTTTAGACTCATCCTTAATATCCCTAAATCCACTTTTTTCACTACACGGTTTAACTCGTGTAGCATATCCTTAGGGCTCATCTGTGGTAAACCGATGATACCAGCCTTTGTAATAGACACCAGCATACCTGAAGGCGTTCCATGACCCGTGGCGTCTCCGCAAATTGCATAAAGCGAACCGTCGGGTTGTTCAAAAAAGTCATAATAATCTCCTCCCACCTCAGTAGATGTTCTCAAGTATCCAGCGATATCCAAGTTTTTAATCACTGGAAGGGTTTTGGGCAAAAGGCGATTCTGCAAATCCTTCGCTGCAGCCAATTCTGAGTTTTTACGCTCATTTTCAGCTTTTAAAAAGGATTTTTTTGCTTGATACTTTCCAAATTGTATAAAACACAAAACCAGTGTCAGTACATACAATCCGTATGCCCAAATGGTACGATACCAGGGGGGTAGGATTGTAAAAGACATTGTGGTTTCCATGCTTTCATTGCCACTGGCGTCCACTGCCCTTACATGAAGTGTATATTTCCCCTCATGAAGATTGGTATATTCTTTTTTTGCATCTTTTGTATAAGCGCCCCATCCCTTGTCTTGTCCTTGCAACCAATAGCTAAATAGAATTTTTTCTTCGTTTCCAAAAATGGGATACGCAACCTCGAAAGTAAATTGATTTTGACGAAATGGAACTTCTTGGTTTCTTAAAGCAATTGCCGAATCTTGGTAATAAACTGCAGTTATCAAGGCCCTATATGTTGAATTTTTCTTTTTCAACGCCAAGGATGGAATATATCTGAATAGTTTTTCATCCTGAGACCCTAACCACACAACCTCATTGTCTCCCTTTCCTTCTGCAAATATTCTTGAAGATAACTCAGACATGTTAACCTTCTCAAATGGAAATTTTGTTATGCTGGGCTGGTTTTTTTCTCCAATATTAAGCGTGTACAATCCGTTAAGTGTATAAAACCAGTTGGCTCCCGACTCGCTATTATAGGTAATTGAAAACACCCCATCTTTTACAAGACTATCTAAAGACCAGCCAGCATACGTTAACCTGTTGCTTTTAAAATTAACGGCATAAAAATGATATGAAGAATCATAGCCGTAATATTTGCTTGTACCAGCTTGAAAAAATCGAATGGCTTTATTGTTTCCAAATCTTTTATCTACAACCATTTCATTAAAGCTTCCTGTTCCATCAACGCTATACTTGTATGAAACAGGACCATTCGTTGTGTTTAAGATGAGAAATCCCGGCTCTGGTTCAGTAAAACCACTGATATAGGTTTGTATATTGTTGGGGATTGTCTTTTCACTCCAGCGCCCTTTATCATATTCATGCAGCGTCAAACCTTTGCCTGATGAAAAAAGCAGCTTTTTGTTAAGTTTGCTTTGTCGAGATGCACTTGTATAATATTGTGTCTTGATGATATACGTCTTACCGGCTTTCGTGTATTTTATGTTGTAATTATTTGTTGTTATCAACATATCATCAAACAAAGACAAATCAGATCCAGCCTCATCTACTCCTTGTGGTTTAAAACCAACAGAACCAAAATTATCTTTGGGTGGTATTAGCTCATACAAATCGGTGCCTGTTTTTACAAAAAAACGCCCCCCCATCCTTAACATTCCACCAACACGTCCAAACAAGCCATTCGTCGTTGTGAAATAAGTGAGCGATTGGTCGGTTGTAACTACAGACGCGCCATTACTCGCAACCCAAATATCATTACTTCTGTCTTCAAATATATCTGCCACATAGTTTGATCCCAATCCAACAGAAGTATTTATAATTCTTTTTAATTCAAGGTTTTGGTCAATCAAAATGAGACCATATTTTGTAGTACCAACAGCAATTAATCCATTGCTTAAGACTGTATTGCTGAGGTATACTTCTCCCTCAATAATTAACTTATCTAGTTGGGGGGTTTTTGCTTTTTCAAAACTCCCATCTTTTTTGAGTAACCAGAAACCTATATTTCTGGATGCCATTAAAATACTTCCGTTATCCAGTTGATACATAGACTCTACCCTGTTGTTTGCCCACAAGGCAGAACCATTTATGAACCTAAACTCATTGCCAATCAGCTCAAGCAAGCCGACCCCCCATTGACGGACAAAAACCCTGTTGCCAACCTTGTGCATGATGTGAATGCTGGGGTTAAAATGCCACGCTCTGAGAAGTTTATTATCATGGTATTTGTAAACAGCACTATCTGTTTGAAAAAAAATAGTGTCTTTTAGAATGGCAGAACTCCAAACACGACTGGAAACCTTATCCTTTTCTGCCAATGAGTTTGACAAAGAAACATACTCATATTGATCTGCGTAATTTTTCTTTAGATATCCAAAATTGAAATTTGATGCCAAATAAATATTTCCCTTTGAGTCCGTCCGGATTTTTCTGCCCTCTTCTCCATAAGGCAAACCCTTTAGATTAATTTTTTTCACGCGCTTCCCATCATAAAGTGCAATCCCATTCAAGTGATTGCCTATCAACACAATACCATTTGTGTCTTGTGCTACTGTCCAATTGACGCCCCTGCCATTTAAAAAATCCCGGGAATAATTTTTTATGAAAAAGTTTCCCATTTCCATTGGATTGCTTTGGGAAGTTGCAACACCCCAAGAAAAAAGCAAAAAGATCAACAATGATATATGTGTCTTTTTCATCTTACTCATTTATTTTTTTGATTACAGGGGTTTTGGTGTCATCCGGGTTTTTTTCACCATAAAGCCACATGTCAACAGCAGGAACCTGTTCATTTTTAACACACCGTGCATCTTTGAAGCCGTTTTTTTCTATTATTTCCTGCACCTGTTTATGGTCGAATACGTCGCCATTGGCATTGGGGGCTTCTGGTAAACCACCTGATGCGATAGGCTCAAACTTTTTAACACCATGGCCATCATACCGATTCATACCCCCTTGCGGGCCTGCCCATATATATCCCCAATGGTCCTGCACGACCATGTAGGCAGAGCTTTGTGAGAGTCCCTGTGCTGTGCTAATACTTTGAAACTTAAAATCGGATGGGGGTTGAGCAAAACATAAATATGTTTGCCATAGCAAAATGAAGCAGGTGGTCGGCCGCATGTAAGTATATTTGGATATTGGAAATTACTTAAAATCTTTTATTCTTAAATAAAGAAGAATAAAATGTCCAAATACCAATATGCTATCTTCCCAAGCAATATCCTTACACCAGTAAAAAATGATCACCGTCCTTCCAGAACGGAAGCCGGGTGCGCACTTCCTCCAGTTGGGCTTTTTCCAAAATGGTGGTATGTATATCCTCTTCTTCAGATTTGTGGTAGAGGATTTGACCCAGCGGGTCGATGACCATGCTGTCTCCGCTGTGGTAAAGGCCGTTGCCATCGTTGCCAACCCGGTTAACACCCACAACAAAACACTGGTTTTCTATAGCCCGGGCCTGTAATAGGGTTTTCCAGTGGTGGCTCCTTCGTTCAGGCCAGTTGGCCACATTGATCATCAAATCGTATTCCGGCGCAGGTTCTTTTTCAGGATCCGCGTTTGTTTGTTGTCTGGCCCATACCGGAAACCTGAGGTCATAACAGATTTGAAGGTTGATCCTCCAGCCCCCAACCGAGGCAATGGTCCTTTTGTTGCCTGGCGCATAATGCTCGTTTTCTCCTCCCAAAGAAAAACAATGCCTTTTGTCATAGGACCCATGCTGTCCATTGGGCAACATCCATACAAATCGGTTGTAGTATTCCCCTTCGTCCTTTATGCTCAGGCTTCCCGCAAGGATGACTCCTTTTTCACGGGCAAGATTCCTCATCCAAGAGACCGTTTCTCCGTCCATTTTTTCTGCCATCAGCTCCGGCTGCATGGTAAAACCCGTAGAGAACATTTCTGGCAAAACCACAATATTGGTCTTTTCCTTGATGCCCATGATTTTGTTGCCCAGCATCTCCTGGTTGGCCTTCTTGTTTTCCCAGTGCAAATCAGTCTGTACTGTTGTTATGATCAGCTTGTCCATCCAAAAACAGTTTGAGTTTTTTTGAAACAATATCGTTTTCAAAACCCCGCATCAAAAGGTATTGCCGGGTCTTGGATTGTTTAACAAATAGGGTATTTCCGGGTCCCCTCAAAGATGTCCACTTTTTTTCAATCAGCTTCATCAATATTTTTTCGTAAGCCGACAGATCGATCTCTTCCCTCAGGGCTTTGCTGATGCTGTAGGAGGATACCTGCCTTTTTTTCAACTCCATTTCAATCTTCTTTCTGCCCCATTGTTTGATCCTGAACTTTCCACCCACAAAAGCCGCCGCGAACCTCTCCTCGTTCAAAAAATTCTCCTCGATCAGCTTGGACAAGAGCAGGTTGGCGTCCGCCCAGGCAATGCCATAGCCAGAAAGCTTCATCTTCACTTCCTGGTGCGATCTTTCCTGAAAGGCACAAAAATGGCGAATCTTTACATAGGCCTGTTCGGGCGTCAATACCTTTCTTTTAAATCCGTATTCCTCCATCGTTGGCAATTTAATCATTAACAAACGCCCCTTGGGTGGTTTTCAACATTATTCGCTGTTTTTTTACCCAAAATGTCAGAAAATTTTGACGGCTTTATACGCCGGTTGCGACTATATTTGCCTGATACAAACAAGGATAGCATATGAAATTTATCGTCTCCTCATCGGCCCTTCTCAAACAGCTTCAGCAGATCAATGGTGTTATCGGTTCAAACAATGTTTTGCCGATCCTGGAGGATTTCCTTTTTGAGATAGAAACCAACAAACTAACGGTTGTTGCTACTGATCTGGAAACCGTTATGAAGATCCACCTTGATATTGAGGCGAAAGACAGCGGCCGCGTTTGTATTCCGGCAAAGATCCTGATGGACTCCCTAAAAAACCTTCCAAATCAGCCCCTGACCTTTGATATCGACAAGAATTTTGGTATCGAAATCACCAGCGACAATGGTAAGTACAAGGTAATGGGAGAGAACCCAGACAATTTCCCTAAAGAACCCCCAGCAGACGAAACCTCTGCCTTTACCATGACCAGCCATGCTTTGTTGACGGCCATCAACAAAACAATTTTTGCCGTCAGCAACGATGATCTTCGCCCAGCGATGACGGGTGTATTTTTTGAATTGGAAAAAAATGGCATCACCGCTGTTGCCACAGATGCACACAGGCTGGTGCGCTATAAAATAAAGGATGTGCAGTGTCCAAGAACAGACAACTTCATCGTTCCTAAAAAACCATTGAACTTGCTGAAGAGCTCTCTCCCAGACAATGAAGATGAGATTGCCGTATCATACAACAGCAACCATCTTTTTGTGACGCATGGCACGGTTGAGCTTTCTTGTCGCTTGCTGGACGCCCGTTTCCCTGATTACAAGGTGGTGATTCCTGCAGACAACCCTTATCGCATGACCATTTCGCGCCAGGATTTCCAGTCTGCCCTTCGCCGCGTGAGCATTTTCAGCAACAAGAGCACCAACCTGGTTACCTTGAGCATTTCTGGAAGTGAACTTCAGTTGCTTGCCCAGGATGTTGATTTCAGTTTTGAAGGAAACGAAAGGATGTCTTGTCAATATGATGGGGAAGACATTACGATTTCTTTCAACGCCCGTTTCCTGATTGAAATGCTTGGAAGCACCGATAGTGATGAGGTTCGCGTGGAGCTATCAACCCCTACAAAAGCCGGTCTGATCAAGCCTGTAGAACAAGAGGACAATGAGGATTTGCTGATGCTTGCCATGCCTTTGATGTCTAACTAAAAAAACAATTGATATGGATGCGTTGATCTCCTATTTCAGCGATCTTGAAAAAAGACCCCTCGAAAGAGCGGGTTTTTTTATAGCAGGCATGGTGTTTTTGTGGGTCATTGAAAATGCCGTACCCTTGCTCCAAACCCATTACAAAAAAAGCAAGGGTCGGCATGCCGCAACCAACATCGCTTTCACAGCCATTCATTTCGTCATTCATACCCTGCTTGCTGGGGGAATTGTATTCATCGCTGGTTGGACGAATCAGCACCAATTCGGATTGGTTCATTGGTTCAACCTAAGCCCATTGGCGCTTATCGTCACAACCTGCCTGGTCCTTGATTTTTTTGCAGGATGGCTTTGTCATTTTGTAGAACACCAGGTGCCGCTTTTCTGGCGTTTTCACATCATCCACCATGCAGACAACAATGTAGATGTGACCACCGGTCTTCGCCACCATCCCCTAGAATCGGTATGGCGTGGTGTCTTTTTCTATATCGGCATCTTTGTTGCCGGGGCTCCTATGTTTGCTGTTTTGCTTTACCAAACAGCACTTGTTTTCATTACCGGCTTCACCCATGCCAACATCAACCTGCCCAAATGGCTTGACAAATCATTGAGCTGGTTCCTGGTTTCGCCCAACATGCACAAAGTGCACCACCATTGGAAACAGCCCTATACAGACAGCAACTATGGTGCGGTGTTTTCCATCTGGGACAGGCTGTTGGGAACGTTCATGAAACTTGATCCCTCCAAGATACGTTATGGCCTTGACCAATATTATCCGAACGATAAGGATGAGGATTTTGTCAGACTGCTGAAAAGACCATTTCAAAAATTAAAATAAGGGTGAAAAATATTGCTGTCATACCCGCCCGCTTTGCGGCCAGTCGTTTTCCCGGAAAACTAATGCAACGAATTGGTGAAAAAACCATCATCAGGATGGTATATGAAAACGCTGTTGCCATGAATCTTTTTGATGAAGTCCTGGTTGTTACCGACAGTGATGAGATCATGAACGAAATTATTGCTGCTGGCGGGGCTGTAACAAAAAGCACCGAAGACCACCAGAGTGGAAGCGACAGGATTGCAGAAGCCATAGCATCAATGGATGTTGATGTAGTGGTGAACATTCAGGGGGACGAACCTTTTGTTGAAAGGGAGCCGCTGCAGAACCTGCTCAACTGTTTCAGCGATCCTGCCGTAGCGGTTGCATCCGTCATGAAAAGGTTTGGCGATGGGGATGAGCCCGAAAATCCCAACCAGGTAAAAGTGGTTTGCAACAAAAACAACGATGCCCTCTATTTCAGCCGTTCACCCATTCCTTTCAAACGCAACCGCAGTGCAGAGCTGCCTTATTTTAAACATGTTGGCGTCTATGCCTACCGAAAAGAAACCCTGCTCAGTTTCACCCAGTGGCCCATGGGTGCGCTTGAACAAACTGAAATGCTTGAGCAGTTGAGGTACCTGGAAAACGGCGTTGCTATCAGGATGGTGGAAACAAAAACAAGCAGCATTGGCATTGACACCCCCGAAGACCTTGAAAGGGCAAGGGTTGAGTACAAGTCTTCACTGAAGGGCTATTAGATCCTTTATTTTCTTTTGTACACAGGAACCGTACTGCAGGGTTCGCCGTACATGAGCGATTTGACCACTGGCAAAAGTTTGATGGATATTTCTGCATATGCATACTCTGGCACGGGCCTGTCTCCGCAACCCTTCACAACAACCCGCTTTCCTTCAAATGTTGCTGCATTGACCTGTCTGATATTTTCAATAAATATTTGTTTAAAGGCCTCTTCTGTAGTTCCGGAGATGATTGATCTAGCAATTCTGGAAAGCTTTGAGGCAACCAGCATATAAGCCCACATGGGAACAATGGCATCGGTTGAACAAAAGACAGCAACATCCTGGCCCCCATAAACGCTCCAATCATGCTGGTCGAGGGCTTCCCTAAAATCTTTCTCCTTGAGCAACATTTCCATAAAAAGAAAGTTTTTCAGGTCAAATGCCAGTGGCTGGTGTTCTGGGTAATATTGCTCAAGGTTGATGGTGATCAAACCGCTTTCTGCAACCTTGTTTCTGATCTCTTCCATGGTGTAAAGTTACCTAAA
>CANEWJ010000031.1 GCA_947442625.1 Chitinophagaceae bacterium
TCCGGAAAACAGGCCTTTCCATTTCGAAAATAACATAAAAATTGAAGCCAATCTTTCAAGGGATGAAAAGGCTGACATAAAGAACAGGCTCCTCGCCCAAATTGATGACAGTGCCCAGATCAGGGTGGCATCAAAAATTCCATGGCCTTCGTTTCCGTTTTTCATCCCGGTTTCGGTGATGGAAAATCCTACGATTTTCACTGAAGCGCCTTTAAAGCAATCGGCCTTCAACATGAAAAACCTGATGAGCAGTATTGGTTTCAGGAGAGCTGAAATCAAGTTTGATACTTCCGTAATCATCAAAAAGAAAAAACAACAAAGGACGGTATCCAATTTTACAGTTGTTGCAGGCCCTCGTTATACCTTTGACACGGTCATTTATGCTTTTCCTGATTCAACATTACAGGCCATCGCAAGTGAGTCAGCGAAAACAGCATTGCTCAAAAAAGGATCAGCATTTGACTATGGCGCGATTGATCAGGAAATCAGCAGGCTGACGGATATTTTTCAGAACCAGGGGTACCAAAAAATATCCAAAGAAGACATCATCGCTGAAATTGACACCAATTATACAGAACTCCTGGATGCCACCCTTGATCCTTTCGAATATGCTTCCAGGATGGCCAAAGCATCCATCAAATCAAAACAACCAGGCGTTGATCTTTACCTGCGGTTGAGGGCCAACAGGGACTCCAGTCATTTCATTGCCTACACCATTGGTGAATTGCTGGTTTATCCCGACCAAAAGGCGGAAGATGCAGACTCTATACAACACAATACCAATAAGGATTCCAGCGGGATCACCATCCACTCGCTTCACAATACCTTTGACAACAACTTCATTCGAAGCAATATTTTATTGCAACCTGGAGCCGTTTACAAAAGAGAAAATTACAGCAAGACATTGAACAATTTCAACAAGCTTGGAGCATGGCAGAACATCAACATGAGCAGTGAAACAAATGAGAAAAAGAGGGAGATCAACTATGTATTGAAACTTCAGCCTGCCAAAAAACAATTTTTCAGTATCGACCTCGAAGGAAGCAGCATCATCAATACCTCACAACTGATTCAGGTAGGCAGTGGCCGTGTTGGTTTGGCCACCAACTTCACCTTGAGGAACAGGAATATTGGCAAAAGAGCCATTCAACTGGAGAACAACCTCAGAACAGGTATCGAGTTCAACAACTTCAAAAAAATTCTTTCAGGAGAAGTTACCTTAACCAACAGGTTGACCTTTCCCTGGCTTGTAGCCCCAGTTGGTAAAAAACTCAAATCCTATTTTCAGCAAGCAAAGACAATTGCTTCAGCAGATTATTCCTATATTGACAGGTTCAGGTTTTTTCAATTGAAAACATTCAATACGTTTTTGGGATACGAATGGAAACCCAGTCCTTACACTTCATGGCAGTTCAGGCCGATCAACTTTGAAAATACAAGGTTCAAGGCTGACAGTCTTTTCCTTGAATCCATCAGCAGTTTTCCTCTCTTGCTTTATACCTACAACAATGGTTTGATTATTGGCATGAATGCGATGTTCAATAAGAACCTTACGCCCAACAATACCAAAAAGATCAACCTGCTGAAAATTTATGCAGAAGAAAGTGGTCTGGTTACGGGAGCACTTTTGTACAACCAAACAAAAGAGGGAAAGACCCTCTCTGACCTATTCCGGTTCTTCAAAATGGACGTTGAGTTCAAACATATTGTTTCACACAACAAAAGCAGCCTTCATCTCCGTGCATATGCTGGAGCGGGTTTGGCGCTTACCACAGGGTCTAAAAAAGGTGAAGTGACCCTGCCATTTTTCAAGAGTTTCATTGCAGGCGGCCCCAACAGCATGAGGGGTTGGGCCATCAGAAAACTGGGTATTGGTTCAAATGTTTTTTATGATACGGTGGCTGCAGGCACTTTCAATGACAAATATGCAGACATGCAACTTGAGGGAAACATTGAATACCGTTTCAATCTATTCCAGTTTTATGGATTTTGGATGCGCGGTGCTGCATTCACCGATATTGGCAACATCTGGTTCAGGAATGACCTCAACAATACATTGAAAAATGCAGGATTTCGCCTTGATCGCCTGGGCAAGGACATCGCCGTTGCCAGTGGTTTTGGCGCAAGAGTAGACTTCAGTTATTTTCTCTTGCGGTTTGACCTTGGCTTTCCCATCAAGGATCCTAGATATGGCCCAGACAACAAGGGAAATGCGAACATAGAAAGATTCTATTCAACCAGTTCAGGGGGCTGGTTTGTGAACAATGTTTGGAACAAACCAAGTTTTCAATTTGCCATTGGTTATCCCTTCTAATGCAGGCCTCTTATACCTTTCCTTCAAACCGCAATTGCATCTTCTCTACCATCTTGTAAGTGGCAGGACAATATTCAATGTTTTGCTTGTGAACATGGATATAATCCGTCATTTTCTTTTTTGCAAGGTGTGGAAAGCCTGCACAATCCTCGGGGCGGATGGTATAGATAGAACACATGTTGGTTTTTAGGTCCAGGAACTGGCAAGGTGTTTTGGTGTTCATCCAGTCTCCCTTCTTGTCTTTGTACAACCATTTTTCCCTGAATTCATCTGGAGTCTGGTTGAAATGGGCCGCAATGCGCTCGGTATCTTTCTTTGTAAACGTAGGCGTCATTGACCTGCAGCAATTTGAGCAACTCAGGCAATCCACTTCTTGCCATATTTCCTTGTCCACTTCAGCAGCAATCGCATCCAACCTTCTGGGCACTTTTTTTTCAAGCCTCGAAAGAAAGAGTTTCATTTTACGTTTGTTCTTGCTTACCTTGACTTTGAAAGAACGAAGGTTGATGGGTTCCATGGTTTGCAGTGGCTGTTTGAATAATGGGTAATATTGAATTGCGAATTTAATGGAATTAACCATTCATCTTCATTGAACCTAAACAAAGAAAAATGTGGGATGCATTCAAAAAAGGCTTTTTGGTTCACCTCCAGCTGGAAAAATCGCTTTCCCCCAACACGATTGGTGCTTATGGACTGGACCTGGAGAAGCTGATCCAGTTCATGCAACTCAGGGGAATCAAGGCCGGCCCGGAGGGGATTTCCCTGAAAGACCTACAGGAATACATCAAATGGATTGCAGAACTGGGCATGAGTGAAAGATCCCAGGCAAGGATCATCTCAGGCATCAAGGCGTTTTACCGGTATTGTGCCCAGGAAGAAATCACCAAAAACGATCCTACAGAACTTCTCTCTGCCCCAAAGTTGAAAAAAACCTTGCCCGATACCCTGACATTTGAGGAGATTGAATTGCTGATTGCACAAATAGACCAGAGCAAACAAGAAGGGGGAAGGAACAAGGCCCTGCTTGAAACCCTTTACAGTTGCGGCCTGCGGGTTAGCGAAGTGATCAATTTGAGAAGATCACATCTTTACCTCGACATTGGATTCATCAGGGTGATTGGCAAAGGAGACAAGGAAAGGTTGATTCCTATCGGAACAGATGCCATCAAGTACATACAGATTTACCTGCACCTGATCAGGGTTCATTTTCCTGAGAAAAAAGGATGCGAAGACATCCTGTTCCTCAACAGGCGCGGTGGAAAACTATCAAGGGTGATGGTGTTTTACATCATCAAGGACCTGGCCTTGAAAGCCAATATTCAGAAAAATATTTCGCCCCATACGTTCAGGCATTCTTTTGCCACACACCTGGTGGAAGGCGGTGCAGACCTGAGGGCTGTGCAAGAAATGTTGGGCCATGAAAGCATTACCACCACAGAAATGTATACCCATCTCGACAGGAATTTCCTCAGGGATACCTTAAATCGTTTCCATCCAGGATTCAAACAGCAGAAAACAACTTAATTTTATCAAAATTTATTGAGCATGAGCACAAGAACCATCAAGCTGTTGAGAAAAATCGGTATTGCAGAAGGCGCTTCTTTTTTAATTCTTTTGCTGATCGCGATGCCCCTGAAATATAGATTTGGAATGCCTGAGGCAGTAAAGTATGCAGGGTCGGCTCATGGCTTTTTCTTTGTAGCCTATGTAGGGTTAGCCTACTATGCCAAAGAAGTTTACAACTGGTCCTTCAAGCGGTTTTTATTGGCTTTTGTTTCAGCTTGGCTTCCCCTTGGAACTTTTTTCTTTGATGGCAGGTTAAAAATCGAGGAGAAAAGGATTGAAGCAGGCTTGCACTAAAAATTCTCTAATTTCGCAACAAATACTAAGCAACATGAAAAAATCAATTATTGCCTTGTTTATCCTGGCTATGGCTTTTCAAACAAACGCCCAAACACTCAAGACCCCTGCCCCTTCAACAACACAAACGGTTAAACAGGAATTTGGTCTTGGTACCATTGACCTTTCTTATTCCAGACCCAATACCAAAGGCCGCACCATCTTCGGCGACCTGGTTCCGTATGGTGCCATCTGGCGCACAGGGGCAAACAGTGCCACTACACTTACTTTCAGTGATGAAGTGATGATTGGTGGCAAGAAAATTGCTCCAGGCAAATATGGCCTTCTGTCTATCCCTGGTGCCAAGGAATGGACCCTGATCATCACCAAACAAACCGATGTCACTTCTCCTTCTGCATACAAGCAGGAAATGGATGTGGTAAGGGTAGCGGCACCCGCAGTGGCCATGCCATTTTCCACTGAATCCTTTATGATTCTTTTTGACAATGTGAAAAACAATGAAATTGCATTGAACATAGTATGGGATAAAACCATGGTAACCCTCTCCATCAAGGCTGATGTCGACAGCAAAATCATGGGTCAGATTGACAACCTCATGAACAAGGACAGCAAGCCTTATTACAATGCTGCCATGTATTATTTGGACAACAACAAAGACCTGAACCAGGCTGCAGCTTGGCTGGACAAGGCTACTGCCCAAACCCCCAATGCATATTGGGTTTGGTACCAGAAAGCCAGGTGTTTGGCACAGTTGGGAAAGAAAGCCGATGCGATGGCCTCATCTCAAAAGTCAATGGAATTGGCCAAAACAGCCAAAAATCCTGACTATGTAACCCTCAACGAAAAATTACAGGCTACGCTTAAGTAAGCAGATCGAATCAATGATAGCAACTCCCCTGAGCATTCGGGGGAGTTTTTTATTGGAGAAAGGCCTGCATATAACTCAGCCAGAGATCTCCTTCTCGAAAGTAGTGGACAGTATGCACTGCTGTGGATTGTCCAAATTGAATGGCGGCCGTACCATTGTCTTGGAGAGCAAAAGATTGAATCCTGATCTGTTCCGCAAAATCTACGCCACCATTTCCCCAGCACTTGTACACCGTCTCCTTGATGCTCCAAAACAATGAAGAAAAGACTATCCTGTCTTGCTCAGACAATGGAGCAAGCAATGCATATTCAAAAGGATTCAGGAATTTTTTTTCTATTTTAAGCACCCGCGGAGAAATGAATTCAATATCAATGCCAACGGGTGTTTCAGCTGAAATGATGCCAGCGGCAAAACCCTTTGTATGAGAAATGGAGAACTGAGACATGCCCTCGGGCAAAAAAGGTTTTCCTGCAGGGTTCAATTGGATCTGCTCAAAAGGAAACAAAGGGCGCAAAGCATTGAGCACCATTCGCGAAGCCAGCTGCTGCAATTGCTGTACGGGATTTGAGGCAACAGCCCTGTACGGAATGGCCAGCTCAAAAAAAGAGGAGTCTTCGGTTATTTCCCATAAACCCAGGGATAATTCAGCATTCTCTATCGAGCGAACCAGCGGCATACAGCAAAGATAGGGCCTCCCTGTTCACAGTTTGTTGAAAAAATATGTTTCAAAACCAGCCTTCAATGCCGAATTTCGGGCTGAGTAAAATGACATGCGATGATCCTTTCTGATAAGCGAATTATGGAAGAAATGGAAAAGGGAACAATCAAGATTACCCCTTTCGATAAAAGCTGCCTGGGCAGCAATTCCTATGATGTGCATTTGGGCAAATGCCTTGCGACCTATAAGAGTCATATTCTTGATGCCAAAGCACACAATGAAATTGAGTACTTTGACATCCCAGACGATGGCTTTGTTTTATATCCCCATGTTTTTTACCTGGGCGTAACACAGGAGTATACAGAAACCCATGAGCATGTTCCTTTCCTGGAAGGAAAATCTTCTACAGGCCGCTTGGGCATTGATATTCACGCCACAGCAGGCAAAGGGGATGTGGGCTTTTGTGGCAACTGGACATTGGAAATCTCCGTAAAACAACCTGTGAAAATTTACCATGGCATGCCGATTGGCCAATTGATTTATTTCCCGGTTGAAGGTGAAATTGAAGTCAAGTACAACCAGAAGTCCAATGCCAAATACAGCGGTCAACCCGACAGGCCCATTGAGAGCATGATGTGGAAGAACAAGTTTTGATATACACAATCAACCACAGTGAATCACTGATAGTATATTGAATATCATTTTAATACATCAAATACAATTTCACCAAATGATGTACCAAAAGAAATACCATGTTTAAGAAATAACCGATAAGAATCAAGAAATTTGTTCAGAATCCTTTAATCCTTGTTGCGATGTTCATATAAAACCAAAAAGTCGTTGCACCAACCAATGAAATGCAAAATCCCCGAAGCAACAGCTGAGGGGATTTATTTTTTATATCAATGAAGCTTGATTTACCTTTGAGGTTCTATAGACGCAGCACTTTTGAATACATAAACCAGTACGTATCAAACAGCACACATTCAGCCAATCAGCTCCTGAAAAACTCCACACCCTGCTTCTAATCTCCCGCTACCCCAGCAAATTCATCCCATTTGCATTCCTGTCGATGGCTTTTTTCCATTTCCCGCTTTTTCTGAACAGGAAACTGAAGTTCTATAAACTCATGGGATCAGGCAGGAATGGCACCTTCGACATCATGCCGGATTTCAACCAATGGGCCATCATGGTTTTTTTTGATGCAGAACAATACCCTGAAGCGGATATCAAAACGCTGGTAGGAAAGTTCATCATTGGCTGGTGGAGATTTTTCAAGGCTGATACCCGTTATTTTTTGCTCGAGCCTTATGCCGGGCATGGCACCTGGGATGGACAAAGCTTTGTAGATCCCAACAATAAAATTGCTGATCCGGAAGGAAAAATTGCAGTGCTTACCCGTGCAACCATCCGCTTGAGCCGTTTGCAGCATTTTTGGAAGGCTGTTCCTAAAACGGCAGATCAATTGGAAGCCAACAAAGGCTTTGTCTATTCCATCGGCATAGGAGAAATCCCTTTCATCAAGCAAGCCACCTTCAGTGTATGGGAATCCATTGAAGACATGAAGGCTTTCGCTTACAAGAAAATGGCACATCAAGATGTGATACGCAGAACCAGAAAAGAAAGCTGGTACAGCGAAGAGATGTTCCTGCGCTTCAGGATCCTCCAAGATAACATTAAGTTATGGTAAACTTCCACCCCATGAATGACAATATCAGCGGAAAATTGGCTGAAAAATGTTAAATTTGCGATCGTGCAGGCAATCTGAATAACATTCCGTCTGCCGCCCAATTCATCAACCCAGACCAACAGATCAATGGAAAAAAAAGTTACCAAGATTGGTGTAATGACATCTGGCGGAGATTCTCCAGGCATGAATGCGTGCATAAGGGCTGTGGTAAGGACAGGACTTTACCATAATCTCGAAGTGTTTGGCATCACCAGGGGTTACGCTGGAATGATTGATGATGACATTCACCAGATGAATTCAAGGAGTGTGGCCAACATCATCCAAAGGGGCGGAACCATCCTGAAAACTGCCAGGTGCAAGGAGTTCCTGACTCCTGAAGGCAGAAAAAAAGCGTACGAGAACCTCAAAAAGCATGGCATCAACGGATTGATCATCATCGGTGGAGATGGCTCTTTTAAGGGTGCCCAAATCTTCTCCAATGAATTTGACATACCCTGCATAGGCATTCCGGGAACCATTGACAAAGATATCGCTGGTACAGACTTTACGATTGGCTTTGATACCGCTGTCAATACTGCAGTTGAGGCCATTGATAAAATAAGGGATACGGCAGATGCCCATGACAGGCTCTTCATCATCGAAGTGATGGGCAGGGACGCCGGCTACATTGCATTGCACAGTGGGATTGGAACAGGTGCGGAACATATCTTGATTCCTGAAAAGAAAACCGATGTTGAAGCGGTATTGAGTTCGCTTCAGGAAAAAGAACGCAGAAAAAAATTGGTCAACATCGTTGTGGTGGCTGAAGGAGATGATTTTGGCGGAGCAAACCACCTTGCCGGTGTAGTAAAAGAGCGTATTCCCGGATTTGATGTCAGGGTGGCGATTCTCGGCCATATTCAGCGAGGCGGCTCGCCAACCAGCATGGACAGGCTGATTGCCAGCAGAATGGGCTATTCAGCAGTAGAATGTTTATTGGAAGGCAGGAACAATGTGATGGTGGGCATCATGAACAACAAGATGCACTACACCCCTCTGGACAATGCTGTAAAAGCCAAACAAAAGATCAGTGATGAGTGGATGAAGATCGTCAAGATCCTCGCCAGTTAATACCGAGAACAGCAGTACAGCATCTGCTGTTTTTTCATTTAAAACCGAATAAAACATACTATGAGCAAGAATATTGGCAAATACTTTCACCAGGAAATGGACAACAGTGCAGGACAGGAACATGCAACCCACAGAACAAAAATAGTAGCCACGGTTGGGCCCGCTTGTGACAGTCATGAAAAGCTGCTTGAGTTGGTTAAGGCAGGCGTGAATGTGTTCCGGTTGAACTTCTCACATGGCGCACACGAAGACAAGAAAAGAATCATCGACAGCATCCGCAAAATCAGTGCCACAGAGCCTTACAATATTGCCATACTCGGAGACCTTCAAGGACCCAAGTTGAGGGTGGGTGAAATTGAAAACAATGCACTGCATGTTAAGGAAGGTGATATTTTGACTTTCACCAATGAGAAAATGGTTGGGACCATGGACAGGATTTATGTTTCCTATCCGAATCTTGCCGGAGATGTTGTTCTTGGCAATACCATCATGATTGATGATGGAAAGATTGAAGTGGTGGTTAAAGAAATCGTGCCCAATGGCGATGTGAAAGTCAGGGTCAAATTGGGTGGTATCATCTCATCGAAAAAAGGACTGAATTTACCAGATACCAAGATCTCTCTTCCTGCCCTTACTGAGAAAGACCTGATAGACCTTGATTTCATCATCAAGGAAAACCTTGACTGGGTAGCACTTTCATTTGTGAGAAAAGTGGATGACATTGTTGGCATCAAAAAAATACTCCAGGAGAACAAAAGCAAATTAAAAGTCATTGCCAAAATAGAAATGCCAGAGGCACTGGATAATTTGAGGGAAATTATTCTTGAATCAGATGGCATCATGGTTGCGCGTGGAGACCTGGGTGTTGAAGTGCCGATCGAAAAAGTTCCACTGATCCAACGACAGATCATCAGAAAATGTTTGCACCGTGGAAAGCCGGTTATCGTGGCAACACAGATGATGGAAAGCATGATTGACCGTGTGAAACCCAACAGGAGCGAAAGCACCGACGTTGCCAATGCAGTATTGGAAGGCGCCGATGCCGTGATGCTCAGCGGAGAAACTGCGACAGGTATGCACCCAGCCCTGGTGGTGGAAACCATGCGCAAAATCATCATCGAAGCAGAAAAATCAGAATACCGGTACAACAGGGATGAAGACATCAAGCCGCTTCCCCACTCTCCTACCTTTATCAGCGATGCAGTTTGCCTGACCGCTTGTAAACTTTCTCAAAATACCAATGCAGACGCCTTGATTGGTATGACACAAACCGGTTATACCGCCTTCATGTTGAGTTGCTTCCGTCCAAAATCCAATCTCTATATCTTCACCAAAGAAAAAACCTTGGTGAACCAGTTGAGCCTCAGCTGGGGAATCAGGGCATTCTTCTATGATGAAGAAGTAAGCCTGGATGAGATCATTGCTGATCAGATCAAGATCCTCAAAGAAAGAGGATTCATCCGTGAAGGTGAGGTTGTTGTCAACACCGGCAGCACTCCCATTGAACTGCATCTTCCTACCAATACCATCAAGGTTACGGTTGTTAAATGATCAACGCCAACGGACTAACCATTTATACTGATGGCGCTGCCAGGGGAAATCCTGGCAGAGGTGGCTTTGGTGCCATTTTGATGTGGGGAGGAAAGAGCAAGGAGATCTCAAAAGGATTCAAGCACACCACCAACAACAGGATGGAGCTGATGTCTGTGATCGCAGCATTGGAGTCCCTGACGAGGCCAGGATTGAACATTGAGGTTTATTCTGACAGCAAATATGTTGTTCAAGCTGTCATGGAAAGATGGCTGGATAAATGGATGGCTACCAATTTCAAGGGAGGCAAAAAGAACAGTGATCTCTGGCGCCGTTACTACCAACTTTCAAGACTGCACACCATCAAATTCATTTGGGTAAAAGGACACGCATCCAACCCCTACAACCAACGCTGTGATGAACTGGCTACTGCTGCTGCAGACGGAGGAAATCTTGTGGATGATACCGGTTACGAGGGTTAAGCCATTTGCTTGCTGAGAACTGATTTCTTCAGCCAATAAAATCCACCAAACAGCGCTGTTCCAAAAACAAATGTGGCCACCAGGCTATTGGTATAAAATGGAATGCCATCGATGAGCGCCTGTGTCAGACCCGAAACAGTTTTAGGTCTGTTGTAACCACCACTGCCCAACCATGTCATGAGGTTGGAAGTAAAAAAGAAAATGGTTGGCGCAGCAACGGCACCTTTGGCGATGGAAAGGGGCCTTTCATTATTAATAAAGAAACCCACAAAGGTCAGTGATCCAAACAAGAGATAGTTGATCCACATGCCGGAATAAAAACCCTGTATTTCAAAAATACCATTGATATAGAGCAGCTCATAAAAAACATCAGAAATCAACATTGAGAGCAGGGGCAACAAGAATGCGAGCTTCTTGTCTTTGATAACTGCACCACCAAAAATGGCCATGGCAAACTGTGGTGCAAAGCCCCAGGGGCGTCCTGGAATTGCGCGGTATGCTGCCGCAACAACAATCAACATCAGGAAGGATAACAAGGTATATTTTGAAGCTTTCATCTTTGCCATTTTAACAAAATTAGTGATTTAATATTCCTAGGAAAGAAAATACAGACACAGTTATCCTCATGATGTGTATAGTGCAAATTATTGCTGGGGGACAGCCGCCCAAAAAAGGTTTGTATCATCATTTGCTTCGGCGAAAATTGTCTCCCCAGGAAAAGCAAAAAATGCGGCTGCCCCTTGAAGATCCGCAATGGCATTGCCTTTCCACTGAACATGCCCATTGAGCATCAGGAAGATGCTGGGTGATGTTACAGTGAATTCCATTTTCTCACCCGCCTTTAAAAAATAGGCAGTCAGCGAAAAATCTCCAATCGGACAAGGATACTGTTGAACAGTTTTGTTTAATGACCCGGGTATGATTTCCGCTATCGTTGGAACAAAGGCTGTGTTGGCCAGCAATTCAGGAATATCTACGTGCTTAGGCGTCAATCCGGCCCTCAACACATTGTCTGAATTGGACATCAGCTCAATATTCTGGCCTTCAAGATAGGCATGTGGCATGCCGGCCCCTTGAAAGATCCCTTCCCCCGGTTTTAAGTTGAGAATATTGAACAGGTAGATTGAAAAAATACCCCTGTCAAAATGACCATCCCCACAAAAATTATGGACTGCTCGAGCTGCCCAAAAATCTGGGGATGATTTGGGCAATTGATGGGCCTCATACAATGGCATAATCACTTCTATATGTGGGGCAATCAAGCGGTCTACTTCTTCTTGCGGCAACTCCATCACCTGTTGATAGAGCCCTTTAATTCCTTCTGCCTGGAAGATTTCCCTGAATCCATGCAGGAATCCATAGGCATCAAGATGCTGAGCAATATCAGGAGAAAAACCATGCAACAACCAGAAATCACTGAGTGCCACCATCATCTCTGGCTTGTGGTTATCGTCTTTGTAGTTGCGGTTGGGTGCAGTAAGGGGAATGGCCAAAGCATTCTCTTTTTTAAACCCCTCTTCTGCTGCTCGCTTGTTGGGATGTACCTGAATCGACAACATGTCCTTTACGTCAAGGATCTTCAGGAGGTAGGGAAGATTGCCAAACTGATCCATTACTGATTTGCCCAGGTACCGGGCCTTGTCTGCATTAATCAGGGCTTGCAGGGATGTTGATGCTCCTTGTCCTAACATGACCTGAGAAGGACCACCATTGTGTATGCCCAACCAATATTCCGCAGCAGGTTGCTCATCTGGTGCTTGTTGGAATAGCGATGGAATAAACGTTTTTCCACCCCAGGTATAGTGTTGAATTCTCCCTTTTAAGCTGTGCATTTCCCGTTGATTTTATGAAAGACTTATGGAGTTTTGATGAGGAATTTCCTCATCGATGGCAAAGTTAAATCAATACGGCTTATGGCAAGACACAATGAAACGGGAAAATTAGGAGAACAATTGGCGCGCAACTGGGCAGAGAACAATGGATACACCATAAGAAATCAGAACTGGCGGTATGGCCATTGGGAGATTGATCTTGTTGCATCCAAAGCTGGCAGGTTGCATTTTTTTGAAGTCAAAACCAGAAGGACAAACCGATTTGGTTATCCTGAAAAACTGGTGGACAGGAACAAACTCAGGTATTTCGTTTCGGCAGGCACAGCTTACATCAGGATCAACCGAGGGTTCAAATGGGTTCAGTATGACATCCTCTCCATCAGCCTGGATGAGCAGGACCACCCCACGTTTTTTTTGATAGAGGATGTCTATTTCTGATGCCTTATTTCAGCAATGCCGCCAGCCTTGATTGTAACTCTTCTCCCCTAAGATTTTTGGCAATGATCATGCCATTGGGATCAACCAGGTAATTCTGTGGGATGCTTTGAACCTTGTATTGCACTGCGACAGCATTGCTCCAGAACTTGAGATCACTGACCTGGGTCCAGGCCAGGTTATCCGCCTTGATGGCCTCTAGCCATTTGTCCTTTGCCCGGTCTAGGGAAACACCCAATACGGTGAAATTTTTTGACTTGAACTTGTTGTAGGCATTGACCACATTGGGATTTTCCTGGCGACAGGGTCCACACCAGCTGGCCCAAAAATCAATCAATACATATTTGCCTTTGAAAGAAGATAGTTTTATATCCTTGCCGTCAACATCTTGTTGTGTGAAATCAGGTGCAGGACTACCTATGGCGCCAAACCTGGCATCAGCAACCACTTTGATGGCTGTTCTTCCGAAATAGTTTTCTTTTGCAGGATTGGCAATCTTGGCCAACCGAGCATCCAAGACATTGGGATCATCATTGAGTTGCATCATCACCAGCAAAACAAATGGAGATACAGGAGATGCAGGATGCTCATCAATGAATGTATCAGTTTGCTTGTTTACTTCGGCAACAACATCAGTGTAGTTCTTTTTGAGGGGAGCATTTTCAGCGTTCGGATTCTGGTTCAATTGCTGAGCATAAGCACTGAGCTTTGCAAAAAGTGGATTAAACGTATTGTTGAACACCACAAAATCATCATGTGATTTAGACCCAGTGACTTTTGCATTTTGGATTACAGCAAAATCACCTTCTACGGCTATCGATGATGCATCCAAAAAGATGAACATTTTTTGTTGGCCATTCTTAGCAGCAAGCTGGTAAAGCCCTGGTTCCTTCAGCTTTCCAGCCACTTGGAATTGGCCTCCTTTTGAAACAATGGTTACCAATGGTTCCGGACTGACTTCTTCGTTCTTCAGCACCAGCTCAGTTTTGTCTGGCATGCCTTTTAGCATCCCTTTGATTGAATAGTTTCCGTCTTGGGCAAAAACCAACGCAGGAAGGATCAGGAGTATGAAGAAGAATTTTTTCATTGTTTATGTCTTTGTTTCAAAATATCTTTTACCTGTGCTAAATTAAACCCTTTGCTGTTAAGCAAAAGCAAATAGTGAAAAAGCAAGTCTGCAGATTCGTTCAGAAATTTATCGTCATCATTGTCCTTGGCTTCAATCACCACTTCTACTGCTTCTTCGCCCACTTTCTGAGCGATCTTGTTGATGCCTTTTTTAAACAGCGAACGTATGTAGGAATTTTCGTCATCACTGTTTTTCCTGAGTTCAATGATGCCCTCAAGGTGCACAAGAAAATCTTCTGCAACATTGACCTCGTCCCAGCAGGTATCTGCCCCGGTATGACAGACAGGACCTGCAGGATCGACCTTGAACAGCAGGGCATCCTGGTCGCAATCCAGTGCAAAAGACTTCAGGTAAAGAAAGTTACCACTCTCCTCGCCTTTGGTCCAAAGACGGCCCTTGGATCGGCTGAAAAAACAGATTTTTCCGGAAGACATGGTTTCGTTGAATGCCTCCAGGTTCATGTACCCCAGCATCAATACCCTTCTCGTTTCTTCATCCTGGATGATGGCCGGCATCAGGCCATCAGAAAACTTATTGAAATCCATGTTCAGCTCCATTTCGTTGTAAAATTAGTTAATATCCCGCTTATCTTACCGGAATGCCCTTTTGTCTGAGGGATGATTTGAGTTCCGGGATGGAAACCTCGCCAAAATGAAAAATGCTGGCTGCCAATGCTGCATCTGCGTGGCCATCCAGGATGTCAGCAAAATGCTCAGAAAGGCCACCCCCGCCAGAGGCGATGACAGGCACATTTACCGCCCTGGAAACGGCGCCAGTAATATCCTTGGCAAATCCTGTTTTGGTACCATCGTGGTCCATGGATGTCAGCAAGATCTCTCCAGCCCCACGCTGCACACCTTCGATGGCCCAATCCAGACATCTTTTGTCGGTAGGAACCCGCCCTCCGTTCAAGTGAACATACCACTCGCCATCATCCCTTTTTTTCGCATCAATGGCCAGTACCACACACTGGCTGCCAAATGATGCCGCAAGCCGGTTGATCAAATCCGGGTCTCTGAAGGAAGAAGTATTGACTGATATCTTGTCTGCCCCACTGTCCAGCAGCACACGCACATCTTCAACAGATGAAATGCCACCACCAACCGTGAAAGGAATATTGATCCTATGAGCGATACGGTCTACCAATGCTGCCAGTGTTTTTCTTTTCTCGTTTGTTGCGGTGATGTCGAGGAACACCAATTCGTCTGCCCCTTGTTCAGCATAGAGCGCGGCCAATTCAACAGGGTCTCCGGCATCCCGCAAATCAATGAAATTGGTTCCCTTGACGGTGCGGCCATCTTTGATGTCTAAGCAGGGTATGATGCGCTTGGTCAGCATTGGGTTGGGGGTTTTTCGTTGAACGCTTTGAGAGACTCAATGGAAATCCTGTTTTCATAAATGGCCTTACCGATGATGGCACCGTCGCAGCCTGCCAACTCCAGCTCATGCAGGTCATCCATGACTGCAACCCCGCCGCTGGCAATCAGAAAAAGGGCTGGAAACTGTTTTTTGATTTTGGCATACAATGCAGTGGATGGACCTTCCAAACGTCCGTCCTTGCTGATGTCTGTACAAAAAACATTGCTGATGCCCATCTCCATATAGGATGCAATGAATGGCAGTAAATGGATGGTTGATTGCTCAAACCACCCACTCACCATGATCATTTCATCTTTCACATCAGCGCCCAACATGAATCGATGCGGGCCAAATACAGCAATCCATTCTTTGAATACTTCAGGACTTTTTACAGCCATACTGCCTACTGTGGTGTAGGCAATGCCCATGTCAAAAATCTTTTCCACCTCTTCCCTTGTTTTCACCCCACCCCCAAAATCAATGACCAGATTAGTATTAGCGGCAATTTCTTCAGCAACTTTCCAATTGGTCACCTTGCCAGTCTTAGCACCGTCCAAATCAACCAAATGCAGCCGGCTGATGCCATTTTGCTCGTAGATCTTGGCCATCTCCAGTGGAGAAGCGGAATATTCTGTTTTTTGGTGGTAATCCCCTTCGGTAAGCCGAACACATTTTCCATCAATGATGTCTATCGCAGGAATGATTTGCATTCTTTAGGTGATATTTAAAAAGTTCTTGATGATGGTGGATCCTGCTTCCGCACTTTTTTCAGGATGAAACTGGACACCATAAAAATTCCTGGTCTGCAGCGCAGCACTAAACCCGCCACAGTAATCTGTTTGGGCAATGGTATGGTTGCCCAGACTTGCATAATAACTGTGCACAAAATAACAGTGGCTGTTTTCTTCAACATCCTTAAACAAAGGCGTTTTCAGGTCATGGATGGTGTTCCAGCCGATTTGTGGAATTTTGATCTGGGCTTCGTTAGCAACAAAACGCTTTACTGTTTCCGGAAAAATACCCAAACAAGGCGTATCATTCTCTTCAGAGTGGGAACACATCAATTGCATACCAAGGCAAATGCCCAGAAAGGGCTGCTTTGCATCAAGGATCACTTTGTCCAACCCTCGTTGTTTCAAATAGTCCATGGCAGAGCTGGCCTCTCCCACTCCGGGAAAGAGAATCTTATCAGCTGACAAAATAACGGATGGATCATCAGAAAGCACTGGTTCAATGCCCAGGCGCTCCAATGCAAACTGCACAGACCTTACATTGCCGGCATTGTATTTGATGATGACAAGTTTCATGGGTTTAGTTTAACACAGCACGGATAAATTCCTGCGTTGCCGCATTCGGATTTTCTCCTGCTGATATGGCTTTGATGAAGGCAGAACCGATGATGGCACCATTGGCATAAGGGGCCACGGCTCCAAAGGTTTCCTTGTCTTTGATGCCAAATCCTACCAATACCGGATTGGTCAATTGATAGGATCGAAGCCTTTTGAGGTAAGCAATCACATCATCAAAATTCTTTTCTTTTCCTGTTGTAGAAGAAGATGACACGGCATACAAAAATCCGGAACTGAGGCCATCCAGTTTTCGTACCCTTTCCGCACTGGTTTCAGGAGTAACGAGGAAAATAAAATCCAATCCATGTTTTTTTACGATGGCGCCATGCGATTGTTCAAATTCCAGCGGAGGAAGATCAGGCAGTATGAGACCATCGATACCCACAGCTGCAGCGTCTGCACAGAATTTCTCAAATCCGTATTGCAATACAGGATTCATGTATCCCATCAGTACAACGGGCACATGGATCGTTTCACGAAAGCCTTTCAGCTGTTCAAAAAGTTTGGCAATGGTCATGCCATTGTCCAACGCAATCAAACTGCTCTCCTGGATCACAGGACCATCTGCAAGGGGATCGCTGTAAGGCATCCCCAGTTCAATCAGGTCAACCCCTGCATCTTGCAAGGCCATCATGATGCCGAGGGTGCTGTCCAGTGTTGGATACCCTGCCGTAAAATATACATTGAGTACATTTTCTTTTTTTTGCTCAAACAAATCATTAATTCTGCTCATATCCCATCGCGTTTATTGTTCATTCATTGCATTCATGTACGTACCCAGGTCTTTGTCGCCCCTGCCACTCAGGCAGATCACAGATACATCCTCCTGCTTCATTCCCAACTGATCCAATACAGCAAAAGCATGGGCAGTTTCCAGTGCTGGAATAATGCCCTCCACCCTGGAAATTTCGAATGCCCATTTCAGGGCCTCTTCATCCGTTGCACTCATGAACTTGGCTCGGCCACTGGTATAGAGATGTGCATGCATGGGGCCAATGCCGGGATAATCCAGGCCTGCTGAAATGCTGTGTGGCTCTACCACCTGTCCGTCTGGCGTTTGCATCACGATGCTCTTGCTGCCATGAAGAATGCCGGGAACCCCCAGTTGTGTGGTGGCTGCACTCATGCCTGTATTGACCCCATGACCTGCCGCCTCAACGGCAACAATCTCAACAGTGGGTTCGTCCAGGAAATGGTAGAAGGCCCCTGCGGCATTGCTTCCGCCGCCAACACAGGCAATCACACGGGTGGGCAGTTCCGTTCCTGTTTTTTCCAGCAATTGGATCCGCATTTCCTGGCTGATGACCGACTGAAACCTTGACACCATGTCTGGGTATGGATGAGGGCCAACTACCGAACCAATGATGTAATGGGTATCAGTTGGATTGTTGATCCAGTCCCTGATGGCTTCGTTGGTAGCATCCTTGAGGGTCTTGCTTCCACTGGTGGCCGGAACCACCTTGGCGCCAAGCATTTTCATCCTGGCTACATTAGGGGCCTGCCGTTGGATGTCTTTTTCACCCATGTAAACGATACACTCAATTCCTTTCAATGCGCAAACCGTTGCGGTTGCAACGCCATGTTGACCGGCACCGGTTTCTGCGATGATTCTTTTCTTACCCAGGCGTTGTGCCAGCAATATTTGACCAATGGTGTTGTTGATCTTGTGGGCTCCAGTATGGCAGAGGTCTTCCCGCTTGAGGTAAATGGTTGAACCAAATCTTTCGCTCAATCGTTCAGCCAAAAAAAGCGGCGTGGGCCTTCCTACATAATCTTTCAAAAGGGCATGAAACTCTTGCTGAAAGAGTGGATCATTTGAAATGGAAAGATATTGCTGCCGGAGATGTTCCACATTCTTGTACAGCATTTCCGGAATATATGCTCCACCGAAATCTCCATAATAGCCCTGCTCACTTGGTTTTGAATAACTCGTTATCATATCAGTTGATCATTTTGATTGCATTAAAAAAATCCTTGACTTTGTTCATATCCTTGACGCCTGGTGATTGTTCAAATTTGCTGTTGACATCAATGGCAAAAAGTTTTTTCTCGTTTTCACAGAATTGGGAAAGCTGATCAACATCATCAGGACCAATGCCCCCACTCAAAAAATAAGGCTTTGCCACTGGCGGATGACACAACAAGTCCCAATTGAATTGCTCACCCGTACCGCCATATTGTTTTGCCATTGTATCAAAAAGATAAAGATCTACCACATCATTAAAAGGAAAAGTCTTGTAAGGTATGTTTTCATTCTTCCCAATCCTGAAAGCTTTGACGGTATTGACATGGTTGGAAATATGTTCACAATAGCGGGGCGATTCATCCCCATGCAATTGGACCATGTCCAATTTCCACTTGTCAACAATCCTCAACACAGTATCCTGGTCTTCGTTCACAAAAACACCTACCCTGTTGATGCGGAGTTTTTCCTTTTTGAGCAGTTCGGGTGTTAAACCAAATTTTATGGCATAGCGGGGCGATTGTGGATAAAAAATCAGGCCCGCGAAATCCACGCCAATCGTCTCCAGCTCTTTCAGCTGGGCAATCCCTGTCATGCCACAAACCTTCAGTCTCATCCTACTATTTCAATCTGGTTCCTAAACTCATGTAACGCCATTCCGGGATCATTTGTTTTCATAAAATTTTCTCCGATCAAAAACGCGCTGTATCCATTTTCCCTGAACAATTTTACCTGTGCCGGATCATCAATGCCACTTTCTGCCACTTTTAGCTTGTCCTTCGGAAGCTGTCCGGCCATCCTGAGGCTGCGGGCAATGTTGACATCAAAGGTTTTGAGGCTTCTGTTGTTGATTCCCACCAAATCAATGGTTTCACATACATGTTCCAGTTCATCCTCATCATGCAGCTCCAGCAAAACCTCCAGCCCCAATGACCTGGCCAGGGTAGAAAAACGCACCACCTCTTCCTTGCTCAAACAAGCTGCAATCAACAAAATTAAATCAGCACCCAATGCCTTTGCTTCATGAACCTGGTATTCATCGATGATGAATTCCTTGCGCAGAATGGGGATATCCAATACTTGCCTTGCCCGCACAACATCCTGATCATGCCCACCAAAAAAATATTCATCAGTCAATATAGATACGGCTGATGCACCAGCAGCCTGATAGGCCTTGGTTACTTCCACCGGATCAACCCTGTCATTGATAATCCCTTTGGAAGGCGATTTTCTTTTGAACTCAGCAATGATGCCCGATGCATTGGGCCTTGACAATCCTTCCACAAGGGAGATTGTTTTGCGGGAATAGAAGGCACCTGCCTTGATCACATCAAGTGGTTTATGCTTTTCCCGTTCAGCAACTTCTGTTCTTTTCCTTTCAACAATGGTGTCTAAAATATTCATGGTGTCAGGATTGAATGGCCATCAGTGAATTGAGCACACCCAAGGCTTTTCCGCTTTCCAGGCTTTCCTTGGCGGCTTCAAAAGCAGTGGCATAGTCATTGTATGCTGGCGTCATGTACAAGGCCATGGCAGCGTTGGCAGTAACGACGGCATGTTGCGCACGGGTTCCCTCTCCTTTGAGAATCTGCATAAATATTGAAGCTGCCTCTGCAACTGTTTCACCACCCCAAATTTCTTTGCCATCAATCTGCATGCCACCCAGTTGTGAAGGCGTAAATATTTTTTCCCCTGCAGCGGTGATCATTTTCACATCTGAAGTAAGTGAAATCTCATCATAACCATCCAAAGAATGGACAATGGAAAACTGTCTGTCCTGGCCCTGTAGCAAGTAATTGTAAATCCTGGCTATCTCAAGGTTGTATACGCCCACCATTTGATAGGTTGGGTTTGATGGATTAACCATGGGCCCCAGCATGTTGAAAAAAGTGCGCACCCTGAGGTTTTTTCGAATGGGCCCTACAGCCTTAAGGGCAGGATGAAAAACAGGTGCATGCAGGAAACACATGTTGGTTTCATCAAGCTCCTTGCGCAACTGCGTTTGGTCATTGTTGAACTTGTAGCCAAGGGTTTCCATGAGGTTGGAGGCGCCGCTGATGGAACTGGCGCCATAGCTGCCATGCTTGGCAACAGGCTGACCAGCACCGGCAACAATGAAGCAGGAAAGCGTTGATATGTTGAAAGTATTTTTGCCATCGCCCCCGGTTCCCACGATGTCCATGACTTTTCTGTCTTCAAAATCTATGGGTACACAGAGCTCGAGCAATGCATCACGAAAACCCATGAGTTCTTCAATGGTAATCGTTCGCATGAGATAGACTGTCATGAACGCACTCAATTCATGCTCGTTGAAAGCGCCTTTGCCAAGATCCAAGAGGATCTGCCGAGCATGCTCCCTTGACAAGGTCTTGTGTTCAAATAGATAATTCAATGTCTGTTTCATCAATGAATTTTTATGTTTTACGGTTTGCTCAGCAACCAGTTTTCGAGCATTGTTCTGCCTTGTGGAGTCAGTATACTTTCCGGATGAAACTGGACGCCCTGGAGATTGAAGCTTCTGTGGCGCAAAGACATGATCATTCCATTTTCATCAGTAGACGTAATCTCCAGATCCTCCGGAAATCCCTCCTGCTTCACCACCCAACTGTGGTAACGGCCCACTTCAAGGGTTTTATCCATGCCATTGAACCAGTCGTTTTTGTAGGCCGATGGCAGCAAGCCTTCAGCAAGGTAAACGGGTGTTGCCACACCATGGTAGACCTTAGAGAGGTTGGCCAGTTCTCCACCAAAAGCCTGGCCCATGGCCTGTTGACCGAGGCAAACGCCAAACAATGCATGTGTTGGGGCTAGGGCCTTGATCAATGGAAGTAGTATCCCTGCTTCCTCAGGAATGCCTGGCCCTGGGGAAAGCAAGATCTTCTCATACAGGGCAGCGTCTGCAATCGTTATCTCATCGTTGCGGCACACATCAACCTCTTCGCCCAAAATCTCCTTAGCAAGATGCACCAGGTTATAGGTGAAAGAATCATAATTATCGAGAACCAGTAATCGTTTCAAGGAATATGGTGATTTTATTTTTTGTTAATCTCATTGGCAAACAGCACTGCTTTCTTCAATGCTCCCAACTTGTTGTTGACTTCCTGCAACTCACTTTCAGGTACGCTGGAGGCCACAATGCCTGCACCAGCCTGATAGTACAGCGTATTGTTGCGGCTCAGGAAACTCCTGATCAAAATGGCCTGGTTGCAGGAACCATCAAAACCAGTAAATCCGATGGCTCCACCATAGAACGAACGCTTGGTTTGTTCATAGGTATCAATCAATTCCATGGCCCTGAATTTGGGAGCACCGCTCAGGGTTCCGGCAGGGAAAGTTTTGGCCATCAACAAAAATGGGTTGGCATTTTTCCTGACAGTTGCCACCACTTCACTCACCAGATGAATCACGTGGGAATAATATTTCACCTGCCTGTAATGGGCTACTTTCACATGATCACAAACACGGCTAAGGTCATTTCGGGCAAGATCCACCAGCATCACATGCTCCGCATTTTCTTTGGGATCCTGCAACAGGCGTTCCGCCTCTTTCCTGTCTACTGCATCATCTCCACTCCTTTTGAATGTTCCGGCAATAGGGTGAACAATGGCCTGTCCATTGGCAATGATGAGCTGGCTTTCCGGTGATGAGCCCATCAGTTTGTATTCACCATAATCAAA
>CANEWJ010000032.1 GCA_947442625.1 Chitinophagaceae bacterium
AGCTGTACCAGGTTCCGGTGGAAGGAAAATTGACCGATGCCGTTTTTGCAGTGATGTCAAAGTTACCAACCACTACAACTTTCAAAGAGTCTTCATTGATCTGCATCGTTTTTACAGTACCGCTTAAATCAAACGTATACTTGTCTGTAGTGAAGGTGGTCAGGTAGTTGGGTTTTAACCTCAATCGGATCAGGTTGGAGTACACATCAAACAAACTTCTCTTCAAAATGTCATTGAAGCTGTTCCAGACCGGGGGCTTGTTGTCAAGCCTGCAATTGTTGTTGACGGTTCCGTCTGAACAGGTATTGATGGAATAGGGGAAGCCCAGCTCACCAAACTGCCAAAGCATTTTTGGCCCGGGAATCATTGCCCAAAATGCTGCAGCCTGTCCTATCCTTTTGAGCGCTGATATCGAATCCCTTGTTGAATAAGAAGAAGATTGATTGCCAAAATTCAGGTTCTTGTACATGAGCCGCTCTTCATCATGGCTTTCCATATATCCTATCAAGTGTGGTTTTGTCCAGCCTCTTTTTTGTGAAGCAATGCCACCAAAATCACTGTCTTGCGCGTACCCCATAGAGGCCTGGTTGAATTGATGGTTGGCATTCCCCCAGAACAGCATCCCATAGTCAGAAAGTTCTTTCTCTTCGGTATTGTCTGCAAAATGCTCAAGAATACAATAGCTGTTGGGTGAAACTGCCTGAGAACTATCATAAATGCGCTTCCAGATCGCAACCCTGCTGGCGTCATAGTTCCCCCAGGCCCCAACATTGTTGGGATTATTGGTTTGTGTGAATCCTTTTGAAAGGTCCCACCTGAATCCATCAATTTTATAGTTGGTCAACCAATGCCTGACCACCCGGGCAACCAGGTCTTTTGTAGCCTGTGATTCATGGTTGAAGTCATTGCCTACATTGAAGGGATGCCGCGCATCTGGATTGAGCCATGGATTGTTGGTTGCAGGCTTGTTGTTGGTGCCATCCCAATACATTTGGGCATGGGGGGATGATCCAAAGGCGTGGTTCAACACCATGTCCATGATCACTGCAATGCCTTGCTGGTGGCAGGCATCAATGAAATCCTTTACTGCTGTTTCATTACCATAAAACTTGTCTAGTGCAAAGAAGAAATTGGGATTGTATCCCCAGCTCAGGTTGCCTTCAAATTCAGAGAAAGGCATGAGTTCAATGGCATTCACGCCCAGTCTTTTCAGGTAGCTCAGGGTATCTTTCAGTGTTTGAAAATTTCTTGTGGCTATAAAATCCCTGATCAGCAATTCATAGATAACAAGGTTCCTTTTGTCTGGTCTGTTGAAATTCTGGATCTTCCAATTGTACACGGGTTTTGCCGTTTGCAGTACACTGACAATGCCGGTTGTTTTTCCTGTAGGATAGGCCTTGAGGTTGGGAAAAGTGGAGGATGGAATGAAACTGTCATTGTTGGGGTCAAGTACTTTTTCTGTATTGTAATCTGCCACCCGCAACGATCCATCTATCAGGTATTGATAGGCATATTCTGTGCCAGGGATAAGTCCTCTGAGCCGTATCCAAAAACGATTGCCGTCGTGAGTCTTGTTCATCTGCCCTTCCTGGGTTTCGGTCCAGTTGTTGAAATCACCAATGACAGCTATTCTCGACTTTCCTGGAGCGAAAAGCACAAGGTAGGCAGAGGTATCGCCTTTTTCGTATGTTATGCCATCTGCAATTCCATTGGGCAATGCAGCCACAGAAGCGGGGCCAGGAACAAAGAAGGACACACTGTCTTTTGAAGTGGTTGAACCGCCAAAATTGGCTTCAACCATGAATTTTTGTGTGCCACCTGCAACAATGGTTGTGGCTGCATTGATTGTTGTTGCTGATGAAGCGCTGCCGATAAGGCTTCCATTGTGGAAGACTTTCAAATCTGCAGCATTGTTAGCATTGGCGGTGATGCTGATATTGTCTCCGATTTTCTTGTCAACCGCAACCAGGCTCCTGTTGAAATTGGGATGAGAAACTGGGTCATCAATGCGTACAAAATTTCCATTGTCGTATACTGGAACATACATGTCTGAATTATCTTCATTTCTCAACACCCTGCTGCCATTGCCAGACCTGAACAGGATGGCAATCTTTTGTATTTTTTCTGCGCTGTTGGTGATACCAAAAAAACTCCTTAATCCACCATTGATGGTAAAGGTCCACTGGTTACTGCCTGTGCTCGCCGCATTGGCAGCACCCGTTACAGTTCCCCAGGTGAACTTGACATATTTCCAATCTGCGGCACCTGTGCTCAGGTTGGTGATGGCGCCGATATGTACAAACACGTCATTGGCAGGGGCATAATCAAGCAATCCTTTGTTTCCCAATGAAGCATTGGCTGTGATGCTGATGGTGGATGATCCCTCTTGCATGAAGGCTGGAGACCATTTCAACAACTGTGCATGAGCAATACTCAAAGAAAGAAGGGCGAAGGCAAGAATGAATAATCGGCGGGTCATATGGCTTGTTTGATGTGTATTATATACACATAGCGAATATAGCCATTATTTCCAAACACGGGAAAGCTTGTAGAACAGGAAAAAATGTACCAGTGCAAGTCCTTCAAAAACAAGAATATACCAGGGCCAATCACCGATGATCAGTGGGTTCTTAACGATGGGTGGGCTGGATAAATACATATAATTTGATCCGAAAGCCCAGTTGAAGCTGCCAATGATCAGGGCAGCAAACTGGGTTAACAGAAAAACCTTTAACCATGAATGTTTTTCTGGTTTGAATCCCTGGTGCAGGATGGAATAAAGGCTTGCAAAGAGCAGGCCACCATGGCTGATAAAATAGGCATAAAAGAAAAATCCCTCCGTCCCCAGATCAAACTCAGGTGTAAGCAAAGAATGAAGTCCTCCGGTCAGTCCCCAGTAATACAATACATGGGCGATAGCAGTGTTGAAGCGCCACAGTACTGCAACGGATAAAAAAGTACTGATTCCACAGAGGTGCAGGGGTAGATTGTTTTCAACTGACCAGGATCCAAGGGAGATGCTGTAGATATTTTCAATTGCCATGTTCAAGAGCAGCAGCAAACCCAGGCATTTTGGATAGTTGACATGGTTTGCCCAATCAACATATTTGGGAAGCAGCAGCAATAAAATGATGATCCCGAGTACGAAACCAATGCAGGTCCACCATGCTGGTGTAAAGCTTTCCATGACAATATGCTGGCTCATTGCTGTATTGGTCAAGTTCGGATAAAATTACCAATTGGTATTTTTTTTATTGAAATCTACCCCAGCCTGATTAAATTGCTTCGAAGAAAATGGCAAATACATATTTAAGGTGGATTGTTCTTTTTAGTTTGTTGGGATTGCAATCCAATGCCCAGCAGTTGCTGGTTCAAACCATCAAGGGATCCGTTGCAGATCGTTTCATCAAAAACCCATTGGCTGGGGCAACCATTGAATGGATTGGCACTGAGCGGAAATTGGCCGTCTCAGATGGGAAAGGAAATTTTACACTCACTGGCATTCCTGTAGGCCGTCAATCCATCAAAATAAGCCATGTCGGTTACAAGCCCATCACGTTAAACAACCTCCAGGTTGAGTCGGGCAAAGAGTTGGTGTTGGTTGTAGAAATGGAAGACGATTTGTCTATGGAAAATGAGATCATTGTTAAGGCTAGATCCAACAAGGGCAGGCCAATCAATGAAATGGCCATGGTGAGCGGGAGGATGTTCAGTGTAGAGGAAACAAGAAGATTTGCTGCGGGGTTGAATGATCCATCCAGGATTGCCACTGCCTTTGCAGGTGTGAGTGCCGCAAGCGGCGATGGCAATGCGCTTGTGATAAGGGGCAATGCCCCCAATGGTTTGCTTTGGCGGATGGAAGGCATCGATATTCCGAATCCGAATCATTTTGCGCGGGTAGGAACTTCTGGCGGTGCCATCTCTATCCTCAGTGCACAGTTGCTGGCCAATTCAGATTTTATCTCAGGTGCATTTCCTGCCGAATATGGCAATGCGGTGTCGGGTGTTTTTGATATCAAGCTTAGAAAAGGCAATAAAGACAAGCGGGAGCACACGTTTTCATTGAGCACCATTGGCGTTGATTTTGCCACAGAGGGCTATTTTAAGAAAGGATATGGTGGTTCTTATTTGTTCAACTACCGGTACGGATTTCTTACCCTGATGCAAAAACTGGGATTCAATATTTCAGATGCTGCCACCTCTTTTCAAGACCTCTCTTTCAATATCCATTTGCCTACCAAAAAAGTGGGCGATTTCTCCATTTTTGGGTTTGGAGGCCTGAGCCAGCAACGCGATGAATTGGCCAGGGATTCATTGACATGGTTGAGGAATACTTCATCCCGGACAGGTTCTTTGGATGCTGCCAATACTGGTATTGCAGGGGTTTCACACCAGTTCAATATTGGAAAAAAAACGCTGATCAAAACCATTTGGAGCCTGAATGGCATGGCATACAGAGAAGAGGATGAGCGGCTGGATAGATTCAGTGGTCCGGTTATCGTTAACCGCAAGAACAGCTTTGCTGAATGGAACGCTGTCATTTCTTCTGTAGCCAGCCATAAGTTCAACAAACACCATTTGATCAAAACGGGCATATACAGCACTGGAAAATCTTTCAGCTTGAAGCAGCGGGAAGCCGTCAGCAATATCCTAAGAGACAGATTGAGGGCCAATGGTCAAACCCGGTTGACCAATTATTTTGCACAATGGAAATGGGACCCAAACAGCAGGGTGGCATTGCAAATGGGACTTCATGGGCAAGTATTGGCGCTTAACAAGAAATCTTCCATAGAACCCCGGGCAGGAATTCGGTTCATGACCTTCAAAGGACAATACCTCTCTTTTGGTACTGGTTTGCACACACAGATTCAGCCGCTGGGCAATTATTTTGCGCGCATTAGGGTTGGCAATGATACCATCACGCCCAACAAGGATCTCGGCTTTAGCCGGGCCATTCATTATGTTTTGGGATACGCTATTCAGTTGTCTCCGAATTGGAACTTGAGAACAGAAGCATACTACCAATGGCTTTACCGGATCCCTGTACAAGCCAGTAGAATCAGCAGTTACAGCGTCATCAACCTGGAAGATAATTACGCCATTGAAATACTGGCCAACCGCGGGCTTGGACAGAATTATGGTGTTGAATTTACGTTGGACAGGTATTGGAATGATCAGTTTTATTTGCTCAGCACGCTGAGCTTGTATCAGTCTACGTACAAACCTTCCGATCGTATTTGGCGCGATACCCGGTACAATTCCAATACATCATTTACTTTCTTGCTGGGCAAGGAGTGGACCTTCAAAACCAAACGTCCTTCTTCTTTGGGATTGGACATAAAGTTGATTTCTGGCGGTGGGGTGAGGGTTACCCCAATAGACTTGCCCAAGTCCATATTGCAGAAAACTACGGTATTGGTGCCTTCAAGAATCTATGGAGAGAAAATGAAATCCATTTTTAGGCTGGATGTTCAAATGGAGTGGAAGCTGCAGTACAGCAAGATGACGGGTAGTTTTATCCTCGGGGTTCAGAATGCCCTGAATACAAAGAATCGTGTCAGTCAACGCTTTGATGCCAATACTGGCAAAATTGCTTATTCATACCTTTTGGGAAGGATTCCTGTTTTTGGTTTCAGGTTTGATTTGTAATTTGTAAAACATTTTGCTTGAAATATCGTTATATGGCCGTCATACGTTCATAAACAAACAATCACTAACCATGGAAAGAAAAGAGTTCCTCAGTAAAATCAGCGGTGGGCTTGCCTTCACCTGTGTTGCCTGCATGATGGCAGCATGTTCAAAAGATGACAATACCGGTTCTGGAAACAATACCGGGGGCGGTGGCAATACTGGCGGCGGGGGTACTGGAAGCACACTCCTTACCATCAACCTGACAACCCAGCTGCTGGCCGTTAATGATTTTGTTTCAGACAAAGGAATTATCATTGTGAGAAAAGCTGCTGGGAATGTTGTTTCCAGTTTTGTAGCTTTTGTTAGTGCCTGTCCTCACCAAGGCATTGCCGTTACTTTCAGGAAAGGAAGCAATGATTTTTATTGTTCTGCCCATGGTTCAACTTTCTCTATCACAGGTGCTGTTACCGTATCCCCTGCAACAAGTGGACTGTCTGCAAGAACTGTTGAAATCAGTGGCACTACGCTTACCGTGAAATAGTCAATCCTCTACCTTTTTGCCTGCTTTAAGTTGCAGGTGATGGGTAATACTGGACGGAACGTCCTGGGTGTAATGGCTTACATAAATCAGTGTTGTTGATGTTGATCCACACATCTGATCAATCGTGTTTTTGAAACCTGCTGTTTGTTGGCTGTCAAGTCCTTGACAGGGTTCATCAAGAATGAGCAAGGGTGGACTTTTTACCAGGGCTCTTGTGAGCATGACCAATCGCTGCTCACCCAAGGAGAGCTGGTTCAATCTTTTTTCCTTTATGGATGAAATGCCGATGATGTCCATCCATTCCATAACAGTGCTTGTTTCGGTTTTGCCAGGTTTTCTGAACAGTCCTATGGTATCGAATAGTCCTGAGGCCACTGCTTCCTGGCTGGTTATACCCATTTCGAAGAACAGGTGCAATTCCGGAGAAACATAGCCGATATTTTTTTTGATATCCCATATGCTTTCACCCGTTCCTCTTTTCCTGTCAAAAAGATAAATATCATTGGCATAGGCCTGCGGATTGTCAGCACTGATCAGGCTCAGGAGGGTTGACTTTCCCGCACCATTGGGCCCTGTAACACACCATCTTTCTCCTTTTTTCACTTCCCAATTGAACCTGCTCAGGATTTCTTTTCCATTGTAAGCAATGTTGACATTCCTCATTACAACTGCGTGCTTGAATGCCAAGTTAGACGTTGCATAGATTTTTTTCAGGGCAAATGGAGAGAATACCGCGGCACCTGTTTCAAGCAATTCATCCTGTTTGGGTTGATTGTTTTTGGGGCCACCGAAAATGATTTCCCCCTTTTTTATCTGCGCCACATGCGTTATGCAGGATGGAAGATCTTCCGTGGCTGCAAAGAGTAAAATTTTAGTTCCTGCCTCCACAATCTTGTTCAATCCTTCCCTTAATGTTGTTCTTCCTTCTTTGTCTAATCCTACAAATGGGTTGTCTAAAATCAACAAGGACGGGGATTGCGTCATGGCCTTGGCCAATTGCAGTCTTTTGTTCTCTCCATTGGATAACTGGATCAGCGGCTTGTTGATTATTGGCATCAGGTTGAAAAAATTGATCCAATATTCATTTTGTTTTTGGTCTGTATTGTCAAACTGTTCTGCTACGGTTAAGCTGTCTTCCGCATCAGAAGAATTGAACCTTTGCTGATAATAAAATTGCTGCACATTGCTTCTGTTGGTGAATTGGTGTTGTTGCTCAATCAGCAGTATTTTTGGTTGTTCTATCTGTTCTTCAAGGGTAACAAATCGGATTATTCCGCGGTGAAAAATCTTACCTGCAATCGCCTTTGCCAAGGTTGATTTTCCTGAACCGCTGGGTCCTGTGATGGCCCATTGTTCACCATGGCCCATTGTAAGGGTGATGTTGTCGAGCAAGAGGTTGCCGCCGAGCATGATGCTTACTTCATTGATGATGATTTCCATTCCTATTTTGAATAAAAAATAAAATGTAACTGTTGTGTTGTTATTAATTTTAAAAAGTATTGCTAACTTAAGGCCCGTTTCCAATGAATGTAAGCATAAAATTACTTTCTAATTATACAATACTTCCCATGTTAAAAAAATGCATCATTTCAATTTTGGTTTTTGGAACAGTCCAGTCTAGCGTACATGCTCAACAGCAAAAGAAACCGAATATACTCATGATTGCTATTGATGACCTGAAGCCCATGCTTGGATGCTATGGAGAATCAAGAATCATCACACCCAATATTGATGCACTGGCCGCTCGCGGAACTGTGTTCCTCAAAAATTATTGTCAGCAGGCTGTATGTGCACCAACAAGGGCAAGTTTGATGACGGGGCTAAGGCCTGATGGCACAAAGGTTTGGGATCTTAAAACACAGCTTCGGGACATGATCCCCAATGTTGTTACCATGCCTCAATATTTTGTTCAACAGGGGTATGCCACTACCGGAATCGGTAAGGTATTTGACGTCAGGTCTGTTGACAAGCAATTGGATGCTCCTTCCTGGAGCATTCCCTATCAGAAGCTGAATGATGATGACTATGCAAAGGGGTATGAAAAACCAGTTGGAGGGCAATACCAGGCAAAGTCTACGTTGGACCTGTTGGCCGGTTTTGAAAAAGAGGCAAAAGACAAGGGGTTGAATGAAGCGGAGACCAAAGACTTCATGGATAAACACCGTGTTGTGGTAGAAGCCGGTGATGTTCCAGATGACGCCTATAGCGATGGAGCAATTGCCCGGAAAGCAGGAAAAATATTGGCTTCACTGAAAAACCAGGACAAACCTTTTTTCCTGGCAGTAGGATTCAGTAAACCCCATTTGCCTTTTGTGTCCCCTAAAAAATATTGGGACAAATACGATAGGAATTCCATTCAGCTGGCAGCCTTTCAACAGCTCACCAAAGGAGCTCCACAGTATGCCTTTCAACCTTCAGCTGAATTGGTCAACAACTATGCACTTCCTGATGGATCAAGGTTCAACGCTGATTATGCCTTGCAGACTGATGACGCCCAACGCCTGTTGATTCACGGATATTATGCAGCCGTGAGTTATACCGATGCACAGGTAGGGTACTTGCTTGAGCAATTGAAACAATTGGGCCTTGACAACAATACGATTGTTGTATTGTGGGGTGACCATGGATGGCATTTAGGGGATCATGGCATATGGAACAAACATACCAATTTTGAACAGGCTACAAGAGCTCCATTGATCATTGCAGCACCTGGATTCAAAGGCGGCCAGCAGGCAGCAGGCCTCTCTGAGTTTGTAGATGTTTTTCCTACACTCTGTGAGTTGTCTGGCATACCAAAACCATCCGGGTTGGCTGGTACCAGCCTGGCTCCTGTTTTGAAAAACCCTCAGACAAAAGTCAAAGATATCGCACAGTCTCAATATCCAAGGGGTGATCAAACAATGGGATATGCCCTTCGTTCCGATCGTTATCGCTGCGTTATTTGGTACAAAGAAAATTTCAGAAATCAGCCCGTGCACCAGGGCAGCGAAGTCATCGCAGTTGAATTGTATGATTATGAAAAAGACCCGCTGGAGAAAGTAAATCTTGCCACCGATCCAAGTTACGCTGAAGTGCTTAAGCAGATGAAGTCCAAGGTCAATGCTTATCTGTCAAAGAAACCCTAGTGGTCATTCATTGAACTTCCTTTGCATTCTTTAATTAAGTTTTTAATATCTTAGTCTTCATAATCATTTCAGATGAAAAAGTTAATCAACAGGAACTCAGTGGTTTTTTTACTCGTTTCTTTTTTGTGCAGCCTTGTGCATGCACAGACCAGCAAAAAAGACATGGAACAGATGATTGATCAGCAGTTCAAGCTGGCTGCCAGTCAGTATAAAATCCTGGAAAAAAATGTTCCTGATTCCATGATGCCAAAAACGGTGAACAAGAATACTGGCAAGGTGGAGTCGAGCAATACCAAGTGGTGGTGCAGTGGATTTTTCCCTGGCAGCCTCCTTTACATTTATGAGCATACCAATGATCAGGATGTACTCAAAATTGCACAAAAAAGACTGGCGATTCAGGAAAAAGAAAAGCATTATACCGGAAACCATGATCTTGGTTTCATGATGTACTGCAGTTTCGGTAATGCATACAGGTTGTTCAAGAAGCCAGCAGACAAGGCTACCATCGATACAGCAGCAGCTTCGCTGACCACCCGCTACCGGCCACAAATCAAATCCATCCAAAGCTGGAACAAGAACCAGAACTTCAACTGCCCGGTGATCATTGACAACATGATGAACCTTGAGCTGTTGTTGTGGGTGTCGCAAAATGGGGGAGACCAACGCTTTCGCGAGGTGGCCATCAACCATGCCAATAGCACACTGGCCAACCATTACAGGCCTGATCACAGTGCCTTTCATGTATTGGATTATACCCTGGAGACTGGAAAATTTATCGGCAAGAACCACCAGGGCTTCAATGATGCGTCTGCCTGGGCCCGTGGTCAGGCATGGGGATTTTATGGGTTTACCATGATGTACAGGTTCGTAAAAGACGAGAAATACCTGCAGCAGGCACGTGATATTGCACAATTCCTCTTGAATCACCCGAATATGCCCACAGACAAAATCCCATACTGGGATTTCAATGCACCCAACATTCCAAATGCTTTGCGGGATGCATCAGCCGCTTCCATCATTGCTTCAGGTTTGTTGGAACTGTCCAGGTATACCAAAGGAAAGGAAAGCAGCAATTATGTTGATGCCGCCAAACAAATCATTGTTAAGCTGGCATCTGACGAATACCTTGCAAAGCCAGGTGATAATGGCGGATTTCTGCTGAAACATGGGGTTGGATTCTTCAATGCCAATTCAGAAGTTGATCAGCCGTTGACATACGGAGATTATTACTTCCTGGAAGCCATGCACCGCTACAAAGAGTGGATTTTGAAATGATCAGGCGTAGAGGCCTTTCATGATGGCTTTGATGGTTTCTTTGTGTTGTGCGCTGACACCCACTACCGGTAGACGGAATGTCTCTTTGACGACTCCTAGTTCTCCAAGGTAGGCTTTTACACCGCTGGGGCTTCCTTCAGCAAACATTGACTGAATTACAGGAAGCATTTTTTCGTGTGTAGGACGCGCTTCCGCAAACTTGCCCTCGAGGCATAGGTTGACCATGGATGAAAACTCTTTTGGGTATGCGTTGGCCAACACTGATATAACGCCTACAGCACCACAGGCGATGAGAGGCAGGGTAATGCCATCGTCTCCGCTGATCACCTCAAATCCTTCAGGTTTGTCTTTGATGATTTGCATGATCTGCTCCATGTTACCTGATGCCTCCTTTGTAGCGATGATATTTTTGCAGGCATTAGCAATACGCAGGGTAGTGGCCGTGCTTACATTCATCCCTGTCCTTCCGGGCACATTGTACATGATCAATGGGAGAGGAGCAGCCTCATTAAGGGCTTTGTAGTGTTGGAAAATGCCTTCTGCGTTGGGCTTATTATAATAGGGGCTTACAGAAAGGATGGCAGCGTAACCGGTAAGGTCAAAAGCTGAGAAAGCTTCTATGACGGCCCTTGTGTCGTTTCCTCCAATACCGGCCACAAGTTTTACCCTGCTCTTATTGAACTTGTTCACAAGGGTAAATACAAGTTGCTTTTCTTCCTTGTTCAAGGTTGCATTCTCACCTGTAGTTCCAAGTGCCACGAGATAATCCACTTTACCAGTGACAAGGTGTTCCACCAATTGCTCGATTCCTGATTGGTCAATGTCTCCGTTTTCTAAAAATGGTGTCACAATGGCGACACCGGTGCCCGAAAATGGGTGCTTGGTCATCGTAAATAGTTATGAAACTTGATTCGTGATTTCTTCCCACCTGCCCATGTTGGAGAATTTTTCAATGCGCTGGTCAATGCGGGTTTCGGGATCTATTTCTTTTAGTTCGGCTATGGCTTTTACAACCTGTTCTTTCATCATGGCGGCCGCCTCATCATGGTTCCAATGCGCACCACCCAGCGGTTCTGGGATGATGCCATCCACCAACCCAAATCCAAGCATGTGCTCAGAGGTTAATTTGAGTTCATCGGCAGCTTTTTCCTTGTGGTCCCAGCTTCTCCAAAGGATTGAGCTGCAACTTTCAGGGGAGATGACAGTATACCAGGTGTTTTCCATCATGTATACTTTGTCTCCAACACCAATGCCCATTGCGCCACCACTCGCACCTTCACCAATGATGACGCAGATAACGGGAACCTTGAGGCGAAGCATTTCAAAAATATTTTTTGCAATGGCCTCTCCCTGTCCTCTTTCCTCTGCTTCAATGCCAGGGAATGCTCCCGGGGTATCAACCAATGTAATAACGGGCTTATTGAATTTTTCTGCCAGCTTCATCAACCTGAGGGCTTTACGATAGCCTTCGGGGTTGGCCATCCCAAAATTTCGCAGTTGTCGTGTTTTGGTATTGTTTCCTTTTTGCTGGCCAAGGATCATGACGGTGTTCCCGTCAATTTTTCCAAATCCACCCACAATGGCTTTATCATCTTTAAAATTCCTGTCGCCATGCAATTCCACAAAGTCTGTGCAAATTCTCTCTATATAAGATAATGTATATGGCCTATCCGGATGCCGGCTCAGCTGCACTTTCTGCCAGCTGGTCAGGTTTTGCGTGATTTCTTTCTTCTTGTACAGAATTTTTTCCTCCAGCTGACGGACAGAGTCCGAAAGGTCAATCTTGTTCTTTTCTGCTGTCAGGTTGATCTGGTCAATCTGGTCATAAAGATCTTTGATTGGCTTTTCAAAATCCAAAAACTGTCTTGAGTTGTTCTCTCCCATGGATTCAATTTAGATTTCTGTGGGGAATAAAGGTAATAAATTTCTCTCAACCATTAAGTCCTGTTCAAATCCAGTTGTTCAATTTGTATGAATTGATTGAAAACGCTGCTTTGATAGTTTTTTTTTCTTTACAAAAAAAAAACTAATATTGGGACTCATAAATTGAACAAACCATTGCTTATGTCCATCTTATCAAGTCTAAGGACTGGGATGAAATCCCGTCTCCAATTTCTTCTCTTTTTTTTAATGCTGCTCCCAGTTATTGGTTTTGGACAGCAGAAAACAATCACCGGAACGGTAAAGGATGATGCCGGTGAGCTGCTTTCCAACATTTCTGTAGTCATTAAAAAGAAAACTACAGGAACAACGACTGATGCAAAAGGAACCTTCAAAATCACAGCTGCAGTGGGAGATGAAATTCTCTTTACATCAGCGGGTCATGATGAATTTTCACTGAAAGTGGATGCAAGGAATGAGTATATCATTGCCCTCAAGCCCAAAACCTCAGCACTCAATGATGTTGTTGTTGTGGGATACGGACGCCAGAAAAAAGTAAACCTGGTGGGTGCCGTTTCACAGGTCAATGTAGATGAAAAAATCGTAAGCCGTGCATTGCCCAACGTTTCTTCTGCTCTTACCGGACTTGTTCCAGGTTTGCAGGCAGTACAGTCATCGGGTATGGCGGGTAACAACGAAGCAAGCCTTATCATCAGGGGTCTTGGAACGGTTAACAACGCAAGTCCATTGATCGTTGTGGATGGTATGCCCGATGTAGACATCAACAGGATCAACCTTAATGATGTGGAATCTATTTCTGTTTTGAAGGATGCAACTTCAGCATCGGTTTATGGATCAAGGGCTGCGAATGGAGTAATTCTCATTACAACCCGCAGTGGAAAAGGAGCCAAGAAAACATCCCTGAACTTTACCAGCAACAATTCAATGGTGGCACCTACACGAGGATTGGATTTTATGGATGATTATTCCCGGGCATTAACACTGCAGCAACAAAGAGCTGCTGTAAGTACCCTTGCTGGTAACCAATTGTTCAAGTTGGGAACCGTTGATGAGTGGTTGGCAAAATCCATGATTGACCCAGTTAAATTCCCCAATACCGATATTTGGGACATCATCCTCAGGCCTGGTATGTACAACAACTATAACCTTTCTGCTACCGGCGGAAGTGATAACAACAACTTCTTTGTATCAGCAGGGGTGAAGGATGAGAAAGGCTTGCAGATCAACAATGATTACAAGCAATACAACGCACGTTTCAACTTTGATTCTAAAATCAAGAACAACATGAACGTGGGATTCCGCTTCAATGGTAACTGGTCTACTTTTAGGTCGGCACTTTCTGAGGGGTTCAACGATCCTGATGCATCCAATACCGCTGGTAATGACATGCAGTATGCCATTGCTGGTATCCTCCCCTATGATCCAAAGACCGGATATTATGGGGGTGTAATGGCCTATGGAGAAGACCCACAGGCTTATAACCCTTATACCTTGTACATCAACAGCCCTTCACAGAACAACAGGCAAGAGGCCAATACCCAGTTGTATTATGACTGGACGCCCATCAAAGGGCTGACGGCAAGGATTGACTACGCATTAAACTATTACAACCAGTTCTCCTGGTCTGCCAATACGCCTAATCAGGCCTATAATTTCCAAACAGAATCTTTTGGTAGCAGGGTTTACGTTGGACAGAATGCGGGTATTTCAAACAGCACCAGCACTGGTTTCAAGACCTTGCTCAATGGACGTTTGAACTACAACACCAAGATTGGCAAAGACCATGATATTGCTGCTGTTGTTGTATACAATGAGGAATATTGGTTTAACCGTTCTCAGGGTAGCTCAAGGAACGACAGGTTGCATCCTAGTTTATCTGAGGTAAATGCTGCTTTGACGGATATTCAATCCACAAGTGGTTCTTCAAATGAAGAGGGTCTTCGGTCTTATATTGGAAGATTCAACTATACTGGATTTAACAAGTACTTGTTTGAAGCCAACTTCAGGGTGGATGGTTCATCTAAATTCCTTCCTGGCAGCCGTTTTGGATTTTTTCCATCTGCAGCTGTGGGCTGGAAATTTACTGAAGAGAAATTCATCCAGAAATTCACTGATAAATTTCTCACCAGTGGTAAGTTCAGGGCTTCCTATGGTAGTTTGGGTAACAACAGTGGTGTAGGCCGATATGAGCAGCAGGAAACGCTTGCCAACCTGAACTATGTCCTTGGTACTTCCGTTCAAAGAGGTTTCGCCAACAATAAAATGATCAACAGGTTCTTGTCCTGGGAAACAACAACCGTCCTCAATATTGGTCTTGATCTTGCTTTCATGCGCAATCGACTTACAGCTGCGGTTGACTATTATGATCGTTTGACAACCGGTATGAACAGGCCTTCAGAATTTTCAACCTTCCTTAGTGCTGCATACAGCCCGGCACCAAGGACCAATATCGGTAACCTCAGGAACAGGGGTGTTGAAATTGATTTGGCTTGGAAAGACAGGATTGGAAAACTGCAATATGGCATTAACGTGAATGGTTCCTATAATACTACCAACCTTGAAAAGTGGAATCAGTTGTTGTTGAGAGGCAACGTTTTCCTTGAAATGCCTTATCAGTTTGTTTATTCTTATGTGGACAATGGTATCGCACAAAGTTGGGCCGATGTTTATAATACAACTCCGCAAGGTGCGGCTCCCGGTGATTTGCTGATGAAAGATTTGAATGGTGACGGACGGATTACAGCCGATGACAGAAAAGCATATCCTACGCTTCAGCAAGAGAGACCAACCACTACCTTTGCAATTAATTCCTATGTGGCTTACAAAGGTTTCGACTTTACAGTCTTCTTGCAAGGTGCTGCAGGCAGAAAAGACTATTGGCAGACCATCTACAACAATACCAATTTCCCCACTGCCCGTTATGCTTCATCATGGGAACACTGGACCAATCCCTGGTCTTGGGACAACCGTGATGGACTCTGGCCAAGATTGGGCGGAAGTGGCAACAACAGAAACCAAACGAGTTTTTGGTTGGATGACATGAGCTATCTGCGCGTGAAGAACCTTCAATTGGGCTATACAGTCCCTGCAAAACTGGTTTCAAGATTGGGCGTAACCAACCTGAGGATTGTAGGTTCTGCTGAAAACATTGGAACCCTTAGTGCTTTCAGAGGATTGGATCCTGAAAAGCAGGGAGACGATAACAATGTTTATCCAATCAACAAGTCCTACTCTTTGGCCATTAACCTTAGTTTCTAAATTTTGTGATGATGAAAAAAATATTCAATACTTCAACAATAGCATTGGTACTCCTGGTTTCAGGAATCCTGGTTCTTCCAACATCTTGTAAGAAAGATTTGCTTGATCAAACACCAACTGGTGAACTGGCTGCAGTAAACTTCTGGAAAACTGATGCAGATGCAACAACAGCGCTCATGTCTGCCTACGCTGCAGCAAGGGCTGTATTTGACCGTGACTATTATTTTGAGGGTCATGGAGAATTTACCCGGGTCAGGGGAACCAGTGCAACCAGCGGAAGCATTTTACGTGGGGATGCGTATCAAGGCGGCAGCTATGGTCCTTCAGGCTATGGCGCAGGATTTGATAAATATTTCAGTTATTTATACGGTACTGTTAACAGGACCAATTATGTAATTGAAAACATCAACAAAAGGATGATTCCGGGTGCTACAGGAGCCAGGCTTGCAACGCTGGAAAGCATCATTGCTGAAGCCCGGTTGCTCCGTGGAATGACTTATTTCAGGTTGATATCCATGTGGGGTGATGTTCCCTATATTGGTAGGATCATCTATGACAACAGCGAAGTTAAAGACATAAAAAGATTGCCCATTGGACAGGTGAAGGATTCAATCCTTGCGGATTTTGATTATGCAGTGAACAAGTTACCAACCAGGCCTTCTGCCCTTGGTCGCTCTGCAAAACCTGCTGCCCTTGCCTTCCGTGGAAAACTCCACCTTTATTGGGCAAGCTGGAAGAAAAATGGCTGGCCTGAGCTGGAGGGTTTTACACAGAATCCTGCTGAAGCACAGGCTTCGTTCACCGCTGCAGCAGCCGATTTCAGGTCTGTCATCAATGATTTTGGTTTAACACTGTATAAAAATGGTGACCCAGGACCTATCGATGCTTTGGGTAAAGCAGATATCCTGCCCAACTATTTTGAACTGTTTACGCCAAAAGCGAATGGGGCAACTGAAATGATCATGGCCTTCACCCATTCTGGTACACCTACCAATCCTTCACAGGGTGAGGAATTGATGCGTGACTTTTCTGGTCGTACCGTTGAAGGTTCACAGTGCTGGGCAGCGCCAAGGTATGAGATTGCTGACAGGTACCAGTTGACCACAACAGGAGATTTTGCACCCAAAATGGTTCAGCTCAATCCAACCACCAATCCTGCAGCAAGGACCACCCTGAATTCTGCTGTAAATCCCAATACATATGCCAACAGGGATTACAGGATGAAATCTACCATCATGTGGGACTACGAAATGTGCATAGGTTTGACCTCGTTAAAGTCTACTGGATTTGCTCCTTTCATCTATCAGTCATGGGCTGCCAACGTCACCATCGGTGGTGTCAAATACATCAGCTACAATACTGATGGTTCCAACTCAGGATATGTATTCAGGAAGTTTGTAAGAAATTATGAAGGCCTTGGAAGAAGTGAAGGTGATTATGCTTACCCCGTTATGCGCCTTGCTGATGTGTTTCTGATGTATGCTGAAGCTTCCAATGAAGTAAGTGGGCCTCTGGCAGATGCAATCGCTGTGGTTAACCAAGTGCGTCGCCGTGGTAACCTTCCTGCTTTGGCTCCTGCAAAATACTCAAGCAAGCAAAATTTCTTCAATGCCATAGAGCAGGAGAGGATCATTGAACTGGTAGCAGAAGGTCAGCGTGGATTTGACCTCAGGCGCTGGAGGGCAATCGAAAGGGTATGGGGACCTCCCGGTGGTGTTGGTGTATGGAGGCAGGATACCTATGGTGCAAACCAAGAGCGTTTTTACCTGAATACAGTTGATCTCACGTACAAGCAAAACTACATCTTCAGGATTCCTCCCGGTGAGCGCGATCGCAATCCAAACCTCACACAAAACATTCCCTGGAGATAAGCTGAAGACAGAATCCCTAATTATCAATTTTCAATAAGAAGCAATGGCCAAATATTATAAAATAGCCCTTTCCATCCTGATGATTTCTGCCATCATCATATCATGCAAAAAGGACAGCCCTGTAGACGAGGACGGACTCTTGATCACGTTTAGGCAAGAATGTTTTGTGAGTAATTTCGAGTTGCTGGGTGCAGATTTCGTCAGCGTTCGATCCAAGACTGCCGTAATCGATACTGTTGCCCAAACAATAGATGTTGAAGTGCTGTTTGGAACAGACCTGAAGAATGTATATCCTCAGTTTTCTCTGGCAACAGACTGTAAGCTGGATCCCAAGATAACCGGAAAAACCGATCTTTCTAACTTAGCAAGCCCCAAGGTATACACCGTGGTTTCAGGCAACAGAAAAATCAGAAAAGCATACAAGCTTAACATCAAGTTTCAATAAAATATCTCTTTAAAACAATTGCGATGCGAAATAAAAACATTCAATTTTCCTTTCTGGTGATCATGATGCTGGCTTCAATGGTGGCATGTAAGAAAGAGGAATACGTCATACCTGATCCGGTCTCTCAACTGACCAATGACTGTATCAAAAGAACAATCGGACCCAGCATAGTAAGTTTGCCTTTGGAGTTTGCATACGCCATGGCCATTCCTAAATCCAGTGGTAAACTGGTTTCTGCGCAAGTGGAAGCTTCTATCGCTGGTGCATCAGGTACTTACCTTGAACACAGGTCTTTTTTCACCAACGCCAGTGGTGTGGATGTACCTGTATTGGTTGGGTCTCCTTCAGTGACTGTTGACAAAACAACAAAGATGACGTACAGCGTTGATACGAGTGCTGCCACTTTGCGGTACTATTATGTGATTCCGGAGGAAGCACGCGGTCAATCAGTTTCATTTACTTTCTCTGTTACCAGCAGTGATGGAAAAACAGCCTCTTATAAAATGGGGCCTTATACTATTTCTAGAATGAGCATCAGGAGGAATCTTGCTGTTTCCAATGGTGTCAATGCCTTCATTTCTATCGAAGATATGGCCGTTTACAATGCTGCTGCTGCAGCACCGATTTCTGGGAAAATCGACCTGGTTTATTTGTTCAGGGCTGCTCCAACCACTTTCACCCATGCCTTGGTTTCACCCGGTGCGGATGCTGCTTACCTTCCAGGTGTAGTATTGCCTTCGGGAGTGAACAGGAGCACAAAACTCAGGAAAGTATTCAACCTTCAGGACCGCAATTTGGCCAACCTTCAGTTTGGTATTTATGTAGACGACGTTGACCTCAAGAATGTTGATATGGTCGACATGCCAAACTATGCCATAGGCCTGCGCGCCGAGGCTGGTGTTTGGGTTGAGACTGCTGATAAGAAATATAGGGCTTACATATATATAAACTCAATCAATCCTGCAGGAACTGCTGTCATCAGCATGCTCCGCTACACATTATAAATTTGTTACAATGAATTTTCGCACCCACCATTACAAGTTTCTTTTTTTGGTGGGTGTTTTTTTATGCCTTTTTTCTGCTCGGTCGATATCCCAAAAATTTGTCCATCCTGGTATCGATCAAACTGCCCAGGATCTATCCTTGATGAAGAAATTCGTTCTGGAAGGCAAGCAGCCTTACAAAGCTGCTTTTGACAGGTTAAAGGCTGCAGCTGATTCAACATTCTTGATAAAGTCTCATACCCATGTGTTGCGTGGACCTTATGGAAGGCCCAATATCGGCGGAGATGATTTAAGGAACGGTGCTAACCTGGCCTACGACAATGCCTTGGTATGGTATGTTACGGGAGACAAAAAATATGCGAACAAGTCCATTGAGATATTGAATGCCTGGTCTCCCACACTCTGGGATTTTGATTATAATGATGCCAAGCTGCTGGCTGCCTGGACAGGCCATTTGATGTGCAATGCTGCTGAAATTTTACGGTATACCAATGCCGGTTGGCAGGCCAAAGACATCGATGCTTTCCGCAACATGCTGATGACCGTTTATTACCCCTTGTTGCGCCATTATTTTCCGCAGGCCAATGGGAACTGGGACGGTGCCATCATTCATTCATTGATGGCCATGGGTGTTTTCCTGGATGATAAAAAAATGTATGACAATGCCCTTGATCATTTCCTTCATGGACCGGTGAATGGCAGTATTTTCAAATACATCTATCCCAACGGGCAATGCCAGGAAACACCGAGAGACCAAGGCCATGTGCAACTCGGTTTGGGTGAATTTGTTGGAGCAGCACAGATTGGCTATACGCAAGGTGTTGATCTTTTCTCTATCGCGGATAACCGGATAGGCCTTGGGTATGAATATACGGCTGGATTTCTCCTGGGTCAGCAACCCCAATGCTATTGTATTGTTTCTGAGAGGGCCAAAGGGCTCAGGGACGATTATGAGTATGTTTACAGGCATTATCTTTCCAAAGGGATAACATTGCCGTGGACGAAAAAAGCAGCGGATTCAGTGCGTCCTAAGGCGTCCAGAAGCATTTTGTCTGCTGTAAGGTATTCTGCCACCCCAACACCAGCCGCAAAAGCGGTGCCCACAGCCTCTCCAATTGCGTATGTTGCTGGTGCTGTAACTGGGCATACCAAAGCCTATCCCCAGAACCCTTTCATCGTAAATCCCGGACAATCCATTCAAGCAGCCCTGGATTCATCCTCTCATACCGGAAGATGGGTAATCCTTAAAACTGGAGTCCATACCCTTCCTTCAACGTTAAAAATACCCAGTGGTATCACATTGGCTGGTGAGGGGAGCGGGACAATTGTGTTTTTAGATCCTGGTTCAGGCATGCGTGATGCAATGGTCAATGCCTCAAATGACATGCAGGATGTTACCATACAGGACTTGGTGATTGAAGGAGCCATGAAAACCCAAACGGGCGATGACCCCAACTCAAACAGGTCTTTCAAAGGTGGATACAACAGGGGTGGGATTTTATTCCGTTCTCTTAAAGAGGGTCAGATGAAGAACATCAACCTGCTCAACATCACCATCAGGAATTGCACGTTCAATGGAGCATTCATCAGCGGTGCAGACAACCTCCGCATCAGCAAATGCGATTTCAATGAAAATGGCGGCAATGCAGTTCCCGGACCTAAAATTCAACACAACCTGTTGCTGACCCATTGCAGAGAGGTCAACATCAGTGGCAGCAGGATGGCAACTTCTCCCTTTGGTAGCGGTATTGCATTGGATCATTGCACAGGTGTTGTTGTCAGTGACTGTGAGGTGGCAAGAAATGCTTGGTATGGCATCTTGGTATCGGAGAGCAATAATATCTCTATCAACAAAAACCTGATCGAAGCCAATGACAGGTCAGGTATCTTGTTGGAGTTTCTTTACCGGGGCAATTCAGGCATCAAGGTCGATGGTAACCTGATCCATTACAACAATGGTTTCGGTGTTGAATCTTATGCAAGCGCCCGTCTTGTCTCACGCAATACCTATGCGGGTAATGGCAACCTTTCTCAACAAGAAAAAATCAGTGCTGAGAAAATCTTGATCATGCAATAACCCCGCTGGGATTCATCAAGCTGATGTCCTCTATTTCTTTTTCCCTGCTGTTCCGATCTGAATCAACTGGTTTTGCGCTGCAGGATGCTCTGTCTTTATTCCATTGATGATCAACGTTGTTCTTTGGTTGCAACTCAGTTCAAGCATGTTCTCTTTGATCTGGAGATGGGCAGCCCCATTCGGTTGGCTGGAAATGATGGAGTATTGTCCATGGCTGATTTCCTGGCCATTTCCCAGGTAGATATAGTCGGGCTTTCCATTGATCAGGTTGATGACTCCAAAATGGCCTTTGAATGTCCATTGGTTTTTTTGGTGCCGTTTGTTTTCATTGGTTGATTGCAGGATGATTTGCTTGTCTCCCTTCGTGCCGATAACATTGAGCGCACTAAATGAGACAGGATCAGATTTGTCTTCCATTTCAACCCTGTCTATGCTCCGCCCAGCATCTGCACCAAAAGGTTCATAGATGGCAATGAATGGCTTGCTGACCGCTTCTCCTTTTTGCCTTACAATGATGGTAGGAGTTTTGGTAGTTCTGAAGATTGGTTCAGCAGTTTTACTGACAGGTGCAATTCCTGTATAAAAACTTCGATTGATTTCTCCAGGAAACAATACCTGCATGTATTTATTGGGTCGGTTTTTCTCCTCAATG
>CANEWJ010000033.1 GCA_947442625.1 Chitinophagaceae bacterium
ACGCTTCCTGCATAAGGCAACAAAGGTATCTTTTATTCTGAAATGAAAAAAAGGAGAGCCTTATCTTTGTCTTATGCTAAAAAAGGGGATGGATGAATTGCAACGCTTGAGCACCGAGGAGTTTCATGCTTCCCAGAAATCGCCCATCGTGGTGGTCCTTGAAAACGTGAGGAGCATGCACAATGTGGGCAGCGTTTTCAGAACCTGCGACGCCTTCAGGGTTGAAAAAATATGCCTCTGCGGCTATACCCCGAGGCCCCCGCACCGCGACATCAACAAGACTGCACTGGGGGCAACCGAAACCGTTGAATGGACCGGCCATGAGGATGGATTGACCGCAATTGCCCAATTGAAGGAACAGGGTTATGCTGTCTATGCGGTAGAACAGGTACACAACAGCATCTCATTGGAAAATTTCGGCTATCAATTGGGTGAAAAAATTGCAGTTGTTTTTGGAAATGAGGCAGAGGGCGTTAGCGAAGAACTGATAGCCGCTGCTGATGGGTGCATTGAGATTCCACAATTTGGCAGCAAACACTCATTCAACATCAGCGTAGCTGCTGGTATTGTTTTGTGGGAGTTATTCAAAAAAAAGGCCACAGATAAAGTTGACACAATCTTTTGAGGAAAGTTTAAACAATGGCCATGAAAAAAATCAATAAATACCTATCGCTCATCAAATTCTCTCATACCATTTTTGCCATGCCCTTTGCGCTGGTTGGGTTTTTCATGGGCGTATTTTTTCTGCACCAAAAAGAAGAAACAGGTAGAAAAGGCTTGGAGGTTGTTTCCGCATATTTTTCAACCCATGTTGGCGTTTTTGTATTTGTTGTCCTTTGTATGGTATTTGCAAGAAGTGCTGCCATGGCCTTTAACAGGTACCTCGACAGGGAGTTTGACGCCAAAAATCCACGCACAGCCATCCGTGAAATCCCCAGGGGACTGATCAGTCCGGCCAGTGCCCTTCGCTTCACCATCCTCAATTCATTGCTGTTCATGGGTGCCGCCTGCATGATCAACTCCATTTGTTTTCTGCTGTCCCCTGTTGCCCTGCTGGTGATCTTGGGGTATAGTTATACCAAACGGTTTACCGCCCTTTGCCATATTGTTTTGGGTATTGGACTTTCCCTGGCTCCTACAGGAGCCTTCATCGCTGTAACACAGACCATAGCCCCTTCAATTGTATTTCTTTCACTGGCGGTGATCGGTTGGGTCAGTGGATTCGACATCATCTATTCACTGCAAGATGAAGCCTTTGATAGCACAGAAGGACTGTCTTCTATTCCTGCCAAGCTGGGCAGAAAAAATGCTTTGTTGGTTTCCCGTTTGTTGCATGCCTCTACCATCCTGCTCATTTTCAGCAGTGGGTATTTGTTTGGATTGGATTGGATTTTTGCAACAGGTGCTGCACTTTTTTCAGGGCTGCTGATGTATCAGCAAAGCGTTGTCAAGGTGGATGACCTGAGCAGGGTAAACATTGCCTTCATGACAGCCAATGGCATTGCCAGTATCGTTTTTGCGCTCTTCACCATTGCAGACCTCATTATTTTAAACTAGCCCATGGGAAGAATCATCGCATTGGATTATGGCAACAAAAGAACTGGCATAGCAGTCACCGATCCGTTGAAGATCATTGCTACCGGTTTAACAACGGTTGACACACAAAAACTTTTTGAGTTTTTAAAAGCCTATGTTGCCAAAGAACCAGTAGAAAGAATCCTGATTGGCGAGCCCTATCAATTGGATGGAACGCCCACCCACTCTACCGAAGGAGCCAAGCATTGCATCAGGCGATTGAAAAATAGTTTCCCCGAGATCCCGATTGAAACCGTTGATGAGAGCCATTCTTCCAAGATGGCATCAAGGGCGATGGTAGAAATGGGCATGAAGAAAAAAGACCGCCAGAAAAAAGGAATAATTGATGAAATTGCGGCCTGTCTGTTGTTGCAGGAGTACCTTGAAAGAAGCGAAGACTAGCGACAAATTAGTACACTATTTTTTCGGCAGCAGCATTTTATAGCCTGATTTTACCCTGCCGGCGGTGATGTCATCCAATTTTTTCTTGAGCAATTTTTTCCTGATCAAGGAGATCCTGTCGATGAAAAGTTTTCCATCAATATGGTCGTACTCGTGCAGGATAACGCGTGCATTGAGACCCTTGAATGTTTCTGTTTTTTGAACGAAATTTTCGTCACAGTATTGGATGGTGACCGTGCTTTCACGGCTGACTTCTTCCCTGAATCCCGGCAAGCTCAAACAGCCTTCATCGCAAGACCATGGTGTGCCATCAAGGGCTGTAATATGGGAATTGATGAAGATGGCTTTTCTGCCTGTTTCTCCCTCAAATTGTTTGCGTTCTTCTTCGTCACTGTTGTTGTATACCTGCTCGGTATCGAACACAAACAAGCGGATCGGCTTGTTGACCTGTGGAGCCGCCAATCCCATGCCATGGGCATTGTACATGGTTTCCCACATGTCATCCAGTAATTTTTTCAGTTCAGGATACTCAGGTGCTATGTCAGTGCAGCGCTGACGCAATACAGGATGCCCGTATGCTACAATGGGGAGAATCATGTTGCAAATATAATAAAGTACTAGCCGTTATAGAGCAGGTCGTAATACTCAGCTGCCATCCGGTTTGAATCGAACTTGAACCGAACATCCTTCATGCCGTTTTGTACAATCTGGCGCCAGGTATGCGGCGCTTCATAGTACAAGGGCAAAACCTCCTCTTTCAGGATCCTGTACAATTCATCAAGGTCGTATTGATCCTGGTCTTGGACATGCATGTTTTCATAGTCCTGGGGAGGCACCACAAAACCATTGTTCCCATGGTTGACAAATTCCACAATCCATCCGTCATTGGTGGACACATTAACCGATCCATTCATGGCAGCCGTCATGCCGCTTGTGCCTGATGCTTCACGCGGAACGCGGGGATTGTTGAGCCACACGTCTGAAGCCTGCTTGAGGCGCTTGCTGAGGCCCAATTCATACCCTGTACAAACGGCCATGTTATGATAGGCCTTGCTCACATGAACAAGGTGATTGAACTCTGTGATGGCCGGATAGTCAACCGGATAAGGCTTTCCAGCCCAGATGATCTGAACGGGATATTTTGAATTGTTCAACAGTTCTTCAAATCTTTCCCTGTCGCGGGTTAGCAGGTCCGCACGCTTGTAGCCGGCAAAACGGCGGGCCCACACGATGGTAAACACATCAGGATCCATCAGTTTTCCTGTCTGGTCGGCAACCAAATCAAAGGCCCTTTTCTTCAAATATCTTTTCCTGTCAATGAAGCGCTCATCATTTTGTTCGTCCATGGCGAAATACAATTGCTTGTCTGCCCAATACCGCCAGTTTTGAGAATTGGTGATGTGGATGATTGGACAAACCCCTTCATGCTTGTTCCACATTTTCCGGCTCACATGACCATGCAATTCAGAAACGGCATTGGAAAGGCGGGCAAAGCGCAAGGCTACCAACGAGTGGTTGAATTGATCATCCTCCAGGCCAGTGATTTGCCTGACCTTTTCAAGGGGCATACCACAGAAATAGGACATTTTGTTGCAGAGGTAAATATCATGTTTTTCATTGCCAGCCTCTTCAGGCGTATGGGTGGTGAACACCAGCTGCTTTTTCAATGCAGCCAGGTTTCCTCCATTTTTATTGAGGAGGTAAAAGGCTGCGGAGATGGCATGAGCCTCATTGAGGTGATACACATCGGGCTTGAATCCCAACTCATCCACCAGTTTGGCTCCACCAACACCCAGCAAAATAAACTGGGCAACCTTGGTAGCTACATTGGCGTCATACAGCCTGTGGGTGATGGTTTGAGAGACGTAATCATTTTCCGGACAATCGGTACTCAACAAGAAAAGCGGTGCTGATTTAAAGGTTTCAGGATTGAGGTAAAGCACTTTTACCCAAACTGGCGCGTCATGGATCATGACCTGAAACTTGATGCCGGTATCTTCCAGGAAATTATAGATTTTTTCATTCCACTGCACCTGCAAGGTTTGGTCCTGGTTGCGGGCCTGATCGTAGTACCCATATTTCCAGAGGATACCAATGCCAATCAGGTTTTGACGCAGTTCATAGGCACTTCTCAGGTGAGATCCGGAAAGAAATCCCAGTCCTCCGCTGTATATTTTCAAAGGCTGGTGGATGGCAAACTCCATAGAGAAATATGCCGCCTTTTTTTCGTATCGAGCATCTATTGTATAAGGTAATGTGTAATGCTTAAAATTTGACATGCCTGCGCTGATTAATGAGCCCGCAAGATACCCCGTTTTTTTGGAATGAAAAGGTAATATGTATTTTTTACACAATTATGCTGGACTCCATATGTAAAAAGGATTTTTCATATGAATAATTGATTATCAAGTGTTTGCTGAAATATTTGCAAAAGATTTAGGATGTACTTAAATTGGCTCCAATTCATGCATATGCAAAGATTAACAATCTGTGCCCTTCTCCTTGTTTTCATGGCCTCCTGCGGGGAAAAATCCAAAGACATCAATGCGGATGAGGCTATTGAGGCCATCGATTTCATTGAATCCTTCCCACTGCGTGAACTACCGATCACCTTTCAACAAAAAGACCTAAAAAAAATAGACGCTGACAGTTTTTTCATAAAAAACACAGTCGTTTTAACATTCCTGCCAGATAGTATTTTCAAAGCCACATTCCCAAGTACAAAGGATGTTCGTTTTTACAGGAAAGGAAGGTACAAGGCCGAAGAATCTGGGGAAACCTATCTTTTCCTGTCTGCAGAAAAGAAGGAAAAAAAGAACATTTACCTGCTTTGTTTTGATGCCAACAATGTATTCAAAGCCGCCATGCCCTTGGTTGAAAAAAACAACATTCCGGGGGTGTCAACAGAAGGAGGTATCGATAAAAGACTTACTGTTATCAAGACCAGGAATACGCAATCAAGGGATGGGAAAGCCTATTACAACAAGAGTGCCTATGTGTACAATACAGAGGGCCTGTTCACACTTATCCTTACAGAAAGCAATGAGCCAGTTGAAGAAAAAACCGTTTACAACCCCATCGATACCTTATCAAGAAAGGATCCCCTGAGCGGCGATTATAAACAGGATAAGAAAAATTTTGTTTCTATCCGCGATGGTGGAAAGGCCGGTAAGCTCCTGTTTTTTATCAATATTGAAAAACCAGGCAATGGCTGCGATGGAAGTTTAAGGGGCGACATGACACAGGTCAAACCCAGGGTTTACCATTACAACAAGGCAGATGATCATTGCATGCTGGAGTTCAGCTTCAATGGCAAGTCTGTGCAGGTCAGGGAATTGGAAGCATGTGGAAATCACCGTGGTGTGAGGTGTTCTTTTGATGGACGGTTCAGGAAATAATGCATCAACAGAAAACCTTCATTTGTTGTTCCAGTGGGCAATGACAGGTAGGGAATTAATCCAATATGACGCCTTGCAAGATGTCTTCGAGGTTCTCTCTTCTGCGGATCAGTTTCATTGCATCGCCAGATACCAACACTTCGGCAGGACGACAGCGGGAATTAAAGCGAGAACTCATCTCAAAACCATAAGCCCCCGCATTGTTGAACAGCAAAATATCGTTGGGGCGCACTTCATTGAGTTCCCTGTCCCAGGCAAAAGTGTCGGTTTCACAGATATTTCCAACGATGTTATAGGTCTTAAGCTCCCCTTCGGTATGAGATATATTTGTGATCTTGTGGTAGGCATCATAGAACATGGGGCGAATGAGGTGATTGAAGCCACTGTTCACGCCAACAAAAGTCCTTGAAGGCCCCTGCTTGATGATGTTGGCACGAACCAAAAAATAGCCCGCCTGACTCACCAGGTATTTCCCGGGTTCAAACCAAACCTGAAATTTCTTTCCAGATGATTGTTGAAAGGCTTCAAAGGCATCAGCCAGTTTTTCACCCAATGCCTCCATATCGGTTCCTACCTCATCGGGCTTGTAAGGAACCTTGAACCCTCCACCCAAATCAATGATGGTAAGATCAGGAAAAAACTGTGTTGTTTCAAGCACCAGCTCCAACCCTTTCACAAATACCTCGAGGTCCTTGATCTCGCTGCCGGTATGGATGTGCAGGCCTTTTACAGACACCTTGGTGCGCTCCATTACATCCCTTATCTGTTGCACCTGCTCTATGGAAATCCCAAATTTGGAATCAACATGACCAGTAGAAATTTTGATGTTGCCACCTGCCATGATGTGCGGATTCAGGCGGATAATGACAGGGTAGCCATCCCCGAAATGATTTCCGAATTCCTCCAGGAGGGAAAGGTTGTCTATGTTGATGTTTACGTTCAGGGCTGTTGCCTCTAGGTATTCATCAAAGGCCACGCTGTTGGGTGTAAAAATGATGCGGTCGGCAGTAAACCCGGCCTTCAGGGCCAGTTGGACTTCATTGATGCTGACGCAATCAATGCCAGAACCCTGTTGCGCAAGGATTTTAAGAATATTGACATTGGTCAGGGCCTTGCATGCATAGAATATTTTTACATCCGACCGGCGAAATGCCTGTTTCAGGGATGCATATTGAATATTGATTTGCGCCTCGTCATACACATACAGGGGCGTTCCAAATCGTCCAGCGGCGTTGAGGAGTATATCGTTGGAGAGCATGTTAGTCGGGAAGATTGAAAGAGGTGTCTTCTTCAGTTATTTCGGACGAAGCACCACCATCTTCAGCCTGTGTAATGTCAAGAGCATTGACAGTTGCGTCAGTTTCAAAATGTTCTGCATTCACCAGGGTTGGCGTAACAATTTGCTCTGCCAGCACTTCACTGATTTTGGGAAGTTCTTCAGATGAATTGATGCCAAAATAGTCCATAAAATGACGGGAAGTACAATAAACAAGCGGCTTGCCGACCATGGTTTCATTTCGACCGGAGATGATGACCAATTCCTTTTCCAACAATTTTTGGATGGAATAATCGCAGTTGACTCCGCGGATCGCTTCTATCTCAGACTTGGTAATGGGCTGCTTGTAGGCGATAATGGCCAATGTTTCCAACGCTGCAGTAGACAGGCGTTTCAAGAACTTGTCACCATTGAGTTGTGCAATGGTCTGGTGGTATTCCCTTTTGGTCAGGAACTGCCATCCTCCGCCACTTTCCCTCAATTCGAAGGGGAAGAATGCTGAATTGTACTTTTCTTTGACCCCACCAATACAGGTTTCCACCTGATCAATCACCACCTTGTCATCCATGAAACCGAAGGCACTGTTCACCAGTTCAGTGATTTCAATGGCAGTAAGTGGCTTCTCACTGGCAAAAATCAGTGCTTCAACATGTGTGATAAGGTTGGCTATTTCCATTGCTCAAATGATCCTGTGATGGCTTTTGGCCGGGTTTGTGGGCGATAAATGTACTGTAAAAACCTGATTTTATCCCTGCAAAGCCGCTGCACCACTCACAATTTCCGTAAGTTCTGTAGTGATGGCGGCCTGACGGGCACGGTTATAAGAGATTTTGAGTGATTTCAGCAATTCATTGGCGTTCTCAGAAGCCTTGTCCATGGCCGTCATCCTGGCACCATGCTCTGAGGCATTGCCATCCAAAACGGCCTTAAACAACTGTGTATTCAGGATCTTGGGCATGAGTTCTGCAATCAGCAAATCTTTGTCTGGCTCAAAAATGAAATCTGACTTCTTTGAACTTCCTCCTTTTGCAGGCTCATTCTTGGGAATGGGCAAAAATACTTCAGAAGCAAAGCGTTGCGTAGCCGCATTTTTGAATTCACTGTACACAATCTCTATGGCATCAAACTCTTTCTGCTTAAACGCCTGGACTGCAGCCTGGGCGCAGACCTGAACGGTTTCAAAAGAAAGTTTGAGGAAGGTATCCTTGAAACGGACATCAACATTGTAGCCGCGCTTCTGGAAAAACTCAGCCCCTTTCTTGCCAATCGCCCAGATGGTAAGGTTTCCAGCAGATTGAACGGCCGCATATTTTTCAGCGATGGTAGCGATCGCCATTTTTTGGATGTTTGCATTGTAGGCACCACAGAGGCCACGATCGCTGGTCACAACAATCATCAATACTTTTTTTACCTGCCTTTCTTCGGCCAGGGCAATGCTGTTTCCGCCTTCTGCATTGCTCACGATATTGCTGAGCATTTCCTGGAGTTTAGCGGCATATGGGCGCATTTGGATGATGGCATCTTGGGCGCGGCGCAACTTGGCGGCACTCACCATCTTCATTGCCTTCGTAATCTGCTGGGTAGACTGTACCGACTTGATCCGGTTTCTTACTTCTTTTAACTGGCCTGCCATTGAGGTTCAAATTTGCGGCAAAGTTATGAAAAGGTTTTCAATGTTGGAAGTGAGAGTTGAGAGAGGTTGGGCCTGTCTGCCGAAGGCCCCCGAGTGGGGGCCTTTTCCACGTTGTGGGGAAGGGCGGAAGCCCCTCCACGGCGTCTGATCCGCATGCTGTTATTTTATCGCCTTATTGGCGGATAATCCATTCTTTTTGCACCAGTTCACCATTTTTGTAGAGGGTGAGTTGATAGGTACCTGCGGAGCGTTTAGACAGGTCGAGCGTATAGCTGCCCGAGCCCATCTTTGTGCGTTGCTCCAAGAGATGCCCATGTATAGTGTACTTCCAGCCTGCGCATACCATTGGTCAGGTCTAAAGGTCCAAAATGACATTCGTCCATTCGGGGACAAACTTTGCACCAAACTTCTTGTAAAAATTGATGGCGGGCTCATTCCAGTCCAACACCTGCCAGGTAATGCGTTTGAAGCCTTTTTCTTTGGCCTCCTCTATCAGTTTTTCGATGAGCATTTTTCCAATTCCCTTGCCTCGCATGGATTCTGTAACAAGGATATCTTCTAAATACATGGTCTGGCCTTTCCAGGTGGAGTAGCGGATATAATAAAGGGCAAAGGCGATGAGGGGCGTTGAACCACCCTGTCTCATACTCGCTTCGCTCGCAAGATCCACCTCCTCAACCTCTTCAACAACAAAAGCCCACCAAACCGGATTTGCTCCAAATCCGCTTTCCTCAAAATGCATGGGATCCACCGTTACTTCCTCCGGGGCTTTCTCGTATGATGCGAGTTCCCTGATCAGTTGCAGCATCCCTGGGCAATCTTCTCTTGTCGCTTTTCGAACCTTCATGACATATTTATATCCATGCAAATTAAGCATTGGGAAGGCTTTTACAATGGCCTGATAAAATCCTCGGGGATTGGGGATGAAAATACATGTTTAAAGGGGGTTAATCACCGTTGAGAAGCCTGGTATGGATCTAATATTTGTTTTAAAAAATGAACATCATTGACTCCAAATCAGACCTGGGATTTAAGAAAGTATTTGCAGAAAGGCCTCACCTGCTCATGAGCTTGTTGAACAACCTGCTTCCGCTCAGCCACCCTATCGCTTCGCTTGAATACCTCAGCCCGGAACTCACACCAGACCAAGAAGATGGCAAAAACACCATTGTTGATGTGCGATGAACTGACACACACGGCTGGCATTTTATAGTAGAAATGCAGGTAAGCAAACAAGCCGGGTTTGTGAAAAGGGTCATTACCAACATGACCAAAGTCTATTCCAGACAACTTTCTAAGGTTGAACCATATATCCTAGCCAAACCAGTCTTTTCGCTGAATTTACTAGACCATGCTTTGTCCGCCAATGAAAACAAATGGTTTCATCATTACACATTGACTGAAAGAGAATTGCATGAAGATTATTTTGACGAATTAAATCTCATCATGATTGAATTATCCAAATGGAAAAAATTAAATATTTTTGATTTGCAAAAACCCAAAGACCGTTGGCTTATGTACCTTTCAGACCCAAATATGTTCAGCAAATTCCTGACGGAAAAAGAACTTTCCCGCTTCAATGAAATCAGTGAAGCCATCGAAGTATTGGAAACAAAAAACTTCACACCAGAGCAGATCAGGGGGTATGAGCTCTATATCGACAACATGCGGTCTTATGTTACGAACATGTCAGAGGCAAGAAGATAAGGGATAGATCAGGGGAAGAAAGAGGGCAAAACGGAAGGAAAAGCTGAAGGTTTTCAATTATCAGTTTTAATTTTGGAGGAGCTGAAGGTGGGAATTCAATCATCTGTCATTGCAGAAAAGTACAACATTGATATCGCTATGGTTGAGCAACTGAAGGATTTAATTTAGATTGTTGAAATTGTCGAACATCTTCGCCTTCGAAGCTTTACCAGTACAACTTTTTGTACAATTGGAGAATTGTTCTAATTTCACAGATCAACTACTAGCTCATGGAAATAACATCATACAGCGAATTCAGGCAGCACATGAAATCCTTCCTCGATGCGGTGATTAAAACACATAAACCTCTTTTCATTAGCCGCAAACATGGGGAGGAATTGGTGGTCATGTCAAAAGAAGATTACACCAGTATGGAGGAAACACTTTATCTATTGAGCAGCCCTAAGAATGCAGAAAGATTAATGGAATCAATTTCACAGTTTCAGACTGGTCATACCATTGAGCAAAAACTGGACATTTAATGAATGTATTGTTTACTGCACATGGCTGGGAGGATTATGTCTATTGGCAGACAAATGACAGAAAATTGCTTGGGAAAATAAATGATCTGATCAGAGACATCAGCAGAGATCCAAATGGTGGTATTGGAAAACCAGAACAACTCAAAAATGCATTATCCGGATGGCTATCCCGTAGAATCAACCTGAAGCATCGATTGGTTTACAAGATTGATCAAGGGTCAATCATCATTGCCCAATGCAGGTATCATTATTAAACCCCTTCAACTCCTTCAACGCCGAAGGCCCTAAAGCGCCTGCTCAAAGTCCGCCAGAATATCTTCAATATTCTCAATACCAACACTCAAACGAATGAGGCCATCTGTAATGCCGTATTCCAGCCTGTTCTCCCTGGGAACAGAACTGTGCGACATGGAGGCGGGATGTGAGAGCAAAGTGTCGCAGGTGCCCAGGGACACAGTCCTGGTGCACATTTGCAGCTTGTTCATGAACTTTACACCTGCATCAAATCCACCTTTCAATTCAAAGCTCATCATGGCACCTGGATGTTTCATCTGCTTGTTTGAAACCTCAAAATCAGGATGCTCTGGGAGTCCGTTGTAATTCACTTTTGATATGGCAGGATGGGCATTCAAATATTCTGCCACCTTCATGCCATTCTCACAATGGCGTTGCATCCGCACTTCCAATGTACGCATGCCGTTGGTCAATAAAAACGCATCGAATGCATTGCTGTTGCCGCCCAACAAACGATGGGTTTTGGTAGCCCTGGTATTCATGAATGCAAGATCAGTGCCCACCAATACCCCACCAATGGCGGTTCCGTGGCCATTCAAAAACTTGGTGGTGGAATGAATCACAAAATCAATTCCGAATTGAAAGGGCTGTTGTAAGTAAGGTGTGGCAAATGTGTTATCGCAGGCAGTGAGCTTGCCATATTGTTTGGCCATCTTGCTGAGTGCTGCAAGGTCTACACATTGGAGTGTAGGATTGGCAGGTGTTTCAAGATAAACAAGCTTGATCGCAGCGTCTTCTTTCAGGCATCGTTCTGCCAATGCAAGGTCTCGCAAATCAACGATGATGGCTTCAACCTCCAATGGTTCAAGCAGGGATTTCATGAAATCCTGTGTGCCGCTGTAGAGTGAGTAATGGGTCAAGATCTTATCTCCCCTTTTGAGGGTGGCCATGAACAGGGAGCTGATGGCGGCCATGCCTGATGCGTGTAAAATGGCTTTGGCTTCCAACGGATTGCCATCCACTTCAATACCAAAGGTTTCCATGGCGGCAATCTTTTGCTCCGCTTCATTCATGGTCGGGTTTCCCCAGCGGGCATAAATATAACCAGGTTCTTTGCCAGAGAACCTCCTCATCCCCTGCTCTGCTTCATCATACACGTAGGTAGACGAGGCATAGATGGGCGTAAGGTGCGCGTACATGGGGTCCTTCACATGACCGGCATGGATGGCAAGGGAGGAGAAGCCTTTGTATGAGTGGGGCATGGGTTGAGGGGTTGAAAGGTTGAGAGGTTTAATGGTTTAGGGGTTAAATAAACCACTTCACCCAGGTGGCTCCCCAGGTGAATCCACCACCGAAGGCGGCGAGGACGATGTTGTCGCCTTTCTTCATCCTGTCCTGGTAATCCCAAATGCAGAGTGGAATGGTGGCGGCCGTTGTATTGCCGTATCGTTGGATGTTCATCAATACTTTTTCGTCTGACAAGCCCATGCGCCTGGCAGTAGCATCGATGATGCGCTTGTTGGCCTGATGAGGAACCAAAAAGGCAATATCATCTGCAGTAAGGTTGTTGCGTTGGATCAACTCATAGCTCACATCAGCCATGCCTGTAACAGCAAATTTAAACACCGGTTGGCCATCCTGGAACATGTAATGCATTTTGTTGGCAATGGTTTCAGCAGATGTAGGATGAAGTGATCCGCCACCTTTCATGTTCAGGTATTTTCCGCCACTTCCATCGCTTTTCAAAATGCTATCCAGCACACCGTATCCGTCTGTATTGGGTTCCAGCAATACTGCGCCAGCGCCATCCCCAAACAAAATACAGGTAGTCCTGTCTGTATAATCTGTAATTGCACTCATTTTATCTGCGCCCACTACCACCACTTTCTTGTACCGTCCGCTCTCAACAAGGGCAGCACCAGTGGTAAGGCTGTACAAAAAGCCAGAACAAGCTGCGAGCACATCAAATCCCCAGGCATTCTTGATGCCCAATTTATCGCAGGCCACATTGGCGGTATTGGGGAAAAACATATCGGGAGTGATGGTTGCCACAATCATGCAATCAATCTCATTGGGGTCGATGCCTCTTCGTTTGCAAAGATCCTGCACCGCAGGCACCACCAGGTCTGATGTGGCAAGGCCTTCACCCTTGAGGATATGTCTCTCCTCTATCCCTGTCCTTGTCTTGATCCACTCATCGTTGGTGTCCACCATCTTTTCAAAGTCGGCATTGGTCAGTACATCCTTTGGCACGTATCCGCCAACTGCCGTAATTGCTGCTGTGATTTTTTGCATGTAGTTGATTTGGAACACAAATTTAAGAAAATAAAAGACGTTCGGCGCTAGCGAGATGACAATCGTCATTTGTTTGGATGATGTTGTCAAGAGGATGCTAAAGCGCATGCCTGTTGCGCCTTGTCTAAGCGGATTTTACTAACTTTACGGCATCATGATAGCAAGCCTGACAGGTTCATTTGTGTTAAAGACACCATCCTACATCCATATTAATGTACATGGCGTTGGATATGAGGTGCAAATCAGCCTGAACACCTATTCCAAGATCCAGGATTTGAAGGAAGGCACGGTGCTTACCCACCTGCAAATCAAGGAGGATGGGCATACCCTTTTTGGATTTGCCGAATTGGCAGAAAAAGAGCTTTTTGTGCAACTGATCAACGTGAATGGTGTGGGCGCATCCACGGCCAGGATGATGCTTTCTTCTATGCAGCCGGCAGAACTAAGATCCGCGATTGCGTCAGGGAACACGGGTGCATTGGAAAAAATCAAAGGGATTGGAAGGAAATCCGCAGAAAGACTCATCCTTGAGCTGCGCGAAAAGATGGTAAAAGCAGGTGTAGAAAGTACATCACATGGATTTATACGCAATAGTTTGGAAAATGATGCGTTAAATGCACTGATGGCGCTTGGAATCCAAAAAAATACCGCTGAAGCCGCTCTCAAAAAGACCAGGGCCCATGCCCCTGAAGACAATGTACTGGAATCAATCATCAAAAAATCACTTCAGTTCATCTGACCTGCGGTAAAAGACCATTCCCATTTGAAAAAGTTGTCCCTACAGATAACATTGTTGGCCATCCTACTGTATGCGCACCAAACGGCGGATGCTAAGGCCAATGGGTATGCGAGCCTTCTTCCCTTTCAGCAAGACAGCCTTCCCAAAAATGATACACTGCGATATCCCCTCCAAGACCGAAGGGGGGACAAACTGACCCAAAAGAACAAGAACCCCTTTGACCTCAGGGATCCTTCGAATTTCAGCGATTCCATCGTTTACGACCCAAAGACCAAAGAATATTATATCGTCGAAAAAGTTGGGGGCAAATATTTCAGGAAGCCTACATCCCTGAGTTTTGATGAATACATGCGCATCCAATCGCGCAAAGCCGAATCAGATTATTTCCAGAAACGAGCCAACACCTCCAGCCTTTTGAACAGGAAACTGGTCAAGCCCAAGCTGAACATGGGAGAAGACCTGTTCAACCGCTTGTTTGGAACGGGCAAAATTGATATCAAGCCCCAGGGCGAAGTGAACATCACCGCAGGCTACCAGGGGCAAAACATCAAGAACCCTACCCTCCCTGAGCGGGCAAGAAGGAATGGTGGCCTGGATTTTGACATGGCAGCCAACCTCAACGTGATTGGCAATATCGGGGACAAAATGAAATTTCCGATCAGTTACAATACCCTGTCTACCTTTGATTTCGAAAACCAGCTCAAACTGGACTATTCGGGAGGGGCTGAAGATATTTTCAAAAAAATTGAAGTGGGCAACACTTCATTTGCCTCAAAAGGAACCTTGATTCCTGGCGCTCAACAGCTTTTTGGTATCAAAACCCAAATGCAGTTCGGAAAACTCTGGCTCTCTACCGTATTTGCCAGCCAGCGTTCCCAAAGACAATCTGCCGGTTTCAAGGGTGGCTCAAGCAGCACCCCCTTCGAATTCAAAACGGATGAATACGAGGAGAACCGGCACTTCATGCTGGCGCAGCATTTCAGAAGGGATTACAACAAGGCCATGAAAAACCTTCCGGTGATCAATTCTCAGGTGCAGTTGTTGCGCCTTGAAGTGTGGGTAACCAACAGAAATGGCGCCACAGCCAATGCCCGTGATGTGGTGGGCCTGATGGACCTTGGAGAAGACAAGCCCTTTCAACAACCTCCAGTCATCAATCCCAGGCCAGGATTGACTTTCCCCTCCAACGGAACGAATGACCTGTACACCAAGATCATCAACAACCCTGGCAGCAGAAACCCTGCGCAGATTGTCAGTTACCTCAACACCATTGGCCTGCAGCCTGTCCGCGATTTTGAAAAAACATTCGCCAGAAAACTCGATACCACCCAATATTATTTCAACAGGCAACTGGGTTTCATCTCCTTGAACGTTACGCTTCAGCCAGATGAGGTTTTGGGCGTCGCCTATCAATATACTGTGAATGGCAAAGTTTTCCAGGTGGGTGAATTTGCACAGGACATCCCGGTGGATTCTACCAGTGGTGTGCAAAAAATACTTTTCCTTAAATTGTTGAAGGCCACTTCTCAGAGGACCTCCTTGCCGATCTGGGACCTGATGATGAAAAACATTTATCCCGTAGGTTCCGGACAACTGGAAAGACAGGATTTTCAGTTCAATGTGCTTTACCAGGAGCCAGGTGGAGGTGAAAAGCGGTATATCCCAGAAGGAGACCAGGCAGGTGTCCCGCTGCTGACCCTGGTGAACCTGGACCGGCTCAACAACCAGAACGACCCACAACCCGATGGGGTATTTGATTTTGTGGAGGGATATACGGTCAATTCCTACCAAAGCCGGGTTATCTTTCCTGTGCTCGAGCCTTTCGGACACGACCTGGATTATGCTTTCACCACCGATCCAAGCCTGCGGAATAAATACCTTTTTTATCCACTCTACGATACCATCAAAGCCATTGCACAGACCTATGCCAACCTCAACCGCTTCCTGATCAGGGGTAGCTCAAAATCATCGGGTGGATCGAGTGGCGAAATATCACTGAACGCGTTCAACATCCCCCCAGGATCTGTTACGGTAACAGCAGGAGGACAAACCCTGCAGGAAAACATTGATTACACCATTGACTACATGTCGGGTACCCTGAGGATCATCAACAGCGCCATCAAAAACTCCGGACTGCCCGTCAACGCTCAGTTTGAGAACAATGCAACTTTTGGCGTACAGCAAAGGACCTTCATGGGCCTGCGGTGGGATTATCTGTTCAACGACAAACTTTCCATTGGCGGAACATCGGTAAGGTTGAGTGAGAGGCCTTTTTTCACCAAGATGGAATACGGGTCTGACCCGATCCGCAACAGCATGACCGGCATCGACATGACCTACAACAGTGAGCTACCGAGATTGAACAAATGGTTGAGCAAACTTCCGTTTTATGAAGCCAATGGAACATCTTCCATCAGCGCCTCGGCAGAAGCGGCCAAGATGAGTCCCGGCCATGCCCCTCAGATCGGAAAAGGGAGCGAAGGATTGATTTACCTGGATGATTTTGAGGGAACCAAGGCCAGCATTGACCTTCGTTTTCCTATTGTTGGATGGACCCTGGCCTCCACTCCATTTGGGGCTACAGACCGCTTTGGCAATACCATGTTTCCTGAGGCCAATTCCTATGACAACCTTGATTATGGGAAAAACAGGGCCAAGCTGGCCTGGTACAATATTGAACCCATCCTGCAGGAAAAAAGAAATGCAAACAATCCCATCAGGAACGACCTGGTTCAACTTTCTGACCCACGCGTCAGGAGCGTAGGCCAACAGGAAATCTTCCCGAGAAGGACGCCTGATTTTGGGCAGAGCCAGATGGTTACGTTTGATCTCGCCTATTATCCAAAAGAAAGAGGCCCTTACAACTACGATGCCCAGAACATTGAGAGCACAGGGCTGCTCAGGAACCCCAACAAACGCTGGGGTGGTATCATGAGGGGCATCGACCAGACTGATTTTGAAACGGCCAATGTTGAATTTGTTGAGTTCTGGGTATTGGATCCCTTCATCAAGGGCACCAATCCAGCAGGTGGATCCCTTTACCTGAACCTGGGAAATATTTCTGAGGACATCCTCAAAGACTCAAGAAGGTTTTATGAAAATGGTTTGCCTACTCCAACCATCCCTTCAGCAACTTCCACTTCCACCTGGGGCAGGTCTCCGTTGAATCCCATTCAGATTACCCAAGGATTCAGCAATGACCCTGCCGACAGGCCTTTCCAGGATGTGGGATTGGATGGATTGACAGACTCTGCCGAGAGCAGGATCAGGGTTCAATACCTGAACGACATGGCCACAAGACTCGGCGTTACATCCAAGGCGTATCAAGAAGCAAAAGCAGATCCTTCTGCAGACAATTTTAAGTATTACAGGGACGAAACCTATGATGCACAGAACGCAGGAATTTTATCCCGATACAAAAACTTCAACAGCCCCCAGGGCAACTCTCCCATTGCCAAGGCCGGCGACAATTTTGCTTCTGCATTTACCATGTATCCTGATGGGGAAGACCTGAACCGCGACAATACCCTCAACGAATCAGAAGAATATTTCCAGTACAGGATTGACATGAAGCCCAGCGGCGATCCCAACATGCAGGTGGGTCAAAACTTTATTGCAGATAAAAAATCTGTTAATGTAACACTGGCCGATGGCACCAAGCAGAACCAGATCTGGTACCAGTTCCGTGTGCCCATCACTGCCTACAACAGCAAGGTGGGTGAAATTCCTGATTTCAAATCCATCCGCTTTTTCAGGATGTTCCTTACTGATTTTGCAGACTCAGTTGTATTGCGTTTTGCCAAATTGGAGTTGGTAAGAAACAACTGGAGAAGGTTTGCATATGACCTGGATACCATGGGCACATACAAAACCATCGACCTGTCCAGCAACATCACCAGGTTCAATGTGTCTGCCGTCAACATTGAAGAAAACGACCGCCGGGACCCCATCCCTTACCGCACACCACCCGGCATTGAACGTGTACAAACGCTCAGCAATGGCGGCATCAATATCCTCCAGAATGAACAAGCCCTCAGCATCAATGTGATCAACCTCAACGAAGGTGACGGAAGGGCTGTTTTCAAATCTTTTAACCATGACCTGAGGCAATACAAACGCATTTCAATGTTCTATCACCTGGAAAGCCTGAAAGAATACAACAGGCTCAGGGATGGTGAAGTTTATGCAGTGGTAAGGATCGGCAACGACTATATCAACAATTACTACGAAATCAAATATCCGCTGAAAACAACACCCTTCGGCACAACAGACGAGAAGGTGATTTGGCCAGCGGAAAATGAATTGAATTTTGACATCACAGCACTGATCAAACTTAAAAACGAAAGGAACCTTAATACCGGGAACCCCACAGCCATTTACAGGAAAACCATCGATGGCAAAATCTTCTCTATCATGGGCAATCCCAATCTTGGAGAGGTAAAAGGCATCCTTGCAGGATTGGAGAACCCCAAAGATCCAACCGGTGGAAGGCCTGTCAATGCTGAGGTCTGGATCAATGAGCTGAGGCTGTCTGGCCTGGATGAAAAAGGTGGTTGGGCCGCAGTGGGTCAGATGAACCTGCAATTGGCAGACCTGGGTACGGTTTCCATGTCCGCCAATATCCATACCATCGGATTCGGTCAACTTGAACAAAGGGTGAACGACAGGTTCCGTGATGACCTGAAACAATTCGATGTATCCACCAATCTTCAACTGGGAAAATTACTTCCCAAAAAACTTGGATTGGAAATTCCATTTTTTGCCAACTACTCACAAACCATCAGTTCTCCACAATATGATCCTTATGACAAGGACATCACCTTGAAAGACAAACTGAGTATATACAAAAACAAACGAGATTCCATCATGTCGGATGCCGTTGATTTTACCGGCATCAAAACCTTCAACTTTACCAATGTTCGGTTTGCCCAACCACAAGATAAAAAAGTCCGTCTTTGGAGCATATCCAACTTTGACTTTAGCTACTCATTCACGGAAACACAACAGCACAATCCGCTGATTGAAAACAACGAAGTAAGCAAGACACAGGGTGGACTGGGATACAATTACAGTGCCCAACCGAAATACATTGAGCCCCTCAAAAAACTGATCAAGGCCCCTACTCCATGGCTTGATTTTATCCGCAACGTGAACTTCAATCCCATGCCTTCGTTGATTGGCATCAGGATGGACAGCAGAAGGCAGTTTGGTGCCATCCGTCCAAGAAATGTTGGGGGCGGAAAATTCAAGATCCCTGAAACCTATGACAAGTATTTTGTAGTAGACAGGAATTATAACATGCGTTGGGACCTGACCAAATCCTTGAACCTCGATTTCAAGGCCATCAACAATTCCAGGATTGATGAGCCCACTGGAAGGATCGACTCAAAAAGCAAACGCGATTCGCTGGTGCGCAATTTCATGAAAGGTGGCAGGAATACCATCTACACACAAAACACAGACATTACCTACAACCTGCCCACCACCATGATTCCGCTGCTGGATTGGACCACACTGAACCTGGCTTACCGCAGCAGCTACAACTGGGTGGGGGCATCAAGACTGGCCATCAGTCTGGGAAATACCATTCAGAACAGTGGACAAACCGGTGCTACGGCAGAGCTGAACATGACCCAGCTGTACGCAAAATCAAAAACGCTCAGAAAGCTTGACGACACCAATACCCCGGATATTGCGCCAACTGAGCAGCAGGAGGTAAGCAAGAAAAACCAGGCCCGCATCAAGAGATTAAAAACCAAACTTGGCAAGCTTACTGCAAGGTTCAAGAAAAAGAAAAGTCCTGCTGAAAAAGACATCATTGCCAACCAAGCCGCTGTAGAGAAATTGGAAAAAAGAATGGCAGCGCTCAATGTGCCTGAAAAAACCAAGGCTGTGGCCGCACTCTCAGCCCCAGTCAAAACAGCGTTGAAGGTGCTTACTGCCGTGAAGAGAGTTGGTGCAACCTACAATGAGGGAGGTACCACCTTCCTTCCAGGCTATACCGATAGCACCCGTTTCTTTGGACAGAATTTCAGTAGCATGGCACCGGGTATTGGATTCACCATGGGTAAACAACCTGATCAAGCCTGGCTGCAAGACATTGCCAAAAAAGGATTGATCACGAAGGATCCCATGCTCAACAACCTGTTCTTGCAGAACTATGAACAAAAACTCAACGTCACTGCACAGGTAGAGCCTTTCAGGGATTTCCTTGTAGACCTGAACCTGGACAGAAACCTCTCTAAAAACTACTCCACCCTTTTCAAGGATACGGTTGGCACAGGGCAGTTTAATTCCCTGAACCCATACTCCGGTGGCGGTTTCAGCATCAGCTATATTTCATTCCAAACGCTTTTTGCCAAGTTCGACCCCAACAATACCAGTGAAACCTTCAAGACATTTGAAAAAAACAGGCTTCTGCTTTCAAAAAGATTGGGAGAGCAAAACCCTTACAGCAAAACAGCAGGTGCGGATGGGTATTACAAAGGATATGGAAGGTATGCACAAGATGTCATCGTACCGGCATTTCTTGCTGCCTATACCAACAAGGATCCCAATACCATTTCTTTGCTGAACACTGGAGAGAGTGCATCCGTAAAAACAAATCCATTCAAAGGCTATATGCCAAAGCCCAATTGGAGATTGACCTACAATGGTTTGAGCAGGATTGAATCGCTTCAACAATACCTGAGCAATTTTACCCTCACGCATGGCTACAACTCAACACTGAGCATGAACAGCTTCAATTCAGCCCTGCTGTTCCAGGATACCTTGTTGTATGGATTTCCTTCGTTCATTGATACCGTTTCAGGCAATTATATTCCTTATTTCCTTGTTCCCAACCTCTTGATTTCTGAACAGTTTGCTCCATTGATTGGCATTGACTTTTCAACGCCAGGTCAACTCTCCGGAAGATTTGAATACAGAAAATCAAGGCAGCTCAGCATGAGCCTTGTTGACTTTCAGTTGAGTGAGGTACACTCCACTGAAATCACCTTTGGCATGCGGTGGAGGAAACGTGGATTCCCATTGCCTTTCAAGGTGAAGATTGGAAAAGGGGAAGCCAGCAGCAAGCTCGACAATGACATCACCTTTGC
>CANEWJ010000034.1 GCA_947442625.1 Chitinophagaceae bacterium
AGTGGATGGAAAGCCTATTATCAACAGCCAGGTTTTTATGAGTATTGGGTCAATACAGATACTTTGCCGAAAAGAATCCAATACCTTGAATCGCTTGTTACCAGTGGATATACCGTAAGTGGCTTCAAGGTTGTGGTTGACGGTTTGACCTATGTGAGAAAGATGGTGGCACCAAGGGATCCCAACAAGTTGATTGATGAATTGGCTGAACATATTTTGGGTATTACCATTTCTGCTCAACACAAGGCACAGCTGAAAAGGGATATTTTGTTGTCTGGCCAGTCTGATGATCTGTATTGGGCAACAGCCTGGGATTTGTATATCTCCACACCATCCAATGCAGCCAATACAAAATACGTTACTACCGCAATCACCAATTTGATCAAATACATGGTTGGTCTTCCTGAATATCAACTTTGTTAATCCGTATATCATGAACAGAAGAAAATTCCTCAATGGATACCTGCCAGCAGGTGTAATGATTCCTTCCTTTGTCAATGGCATGGGGTTCAAGGCATTTGAATCAGGGCATACGTTCCTCAACAATATGCTCCTTCCCGGAGGCGATAACGACAGGGTATTTGTGGTTATCCAGTTGAATGGAGGCAATGATGGGTTGAATACTGTTATACCGCTTGATCAGTTCAGCAAGTACCAGAATGCAAGGAAGAATATCTTTATTGAGGAGTCAAAAGTGTTGCGATTGAATGGCGTAGATAATCTTGGCCTCCATCCTGCGATGACGGGTTTGCAACAGCTTTACAATGATGGGAAGTTGCATGTGGTGCAATCAGTGGGCTATCCCCAGCCCAATTTTTCGCATTTCAGGGCAACTGATATCTGGATGAGTGCATCAGACAGCAGGCAAGTATTGAATACTGGTTGGCTTGGCCGTTTCCTTGATGAGATGTATCCGGGATTCCCGATTGGATATCCCAATAGCACAATGACCGATCCCTTGGCCATTCAAATTGGGTCTGTTACTTCTTTGACCCTGCAAGGGGGGGCACAACCCATGGGAATGAGCATCTCCAATCCCAGCTCTTTCTACAGCTTTGTCAACAACCAGATAGACCCTGCCCCCAATAGCTATGCAGGCAAGGAGCTGAATTATATAAGGGAGATGGCGAAGCAAACCCAAAAATTTGGCGAGGTAGTGAAGACTGCCAATGGCAAAGTTACCACGCAATCACCATACCCAACAGGCAATTCCCTGGCTGATCAACTCAAGATTGTCGCCAGGTTGATCAAGGGTGGTTTGAAAACCAAGATATACATGGTGAGCACTGGTGGTTTTGATACACATGCCAACCAGACTGTTGCTGGCGACACTTCTATTGGTTCTCATGCAACATTGTTGGGCAATGTAAGCAATGCCATCAAGGCCTTTATGGATGATTTAAAATTCCAGGGGATAGAGGAACGTGTAGTTGGAATGACCTATTCAGAGTTTGGGCGAAGGGTCCTCAGCAATGGATCCAGTGGTACGGACCATGGCGCAGCTGCTCCGCTCTTTGTTTTTGGAGCAAAGGTGCAGGCAGGAGTCAGCGGTACAAATCCAATTTTGCCCATGAATCCAACGGTAGGAGACAATGTCCCTTACCAATATGATTTCAGGAGTGTATATGCCAGTATCCTCTCCAATTGGCTCTGTGTAAATGACACTACCCTGAACAATGTGATGTTGAAGAACTTCCAGAAACTGCCATTGACAAAATTGGGTACCTGTTCCATGTTGAATCCTGTTGGGAATCCTGATCAGCTGATTGTGGCCTATCCCAATCCATTCCATAAAAAAGTAACCATTCAATTCAAGTCTGCCGGTGGACATACCATGGTTCAGGTGATGGATTCCTCGGGTCGGATGGTGAAAATCCTCATCGATGCCAATTTTGATGCAGGTACCTTCAGGGTTGATTTTGATGGTGAGCACCTGCCTGCAGGACTTTATTACATCAGGTTGCAAAATCAGGTGATACAGCAGGTGAAATCTGTTATTAAGATCTGAGTATCTTGAATATTTTGAAGTTGTTTCAATACATTTGGGCAAGGTTCAACCAAAGGTTCAATCATGTCATTATTGTTTCAATTATACAGACTGCTCGTTCCCAAACCCATCAGGACAAAAATCCTCTTGGCATCTTTGGCAAAAAAAATTCCTGCCTTTCATACAGGCAGTGTAGGGTTTGCAACAGACACTGAACGGCAGGGTGTGATTGATTATATCACCCGCAGGGGAGTTCAGATTTTCCCTTACGATTTCACCGACAAGTATAATCCTTCCTCGATTGAGGTTTTTGAAGATCCGTCTTGCGGTTTAAAGTATGTGATGATGGACAACAAGCGGCTTTATTTTAAACGCCGGTGGTCTATGAAAAGAATCAGGAAATCTTTTCATGATCTTTCACTTGAGCAAGACCTGGAAAGCCCGCACCGCTATCTCTCCTCAGATTTTACTGTTTCTTCTTCAGATGTGCTGGCAGATTTTGGTGCTGCTGAAGGAAATTTTTCCTTGTCGGTGATTGAGAAGATCAAAAAAGTTTATTTGTTTGAATCAGATCCTGAGTGGATTGAGGCATTGGAAATGACTTTTTTACCCTGGAAAGACAAGGTTGAAATTGTTCCCCGTTTTGTATCTGATATCAATGATGAGAAGCACTGTTCAGGGGATGTTTTTTTTGCAGGAAAGGAATTGACGTTTATGAAAATTGATGTTGATGGAGGTGAGCGAAAACTATTGCGGGGGTTTGCAGATACGGTCAGCAGTGCAAGCAGGATGCAGATTGCCTTGTGCACCTATCATCAGCATGAAGATGAAAAAGAGTTCAGCTCCATGCTGTCTGCAAAAGGCTATGCAGTATCTCCCTCAGGTGGTTATATGATATTTTATTATGACAAGAAACTGAAAGCGCCGTATCTCAGAAGATCTTTGATAAGGGCAACAAAAGGTTGATGATGGAATGGAAACTGGTCAAGTCTGATTATCTTTTTAGTGATCTTTGGTTTACTGTCAGAAAGGATACGTGTATTCGTGGAGATGGAAAAATCATCGACCCTTATTATGTATATGAGTTTCCTGATTGGGTGACTGCAGTTGCCATCACCAAGGCAGGCGAGTTTATTTTTGAAAAGCAGTATCGGCATGCAAGTGGGCTGACACTGATGGAAATCCCAGGCGGATGCGTGGATAGGGAAGATAAGGATTTTGAATCTGCCATTGCCAGGGAATTGCGTGAGGAGACGGGGTATCAGTTTGCGTCATTCGAATACCTTGGCAAGACTTCCGCCAATCCTTCAACACACAACAATTGGATGCATTTTTACCTGGCAACAGGTGGTGAAAAAGTTGCAGCACAATCACTGGATGCCAATGAAGAAATTGACATTCACTTGCTCAGCATTGATGAAGTAAAAAGCCTGTTGAAAAAAAATGAGATACTGCAAAGCATGCATGTCACGGCATTGTTTTATGCATTGTCCAAGCTGGGCGAATTGAATTATTGAGACCAACTTTCCCGATCAATTTCACCCACAACAAAAACACTGCCACATACAAGTATAAGGTCATTGGCTCCTGCCATGTTAAGTATATCCTGAATGGCCCTATTTACATCTGGATACGATTGGCCTTTCAGGCTTGCTGCAGTGGCCATTTTCTCCAACTCCTCAGTACTGAGTGCTCTTGGTATTTGGGCTTGTGTGAACCCGTATATTGCTTGCTTAGGAAGTTGGGCAATCACCGCTTCAACGTCTTTATCCTTAGACATACCAAGGATGATGTAAAGTTTTTCAAAAACAGTTGCATTGATTTGTTGGACCACTTGCATGATTCCTTCTGTATTGTGGGCAACGTCGAGAATCAAAAGGGGGGCGGTATTGATCACCTCCCACCTTCCGTGTAGACCCGTATTTTTTTTGGCAAATGCAATGCCTCTTTGAATGTCATCATCTTTTATTTCCCATCCCTTTTCAATCAGCCAATCAATCGCGGTAATGACGGTGCGGATATTTTCAGCCTGGTAATTGCCCGAGAGGTCAGCACTGAATTTTCTGGCTGTTTCATCTTTGATGTTAATCAATTCAATTGAAATGATTCCGGGGCTTACCGGTTGCACAGTAGTTTTCCAGATGGTGTCTGCAAAAACGATAGGCGCATACAATTGACTTGCCTTGTTTTCAAAAACTGTTGCAGTTTCAACATGGGTTTGTCCAATAACCACAGGAACATTGGCTTTGATGATTCCTGCTTTTTCTCCTGCAATCAATCCAAGGGTGTTCCCAAGCAATTGAACATGGTCCAGTCCAATGTTGGTGATGATGGACATTTCTGGATGGATGATATTTGTGCTGTCCAGTCTGCCACCCAGCCCTGTTTCAATAATGGCCACTTCAACGTTTTCCTTTGCAAAATGGTCAAAGGCCATGGCCACCGTCACTTCAAAAAAAGAAGGTTCCAGCGCTTCAATCAGGTGCGTGATGTTTTCGGTAAACTGGACCACCTTTTCGGTAGAAATCATCTCCCCATTGATCCTGATCCGCTCCCTGAAATCCTTTAAATGAGGGGATGTATAGAGCCCGGTTTTGAATCCTGCTTCCTGCATGACGGAGGCCAGCATGTGGCTGACAGATCCTTTGCCATTCGTTCCTGCTACATGGATGGTCTTGAAATGCTGCTGGGGGTTGTCCAAGGCTGCACACAGGGCAATCGTATTGGAAAGGTCCATCTTGAGTGCTGCCGCCCCTGTTCGGCTAAACATGGGCAGTTTTGAGAAGAGGTATTCTATGCAGGATTGATAGTCCATGGTGTAAAGATATTGTATCTTTGCAAGCATGAGTATGTTGATGTGGATGCCAATGCTGGCTTTTTCCCTGGCCGTTCTGATTCAGGTATTTTATTATTTGCGGTATTTTTGTCTGCTTGCTTTTCACAGGAAAAAGCAAACCCTTTCTGCCAAAGAACAGGCTGTCAGTGTTATCATTTGTGCCCGCGATGAGGCTGATCAAATTGAGGCCAATTTGCCAGGAGTGCTGGCACAGACGTATCGGAGTACACATGAAATTGTGGTTGTCAATGACAATTCCCTGGATGATACAAAATACCTCCTTGAGGGTTTGTACAAGGACTTTAAGGAGTTGCATATTGTTGAACTGAAACAGGAAGCAATGCACATACCTGGAAAAAAATTCCCGCTTTCCATGGGTATTAAAAGCGCCAAGTACGAGTTGCTTTTGTTGACCGATGCAGATTGCATTCCAGCCTCTGAACATTGGATCCTCAAAATGCAGGCCGCCTTTGCTGAAGGCATACAAATTGTATTGGGTTACGGTGCGTACAAACGGAAAAAAGGCCTCCTCAATAAGGTCATTCGTTTTGATACCTTTCATACTGCTTTGCAGTATTTGTCTTGTGCCCTGGCCGGTCAACCCTATATGGGTGTCGGAAGGAATTTAGCCTATAAAAAGGAATTGTTTTACAGGCAAAAAGGGTTTGCTGCACACCATCATTTGCCAGGAGGAGATGATGATCTTTTTATCAATGCTTGTGCAACCGGTAAAAATACAGCCATTGTTATTGACAAGGATGCATTTACCTATTCAACACCACCAGCATCTATCGGTGAATGGATCAGCCAAAAAGAGCGTCACAATTCAACGGGGAAATATTATAAAGGCAAACACAAGTTCCTCTTGGGACTTTACATGACTTCTCATTTTCTGTTGTACCCGCTAATGGCCGCTGCATTGTTCAGCTACGACTGGCGCTGGGTTTTGGGGGCATGGGGGATAAGATTTTTTGTTCAGGGGATTGTATTTTTCAAAGCCATGAAAAAATTGGGCGAAACAGATCTCTTCCCTTTCTTTTGGCTTTGGGATATTTGGATGTTTTTTTATTATTTGATTTTCATTTCTTCAATATGGAAAAAGCCTCGCAACCAATGGAAATGATACTCAAATACTTCAGTGATTTTTCTCCAAAACAGTTGAATCAGTTTTCACAATTGAGAGAAGTCTATCTTGAGTGGAATGAAAAAATAAATGTTATATCCAGAAAAGACATAGATGCGCTGTACGAAAGACATGTTCTTCATTCTTTGTCCATTGCTGCACGTTATCCTTTTGCCAGTGGGCTAGAAGTAATTGATATAGGAACTGGCGGCGGATTTCCAGGTATTCCATTGGCTATTTTTTTTCCTGAAGTCCAGTTTCATTTGGTTGATTCAATTGGCAAAAAACTAAAAGTTGTTGAGGCAGTTTCCTCTGCCCTGGAAATTTCAAACATAACTATACAGCATTCCAGGGCTGAGGATATCAAGGGCCGTAAATTTGATTTTGCCATATCCAGGGCTGTTGCTCCTTTGGGAGAGCTCTGGAAATGGAGTAGGCCTCTTTTGAGGAAAGAAAGAAAAATGGAAGACCTTAAAAACGGCTTGATCTGTTTAAAGGGGGGAGATTTGACTGAAGAAATTGCCGCATCCAACACAAGGCCTCACCAACAACCAATAGCAGACCTTTTTGATGAGCCCTTCTTTGAGGAGAAATACATCATCTACGTTCCTTTATAAAATTGTCATTACAAGATAAATGGAATAATTTTAGCTATACCACGGCCTTAACAGGGGCGCAAACCAATGGAAGAAAAACATAGCAATATCAGGGTAAGTGTTGTAGAGGACAATCATTTCATACGAATGGCCTTGGAACAGATTTTGATCAACTCTGATGGATATGATGTTGTGGCAGTGTATGGTTCAGGTGAAGAAGCCGTTGATAAAATGCCAAGTGAAGTCCCTGATGTTGTTTTGATGGACATCAACATGGGGAAAATGACTGGCATAGAGGCTGTGCGCATCATCAAAGAAAAATGCCCCAGTATAAAATTCATGATGTGTACGGTCTACGAGGATGATGAGAAAATTTTTGACGCCTTGGCAGCAGGGGCAAGTGGGTATATCCTAAAAAAAACCAAGCCTGCAGAACTTGTGGCTGCCATCAGGGATTTGTATGAAGGCGGTGCCCCCATGTCTGGCCAGATCGCCAGCAGGGTAGTAGCCAGTTTCAGAAAAAAAGAAGAAAGCAAAGACTCCATTTTATTGGAGAGCCTTTCTGCCAGGGAGCATGAAATTCTCGAATTGTTGGTCAAAGGAAGATTGTACAAGGAAATATCTTCAACGCTGGGCATATCACAGGAGACCGTCAGAAAGCATGTTTACAATATTTACAAGAAATTGCATGTCAACAACCGGGTCGAGGCCTACAATATGTTTTACGGGAATGGAGGGTAAAATCACTAGGGCAGTGAATTCAGGAAACGTTTTACCATCTGTAATTTTGCATTTGTTTCGTTGAGGGCCTCTAAAAAACCAGGATCATGTTCAGCAATTGTTCCGCCTGTTTTTCTAATGTCTAGGTATTCCTCATATTTGCTGATCAATGTGTCCAGCTCGAAAATCACCAAACTAGGCCTGATTTTATGGAGTAAAAATTGAATTTGATCAAGCTCGACAGTAGAAGGTAAAGTCGTAAAATGCTTCTTGAAAGATTCAAATTCGTTGAGAAAGATAGAAGTGATCCTACGATTCAGCACCGGATCTTTCCCTGTCATGTTGTTAAGTCTTTTGAAATCCATTCGGGGATAAGTTAACTGATTGTCTATCTTGGGAACTATTGCGTGAAACACGTAATTGTAAATGAATATACTTAATATTTTTAAGTATAATTATCGAATTGCCTAAATCATCTGAAGTGTCATCACCATACAATACCATACTGCATGACCAGATATTTATCTTTTTTCAAATCTCCCACTTTTTTCGTTGATCTTTATTCTGAACATGATCGGTTTTATGCGGTCTTTATCAGATAATTCGTGTCCATTTCCCTCCCCGTGTTCATGCTGATGGATGGCTGATGGGGTCATGAGCGGTACAACTTTTGAAAAAAGGAGTTCTCTTGCTGTTGAAGCGGTTTCATGGTGTAATTCCTCAAATTGTCCAAAAACAATAGCACTTTGCCAGTTGTCCAGGTCGCAGGAAAGATCTACCTGGAAGCATACATTTGGATTTTCTCGCATCAAATCAATTTTTTGCCCCTCCGTAGATTGACCATAAATATAATACCCATCATAAGAATAGATAACTGGAACAATATATGGATGTCGTCCATCACAGCAAGCGATTCTGCCTATGGCCTGACTTGTCAGTAAATTATTGATCTGTTGTTCATTGAGTTCTCCAACCATGTGCTGTGTTTGGGATAAAATTAAGGCTGTTGCTCCAGGCGCAACATGATATGGGTCATGGTTTTGAATGACGGTTGATATGTTTTTTGCTGGCAGTTACTTCTTTGCATTTCTTTTTTTTGAGAAATAGAAAGTAAAAAGGGTAAAAAGCAACCTAACCGTTTCATAGGATATCCATTGAAGTATTCTTTCTGAAGGGCGATAAGTCCGAATGATGCTGATGGGCGAAATCCTGCTGCAATCATTGTCAATGATTTTCATGAGCTGTTGGTGAACATCCTTTGAAAATGTAACTTCTTCCACATCAAGATTCAATTCAATGCTCGCAAGTGCACTGATATCGTTGATGTTGTAAGAGCCTATGGTAACGATTTTCCCATCAGCAACTGCAATTTTTCCATGCAGGATATTGTGATTGTATTCATGTATTTCAATTCCATGTCTTAAGGCCCACCTGTAAAGGTAACGTTCAGCATTTTTTGCAATGCCTACGTCAGAGATTCCTGCAAGGATCAGTTTGATTTTCACCCCTTTTTTCAGTGCTTTGATGATATTGTTCCTGAAAAAAAGACTCGGGATAAAATAGCTGGACATGATGATGATCTCGTAGCGAGCTTTTTTGAACATTTCCATATAGCTTGCAGAAATTTCATTCCTTCCCATGACCCAGTCGTTTCTTCTTATCCTGATTGGGCAATGCAAGTTGGTATCCAGGGCATTGACAATATCCTGTTTTGGCAATAGCAACCAATCATCAGGTTGTTTGCTATAGCATTGGTTGCAAAGTTTGAACAATTCAAAAGAGGCTTCTCCTTCCACTTTAATCGCCCAATCCAACCAGGCAGGTGTTCCTGGCATGTCGTTGTACCTATCTGAAATATTGATACCCCCGACGAGTGAAACAATGCCATCACAAACAACAATTTTGTGGTGAAGCCGTCTGCCAAAATAGTAATTACCCCCCTTGAAAATGGGTTCAAAAAAACGCAGCCTGATGCCACTTTCGCGCATGCTGTATTTAAAGCCAGTGGACAATCCTTTTGACGCATAACCATCCAGCAAAACCTGAACCTTTATCCCTTTTTTCGCAGCCTTCATCAATCTTGACGCCACTTCTTTTCCTGTCTCATCCTCCTCAAAAATATACACCTGGAGCTGGATAGATTTACTGGCCTTATCAATCATGTCGTGCAGAGCGGAAAAATAATTTCTACCACCCCTGATCAACTCAGCTTTGTTGTAAAGGGTGAAGGCTGTATTAATGTTGATTGCTGAAGACATGCAGGTTTTTTGGGAAGCTACTGTATTGCTCCGTCATGGTGCATGATAAAGATCATTGTTTTCTTCCCTTCAGACACTTTATGGGTAGGCATAACCGCATTGAATGTGGACTAATTGTTCAATTACTCTTCCTGCGCTTTCGTATTTTTGGAGAAGGTTTTCAATATACCAACATGTCAAAAAATGTCCACGATACGCCATTGATGCAACAGCACCGGGCCATTAAGCAGAAGTATCCCGATGCCATCCTTTTGTTCAGGGTAGGAGATTTTTATGAAACCTTTGGTGAAGATGCCATCAAATCATCAGCCGTGCTGGGAATTACGCTGACCAAGCGAAACAATGGAGCTGCTTCAACCCTTGAATTAGCCGGTTTTCCCTACCATTCGCTTGATAGTTATTTGCATAAATTGGTCAAGGCTGGTTTTCGGGTGGCCATCTGTGACCAGCTGGAAGACCCCAAAATGGTGAAAGGCATTGTAAAGCGGGGCGTGACTGAAATGGTTACTCCTGGCCTGGCGACACATGACAAATTGCTGGAGCACAACAGCAATAATTTTCTTGCAGGCATTCATTTTGGAGAGCATGTCAACGGTATTTCCTTCTTGGATATTTCAACTGGTGAATTTTTTGTGGCGCAGGGAGACCATGAATACACGGATAAGCTCTTGCAGACATTCCAGCCTGCCGAAGTTGTTTTTCAAAAAGGGCGGCAGGCAGACCTTGGAGATCAGTTGGGAAAAAAGTTCTATACCTATGGATTGGATCCATGGATTTTTGACCACAGGTATGCAGAGGAAGCTTTGCTGCGGCATTTCGGCACACATTCCCTGAAAGGGTATGGCGTTGAAGACATGGAAGAGGGCATTGTAGCCGCCGGCGCAGTATTGCATTATCTTGGTGATACAGTACATCCGAATACCAGTCATATTGCTTCTATCCACAGGATCAACAGGGATGAGTATCTCTGGATGGACCAGTTTACCATCAGAAACCTTGAGCTCATTTATGCAGGTGTCGATGGCGGGGCAACTTTGTTGAAGACCATTGATAGTACGGTTTCTCCTATGGGGGCACGCCTGATGCGAAGATGGGTACTGATGCCTTTGGTACAAAAAGAACAGATCGAAGAACGTGCATCACTTGTTGCTGATATCATGGCCAACAGGGAATGGAAAGCAGGTATCTTGCAAAGTATAAAACAGTGCGGAGACATTGAAAGATTGGTGAGCAAGATACCCTCCAGAAAAATTGGTCCCCGTGAAATGTTGCAATTGGCCAATGGGCTGGAGCAGGTTCACTTGATCAAAGTCGCTGCTGGAGATTTGCAGGATCCTTACCTTTTCAGGCTTGCAGAAAGGCTCAACGGTTGTAGTTCCATCAAGGAGAAAATTATACGGGAAATTGCAGCTGATGCACCTGCCCAAACTGTCAAAGGTGGATATATTGAAACAGGTGTTGACACAGACCTTGATCATTACCGCAGCCTTGCCAGAGGGGGTAAAAACGTGCTGGTAGAAATTCAGCAGCGAGAGGCTTTGAATACCGGCATCAGTTCCTTGAAGATAGGATTTAACAATGTTTTCGGCTATTATCTTGAAGTCAGCAATGCACACAAGAACAAGGTCCCGGCGGATTGGATCAGGAAGCAAACCCTGACCAATGGGGAAAGGTATATTACCCCTGAGTTGAAAGAGTACGAAGAAAAGATCATGGGTGCTGAGGACAAAATACTACAGTTGGAATCAAAGATCTATGATCAATTGCTTTCGGCGTTGCAGGAATTTATTATTCCCATGCAGCAGAATGCACATGCCATTGCCGTGATTGATTGTCTGTCCAGTTTTGCCACCAATGCAGATACCCATAAATATTGCAGGCCAACGATTCATGAGGGTGGGGATCTCCACATCATTGCAGGAAGGCATCCTGTCATTGAGCATCTCTTGAAACCAGGAGATGTCTATATCGCCAATGATCTCCACCTTGATCAGGACAATTGTCAGTTGATTATTTTGACAGGCCCCAACATGAGTGGTAAGAGTGCCTTGCTCAGGCAAACGGCCATTATCACACTGATGGCACACCTGGGAAGCTATGTTCCAGCACAGGAAGCAATCATTCCGATTACAGACAAGATATTTACAAGGGTTGGTGCATCGGACAACCTCAGCGGCGGGGAGTCAACATTTATGGTTGAGATGAATGAAACGGCCAGCATCATCAACAATATCTCATCAAGGAGCCTTGTGATTCTGGATGAAATAGGCAGGGGTACCTCTACCTATGATGGTATTTCCATCGCCTGCAGTATCGCTGAGTTTTTACACGATGCCCATCAGCGCCCTAAAACATTGTTCGCTACCCATTACCATGAAATGAATGAGCTTGAGCTTCGCCTTCCGAGGATCAAGAATTTTCATATTACCCACAAGGAGGTGGACAACAGGATTATTTTCTTGCGAAAGCTGGCTCCGGGCGGAAGTACCCACAGTTTTGGTATTCATGTTGCCCAAATGGCTGGGATGCCTCCTGTATTGGTCAAACGTGCAGAAGATATCTTGAAAGCGCTTGAAAAAAAGCAAGGTATTGCTGTTTTGTCTGAACTAAAACCAGAAGTTCCCGGTATTCAACTTTCCATCTTCGATACCCATACGGAAGTCTTTGCAGGCATCAGGGAAATGATGAGTGGGGTTGATGTGAACAACCTTACTCCTGTGGAGGCGCTGGTTATTTTGAGTGAGATCAAGAAAAAAATCAATTGATTAGACCAGTTCCTTGAGCGCCTCAATGACGGCATCAACTTCTTGTCTGGTATTGTATTTGCTGAAGGAAAATCTTACTGTGGATTGTTCAGGTAGCTGAAGTGCATTGATCACATGAGAGCCTTGGTTGGCGCCACTGCTACAGGCACTGCCCCCTGAAACACAGATATTCCTGATGTCCAGATTGAAGAGCAGCATGTCGGATTTTTCTGTTCTTGGAAAACCGACACTCAATACCGTATAGAGGCTTTCTCCTTCTGGATCGCCATTGAAAACAACCCCTTTGATATTTTCTTCGAGTGATGTTTTGAGGTATGATTTTAATGCAGCGATCTCTGCGTGCTCAGCTTCATGGTTTTGCATGGCAAGCTCAAGCGCCTTGGCGAACCCAACAATGCCATAAATATTTTCTGTTCCAGCCCTCATGTTTCTTTCCTGCCCCCCTCCATGAATGAATGGATTCACTTTGTTGTTCGCATTGATGTACAAAACACCCACTCCCTTGGGGCCATGGAATTTATGGCTCGCACCTGTAATGAAGTCAACATTTATTTCAGCCAGATTGATGGGAAAATGGCCTACAGTTTGAACAGTGTCCGCATGAAAAACAGCATTGTATTGCTGGGCCAGTTCTCCTATTCGCTTGATGTTCGTGATATTGCCAATTTCATTGTTGGCATGCATCAAGGTAATCAATGTTTTCTCTGATGACGAAGACAGTTTCAGTTCAAGGTCATTGAGGTCTACATGACCATTCGGAAGGATCTTGACAAATTCGAGACATGCATCACCCTTGCCTGCAATAAAATGGCAGGTATGGAGTGTTGCATGATGTTCAATCGGGGAACTGATGATTCTGGTACAGCCCAATTCCTTTATTGCCGCAAAAATGGCGGTATTGCTGCTTTCAGTCCCTCCACTGGTGAAAAATATTTCAGATGGATGCGCATGAAGCGCTGTGGCTACTGATTTACGGGCTTTTTCAATGGCCAGCCTGTTTTCCCTTCCATATGAATAAATCGAGGACGGGTTACCGAAATGTTCAGTGAAATAGGGCGTCATCGCCTCAAACACCTTTGGGTCTATGGGTGTGGTAGCAGCATTGTCAAAGTATATTCTGGCGGCCATGTCCTAACCTGTTTTTTCAAATATACGAATCAGGGTTTACAATGACTCCTGTATGTCGCGGATGAGTTTTGATGCGATATTGTTGGCGGTAGTTTCGAAATTGCTCTCTGCAATGATCCGAATGATGGGCTCAGTGTTGCTGGACCTCAAGTGAACCCAGTCATTGTCAAACTCAATCCTTAATCCGTCGATGGTATTCAATGGATTTGACTTGTATTTTTCTTTCAGCTTCTCAAAAACAACAGTCAGGTTGGTTTTGCCATCCATTTCGATCTTGTTTTTGCTGATGAAATAGTCCGGGTAACCGCTGCGAAGCTGTTTGACGGTTTTACTTGATTGTGAAAGATGCGTCAGGAAAAGTGCAATGCCAATAAGTGCATCCCTTCCATAATGGAAATCTGGAACAATGATGCCACCATTGCCTTCTCCACCAATAACTGCATTAACTTCCTTCATTTTAGCCACAACGTTGACTTCGCCGACAGCTGCAGGATGATATTTACCACCATGCTTTTCAGTGATGTCTTTCAGTGCTCTTGTCGATGAAAGGTTGCTTACTGTATCTCCCTTGGTTTTTCCAAGCACATAGTCTGCAACTGCAACCAATGTATACTCCTCCCCAAACATCGATCCATCCTCACAAACCAAAACAAGCCTGTCGACATCAGGATCAACCGAGATGCCAAGATCCGCCTTGTTGGCAATGACGGCAGCAGAAAGTTGAGACAGGTGTTGAGGCAATGGTTCAGGGTTGTGGGCAAATTTACCATTGACTTCTCCATTCAAAACAATGATGTTCTGTTCTAGAATACCCAGTTTTTTTAGGAGGATGGGCACAAAAATTGCGCCACTGCTGTTGATGGCATCAACGACAATTTTGAGGTTTTGCTTTTCAATTAAATTTTTATTGACAAGTGCATGTGATACAATCGCATCAAGATGCCTGTCTGCATGATCAAATTTCGTTGTAATGTTTCCGGCTTTTTCAACCAAAGAAAAATTGATATTGCCCAGTTCTGCATTGTTAAGGATCTGCGCACCTACTTCAGCACTGATGAATTCGCCTTTATCGTTCAGCAATTTGAGCGCATTCCATTCTTTGGGGTTATGGCTGGCCGTAATAATGATTCCCCCTGCAGCACTTTCTGCAGCTACTTCAAATTCAACGGTTGGCGTTGTTGAAAGTCCCAGATCGATGACTTCTGCACCCATTGCCACAAGTGTTTGAGCAACAAGTCCTGCTATCATCGGGCCACTCATCCTTCCATCTCTTCCAATGATGATTTTTTTATTACCCTCTGCCATTGCCCATTCACCAAACGCAGCTGTGTACTTTACCACATCCAATGGGGTAAGTGATTCACCCGGTTTTCCTCCAATGGTTCCCCTGATTCCAGAAATGCTTTTAATCAATGCCAAATTCAAAATTTTAAGGATGCAAAATTACAAAATAAAGCCTGTTCCATCAACTAAATATGATTGCAAACTGGTTTTTATAGACTTAATGCTTTTTGTTAACTTTCCTGACATTCCATTTCCTGGAAATACTGCTTAAATTTACAGTATGTTTATGTTGCATTCTGATCAAATGTCTTTTCTTCAGCGGGTATTACACCTTGATTATCAGTTGATGCTGCTGCTGAATCGCCAATTCATTCACCCTGTTTTGGATGATCTTTTTCTTTTCCTGCGGGAATCTATTTTTCATGTGCCCCTTTATGTGTTTATTGTTTTCTATTCTTTTCAGGTTTTTGGTAAAAAAGCCATTGGGTGGGTTTTGGGTGCAATAGCCCTGATTGCATGTTGTGACCTGATGAGCAGCCATTTCATCAAATCCTATTTTGACAGGCCAAGGCCTTGCCGGGATCCCTTCATGGCGGGGCAGATCAGGTTTCTTGCCAGGTATTGTGGCGCCAATGGAAGTTTTACTTCCTCTCATGCTGTCAATCATTTTGCATTCGCAACCTATGTAGTGTCAACCATGAGGGGTATTTCAAAATGGTTCAATCTTTTGTTCATTTGGGCCTTTGCCATTGCATACGCCCAGGTATATGTTGGTGTCCATTATCCTTCCGATGTGCTGGTTGGGGCTTTTTTGGGGATAGTTTTTGGACTGGCGGGTGCACAAATCACCAGGCAGGCCCTATCTTTACAGCAATATAGCATATGAACGAGCTGCTCATTCTCTTCTTTCTGATCCTGGTCAATGGATTTTTTTCCATGGCAGAGATCGCCTTGGTTTCTGCCAGAAAAGCCCGACTTGAGGGGCAGGCAAACAAAGGAGACTCAAGGGCCAAACATGCGCTGGCACTTGCACAAAAGCCAGATTCTTTTTTATCCACGGTTCAAATAGGCATTACTACGATCGGCATTCTCACTGGTATTTTTTCAGGAGATAAGATTGTCGATGATGTAGCTGTCTTTCTGGAGGGATTGCCTGCCTTTGCTGCCTACAGCAAAGCAATAGCAACAGCAGCGGTTGTTGTCATCATTACCTTTTTCTCTCTGGTTTTTGGTGAGCTTGTTCCCAAGCGGCTTGGATTGTCTAATCCTGAAAAGATTGCTAAAACCATTGCATCACCCATGCGGTTGATTACAAAAATTACCTATCCATTTGTGTGGCTCTTGGTGAATACCACCACACTGATCATGAAAATATTTAGGGTAAAGACGGATGATTCACAAGTGACGGAGGAAGAGATCAAAGCCATCATCAATGAAGGAACCGAACATGGAGCCATTGAAGCAACCGAGCAGGAAATCATCCAGCGGGTTTTTCATCTCGGCGATAGAAATATTACCTCTTTGATGACCCACCGCAGTGATGTCATCTGGTTTGATGTCAATGACAATGAGCAGAGCATCAGGGAAAAAATCATGAAAGAGCCGCATTCCGTTTATCCGGTATGCGACAGATCAATCGACCAGATCAAGGGTATTGTTTCTATCAAGGATATGTATGTTACACCCGATGAGGTTTCTTTCAAGCATACCATGAAAAACCCTCTTTTTGTTCCGGAAAATATCAGCCCGTATCAGCTGCTGGAAAAGTTTAAAGTATCTAAGATCCACACCAGCTTTGTGGTAGACGAGTATGGAACCCTTCTTGGTTTGGTAACGTTGAATGATTTGTTGGAAGCGATTGTGGGAGACCTGCCCCAGCATGATTTGCAGGATTATGAAATCATCGAAAGGGAAGATGGAAGTTTTCTGGTGGATGCACAGATACCGTTTTATGATTTCCTCACCAGGTTTGAAAAAGCAGATTGGATGAATGAAGGTGAACAGGAATTTGATACGCTGGCAGGATTCATCTTGCACTCCCTTGAACGCATTCCAGAAACAGGTGAACATTTTGAATGGAAAGGATTCGGTATTGAAATCATGGACATGGATGGTCATCGCATCGATAAGGTATTGGTGAAATTATCTGACCAGATCCGCAGTGAAATGGAGGAAGAACAATAAGGAATATGGAACTTTCCCTCCAACAAAAAACGGCATTGGTTTGTGGCGGATCGCAAGGAATTGGGAAGGCCATTGCCATAGAACTTGCTTTGCTTGGAGCCTCATGTATTTTGCTCTCCAGAAATTTGACCACCCTTCAGCAGACCGTCAAAGAATTGCCTGTTACCAATGGTCAATCACATGCATGCCATGCAATTGATTTCAAAGATGTTGATGCGCTCAAAAAGCTTGTAGCCAAAATTACAAAAGACCATACCATTGATATCCTGATCAACAATACAGGTGGTCCCTCAGCAGGGCCAATAGAAACGGCAGATCCGCTGGACTTCCAGGATGCCTTCAGTCAACACCTTGTTTGCAACCACATCCTCACACAGGCAGTTATTCCTACAATGAAGCAAAATGGCTGGGGAAGGATCATCAATGTCATTTCCACTTCTGTGCGGATTCCACTGGATAATCTTGGCGTGTCCAATACCATCCGTGCAGCTGTTGCCTCATGGTCAAAAACCATGTCAAACGAGTTGGCTGTGCATGGCATTACAGTGAACAGTCTGCTGCCAGGATTCATTTCCACTGCAAGACTGGAGGCAGTTGCAGAAAGTTTTGCCGCAAGGGCGAACATTGAAAAGGCTGCCATGCAGGTTCAAATGAGGGCCTCCGTTCCTGCCAAGCGCTTTGGAACACCTGCTGAAATTGCTGCTGTTGCTGCTTTTGTGGCGTCTCCCGCAGCCTCTTACCTCAATGGAATCTGTATACCTGTAGATGGTGGCAGAACCGGAAGCATTTGACAATGAACAGATTCGAATTCAATGAAGCTTTTGCAGCGTCGCTTGATGCAACTGATCCTTTACAAGGGTTCAGGAACGAGTTCCTGGTGCCTGAAAAAAACGGAAAGCAGCGCATGTATTTTTTGGGGAATTCACTCGGTCTTCAGCCCAAATCAACTGCAACGTCCATCAATACGATCCTTCAGCATTGGGCTGATGAGGGTGTAGAATCTTTTTTTGCCGGAGCCTCACCATGGTTGGATTTGCACAATGCCTTGCTTGAACCATTGTCTGTTATTGCAGGTGCCAGGCCATCCGAGCTCAGCGTGATGAACCAGTTGACTGTCAATATACACTTGATGCTGGTCAGTTTCTACCGCCCAATGGGTAAAAGAAAAAAAATACTGGTAGAATCCAAGGCATTCCCCAGTGATCAATATGCCATCCATTCATTTCTTCATCATCTGGGGCTTGACCCATCGGAAATTCTGGTAGAAGTCAATGCCGGCAGTGAGAACATTGCCATGCGCAATGAAGACATTGTACATGCTATCGAAAGCCACGCTGATGAACTGGCCTTGGTTTTCCTCGGTGGAATCAATTACTATACCGGTCAGTTGTTGGACATACAGCACATCAGCAAGGCCTCTCGAGAAGCTGGTGCAATGGTTGGTTTTGACCTGGCCCATGCCATGGGCAATGTGAAATTGAGTCTACACGACTGGGATATTGATTTTGCCTGTTGGTGTTCTTATAAATACCTGAATGGTGGACCTGGTGCTGTGGCTGCTGTATTTGTGCATGAGAGGCATCATGCGGATAAATCGCTGAAAAGACTTACGGGTTGGTGGGGGTATGATAAAGCCGAAAGGTTTGCCATGAAGAATCGCTTTGTTCCAGAGCCAGACGCATCAGGCTGGCAGTTGAGTACACCATCCATCTTGCTCTATGCATGCCTTAAATCTTCCCTGGATATTTTTACCCAAGCCGGATGGGCAAATATTTTAGCGAAGCAGGAAAAAATGATGGCCTGGCTTTCTGCCCTCATCAATGACCTTGGATCTGAACATTTTGAATGCCTTACGCCTGATGCAAGAGGGTGCCAGGTTTCTCTGTTGTTCAAAGAAAAAGGGAGGGAAGTCTATGACCTGCTTTTTGAGAAAGGCTTCATGGTGGATTGGCGGGAGCCCAATGTGATTCGCCTGGCACCAGTTCCGCTGTATAATACATTCACTGAAGTCTGGCATTTTTATAGCGCATTGAAAGCTGTTATATTTGAGGTGTACGCTTCAAACAAATCTGTTCAAGCATAGAAACAATGGAAAATGGCCACATTAATTTTCAAGTTTTTACCATGACCAAACAAGCACTGATCGATCATATAAGGGCAAAAAAGTCTTATCTCTGTGTAGGGTTGGATACAGATCCCAGCAAGTTGCCTGAATGCATGTTGGCGGAAGAGGATCCTGTTTTTGCTTTCAACAAGGCCATCATCGATGCGACCTTGCCATATTGTGTTTCCTACAAAATCAATACCGCTTTCTATGAAGCACAGGGTCTGCGTGGATGGGCTTCCATGGAAAAGACGGTCAACTATATTCCTGAAACACATTTCAGGATTGCCGATGCAAAGCGTGGGGATATCGGCAATACTTCTACCCAGTACGCCATAGCCTTTCTTCAGCATCTTCCCTTTGATGCCATCACCATTGCTCCCTACATGGGGGAGGACAGCGTGAAGCCATTCCTTCAGTTTGAAGGAAAATGGGCCATTGTGCTTGGGCTAACATCCAACCCTGGTGCAGCTGATTTTGAATTAAAAGACTTGAAAGAAGATGGCCGCCTGTATGAAAAAGTTATCCAAACGGTTGCCGGCTGGGGATCTACGGACAACCTGATGTTTGTGGTAGGCGCCACCAGGTCTGATGAATTCCTCAACCTTAGAAAAATATCACCCGATCATTTCTTTTTGGTGCCAGGAGTTGGCGCTCAGGGAGGAAGTTTGGCAGAAATTTCACAGAAGGCCATGAACAAGGATGTGGGCTTGCTGGTCAATGTGAGCCGTGACATCATTTTTGCCTCTTCAGGCAATGATTTTGCAACAGTTGCAGGAGAGAAGGCAAAGGCCTATGCTGCGGAAATGTCGATTTACGTCTAATTCATTCACACTGCTTATCTGGATTTCAAAAGTTTTATTATTTTTATTTTCAAATGTCATCAAGCGCTATGGAACAATTGAAAAAAATCTACCAGAAATACAAGCCTGAAATCAGGGTAGGTATCGCTGTATTTGTAGGACTTTTTGCTTTCAGGATTGTGAAAGACCTTCTTGATCGGTTATGGCCTGATTGATTGGAGGATGGCGTCAGCCAATTTTTTTGCCCATTTTCCATACTCAATTCCTGAAGGATGCAATCCATCTTTGGCCACCAGCAAGGTGTTGGAAGTGGCTTCCCTGCTGCCTTCTGTGATAGAAACATAAGAAATGCCAGCAGCATCAGTGATCTTTTTGTTGATGGCATTGAACAGGTCTATTTCTTTTCCAATTTTCAGCCTGTCCTTGCTGGCTGCAAAAGGAGTTGCTCCCCAATCAGGGATGCTCAGTACAAAAACATGTTGTTTGTTTCCACCAGCAAAGGCGATGGCCTTTTCCAATAATTTTTCAAATTCCTGTTCATACGCTGAGGGATCTTTTCCCCGGTATTGGTTGTTGACGCCAATCAGCAGGGTTACAATGTCATAGGATTTTTCGAAGGCTGTTCTCTCGATTCCAGCCATCAATTCATCCGTCGTCCATCCTGTCTTGGCAATGATTTCTGCTGCATGCACGCTCATGCCTTTGTTCCTCAGCAGTTGTACTGTCTGATAGGGAAAGGATTCATAAATGGGCACAGATTCGCCAATGGTATAGGAATCACCAAGGGCCAGGAAACTCCTTTGCTTTTGTGCAGTGCTGTTCAATGCCATGGTCATCAGAAATGGGAGGGTGATAAAAAGCTGTTTCAGGCGGTTCATATG
>CANEWJ010000035.1 GCA_947442625.1 Chitinophagaceae bacterium
AGATATTTTCATCATAAATTTATTCATTTAACCTCTCTCAACCTCCCTTCAACCTCTTCAACCCCTTCAACCTCTTCAACCTTACTTCCCATCCACCATCGCCTTGTACTTCAACACCGCATTGGCAATAGACCTTGTCAATTCAATTTGTCCACTTTCGCTGTTCAGGTAGGCTTCTTCATCTTTGTCTGTGATGAATCCGGTTTCAATCAACACCGCAGGCATGTTGGTGGCCTGAAGTACCCAGATTCCCATGTGATTCCGCTGTAGTACCCCAGCGCTTTTCCTACCCACCGCAACAAATTCATCCTCTATCATCGAGGCAAGTTTTACAGAGTTTTTAAAAAACTTCTGAGACCAGAGACGTGCCTTGATCATTGCTTCCGGGCTGTTGACATCTGGAATATCCATTACCTCGGCAGAGGATTCATATCTTTCGTCCTCAATAATGCCCTTGGCTTTTTCATCAGACCTGTCTGCAGCCCAAACATAAGTAGAAGTTCCGTGTGCAGGATTAGGGGAGGTGGCATAAATAGGCACTTTCCTGTAGTATTTTTTTCTTTTACTGCCTTTTCCTTTGTAATAGGGTACTGATTTGTAACCCGTCACGGTTTTCTTGGGTGGTGCAGCATTTACATGAACGCATACAAAGAGGTCACCATTTTCCCTGTTGGCGAAATTGGCCTTCTCGGTAACAGAATGGTAAACATCAGTATTCCTTGTCATCACAATCCGGGTTTCTGTCAACTCGTTCCTGAGCAAAGTGTCCAACCTTTGGGCAATTTGAAGGGTAATTTGCGCCTCTGTTGAATATTCACCGCGGGCACCGGGGTCTGTTCCGCCATGGCCGGCATCAATGATGATGGTTTTGATTTTTGGTGGCCGGGAAAGGGGTTGTGCTATCACCATTGACCCCAATATCAACCCTAAAGCAAAAACCAGTGAAAATGCATGCAGCGATTTTGCCATATTTGAATTTCATTTAGTTTGGTAAGCCGTTGGCAATCTTCACAAAATCTTACAACTTAATTTGACTAATTTTGATTGTCATAATTATGCTACAGCCCCAAAGCAAATTTAGCTTAAAATATCTTTTTATCTTGATTTTATGCTCAGGGTTACTTTCTATTTTAACATTATCATCGCAGGGTGCAGCCAGCCCATTTCATCCTTTTTTGCCCATTGCCCCTTCAGATACCATTCCCAATTCAGGAAAAAAAGACACAGCTGCCAAGAAGGCAAAAGTAGACACCCTCAACTTCAAGCTTTCAGCAGATTCCATCACTTCGCCTGTTGATCACAAGGCGGAGGACTCAATGGTTTTAGAAGTGGATACCAGGAAAATGCTGCTTTACGGTAAGACAGAAATCAAATACGAAGATCTACAGGTCAATGCCCCAACAATTGTATTTGACCAGCAATCACAGTACGTTACCGCAAAAATGGGTAGGGATACTGCTGGGATTGTAACCGGAATGGCCAAGATGAAACAAGGAGAAACCATCACGGTGAGTGATAGCCTTCGGTTTAATTTCAAAAACCAAAAAGGTCTTACCTACAGTTCTTTTTTCCAACAGGACGAGCTCTACAATTTTGCTGAAAAAGTGAAGAAAATAGATCCGGAAACTTTTTTTGCCTCCAGGGGACGTTTTACAACCTGTAACCTTGACACCCCCCATTTTGCCTTCCGGTTCAGCAGGGCCAAGTTTATCAACAAAAAATTGGTGGTCACAGGACCAGTGCATCCTGAGTTTGAAGATGTTCCTGTTCCCATTTACCTGCCCTTCGGAATTTTCCCCATGAAAAGAGGCAGACAATCCGGTATCATTCCTCCGCAATTTACGGTTACCGAAGATTTTGGTGTTGGATTGGAAGGATTGGGTTATTACAAAGCCGTAAACGATTACCTGGATGCAAAGATTTGGTTTGACCTTTACTCTTACGGATCTTGGCGGGCGAATTTCTCTCCCTCCTACAGGATGCGTTACCGCTACAGTGGTACCTTCAACATCAGCTTGCAAAATACCAAATTTGCGTTCAAGGGTGATCCGGACTTTAGCAGAAATAAAAGCTTCTTTGTTACCTGGTCGCACAGCATGGACAGCAAGGCTCGCCCGGGTGTTTCCTTCAGCGCAAATGTCAATGCAGGCAGCAGCAAATACCTGAGTTTAGTCCCCAACGGTGCCCTTGCCAATCCAGGGTTCACTGGTAATGTACAGGGAGGAGGCAATTATATGCAGCCCATGAACTTTACCAACCAGTTAAGCTCCTCTATTTCCTACCAAAAAACCTGGCAGGGAACTCCTTTCAATCTTGCGGTTAACCTCAACCACAACCAGAATACATCTACCCGCATGGTCAACCTCAATCTTCCAGATGTTGCCCTTGTCATGAACACCATTTATCCTTTGCAACCCAAGGAAGCAGTGGGGGAGTCAAAATGGTATGAGAAGTTGGGTGTGGGGTACAGTGGCAGTTACAAGGGGCAAATTTCCTTTTATGACACAGCATTCAGGTTCAAACAGTTGATCGATACATTCCAGTGGGGTGCCAGCCATGACATTCCCATCACCCTTTCCCTGCCCCCAATGGGACCTTTTCAGGTTGCCCCCAATATTTCTTTCAGGGAAAGATGGTATGCCCAGAAATTCTACCGCAAATGGAATCCTGTAACTGAAAAGTTGGACTCTACCATGGAAAAAGGCTTCAATGCCGCAAGGGAAATGTCGATGGGGCTTTCGTTTAGTACTGCAGTATTTGGTACCTATCAAGCAAAGAAAAAAGAAGCAAAGGTGCAGGCCATCCGCCATGTGATGCGGCCTCAGTTTGGCATCAATTACAAGCCAGACCTGATGAAACCCTATTATTACCGAGAACGGGTAGACAAGCAAGGCAATCAGGTGTTGATGTCTGTTTTTGATGGAAGCATTTATGGGCCTTTCGGCTCTGAAGAGAGTGGTGGTGTTGGTTTTGGTATTGATAACAACATTGAAATGAAGGTTCGATCCAAAACCGATACTGGCGAAGCTGAACTCAAAAAGGTGAAGCTCTTGGATGGATTTGGTATATCTGGTGGGTATAACTTTCTGGCAGACAGTTTCAAGCTATCAACCTTCAGCATTTATGCACGCAGCAATCTCTTCGAAAAAATAAACATCACCGCCAATGCCTCTTTGGATCCTTACAAGGTCAATCCAACAAATGGCTACAGGATTGACCAATATGCCTGGCAAGGAGGAAGTAAATTCAATCTTGGCTCCATCACAAGTGGAAGCATCAACATGTCTACCAGTTTTCAGAGCAAGAAAAAAGATGAAAAAGATAATGCGGAAAAGGAAAAATTGAAAGGGGAAGATGATAACCTAACCAATGATCAGATGATGCAGCAGATGGATTATATACGCCGAAACCCTGCCGAGTTCACTGATTTCAGCATTCCCTGGACCCTGAGTTTCTCCTATTCCCTTAGTTTTACAAAATTGCTGCAGCCAGATTATCGCTACAAAACTGAGCTGACTTCGAGTTTCAATTTCAATGGCGATTTCAGTCTTTCGCCCAAATGGAAAATTGGAGCCAACGGCTATTTTGATACCAAAACCATGCAACTTCAATCGCTGACCACTTTCATATCCCGTGACCTGCATTGCTGGCAAATGTCAATCAATGTAACGCCAGTCGGGCTCTACAGGTTCTTTAATATTTCCATCAGTCCCAAATCCGGTTTGCTGCGCGACCTGAAAATCAACAGGACCAGGTATTTTTACACACAATAGTGTCTGAGGGAGTCAAGATTGCGTTGAGCGATCATCCTTTTTCCAGCCTCTCCCACATCAAATTAAAAACAAATTCTTTCATTTCCCCTGCACTTGCAAAATCTTTTGGGTCTATCGCAGGAAGAAACTCCATGCTCACCTTACCGGGCCAGAAGAAAAAAGTTTTGTTGTGCGGAAGCATTTTTCTTGTTCCCCTGATAACACAGGGAATTATTTTTTTGTCAGTTTCGAAGGATAAACGAAACGCACCATCCTGAAAGGGTTTCAGGGGATTCTCGGATTTGTTTCTGGTTCCTTCCGGATAGATGCACATGTGCATGCCATTGTCAAGCACATTTTTCATGGCCAGATAGCTTTCCCTTCTGCTGGTATCACTTTTGCGGTCCAGCAACACAGATCCTCTTTTATAGATAATGCTAAATACAGGCACCTTGGCCATCTCAATTTTTGCGATGGTTTTATTGGCACCTGGGATGCCAGGGCTAGACAATGGCACATCCATCATAGAGTTGTGGTTGCAAACAACAATATAATTTTCACCTTTTTTGAAATGATCTCTGCCTAAAATCCTGAGCCGAACCCCGCTGAGGGTAAAAAAAACAGCCATCCACAACCTAACAACTTGCATAAACGAAGCCGTTCTTTTGGGTTCTGCGAACAGATCTGTAACCCATACTGCGGGTATAAAAACCAACATCGAAACAATAAAAACGAATCCTCCCCAAACGGTAAAAACCCTTCCTAAAATATTTTTAACCATGCTATTGTTCTATAATTGTCCAATCAATGGGGTCAATCCCGTTTTTGACAAGGTATTCATTTGCCTTTGAAAAATGGCGGCATCCAAAAAATCCCTTGTCTGCTGCAAACGGGGATGGATGCATTGCCTTCAATACAAGATGTCTTCCTTCATCAATATGGGCACCCTTTTCTTTTGCAAAGTTACCCCAAAGCAGGAAAACAATGTTCTTCTTTTCTGTATTGAGCAAATTGATGACTTCATCTGTAAAGATTTGCCAACCGATACCGGCATGGCTGTTGGGTTGGTTTGCCCTTACGGTCAAGCTGGCGTTCAGCAGCAAGACGCCTTGTTTTGCCCATTGGGTCAGGTCTCCATACTTCCGTGGCATGTTGATGCCCAGGTCAGCTTCAATTTCCTTGTAAATATTGACCAGCGATGGGGGAGGTTTGATGCCTTTTTGAACAGAAAAGCTCAATCCGTGCGCCTGATTGGGCCCATGATAAGGATCCTGGCCAATGATCACCACTTTTACATCCTTGAGGACTGTGGTATTAAAGGCGTTAAAAATGAATGGTCCAGGTGGGTAAATGACCTGTTTGCTCTCGATTTCATTCTTGAGCAGTTCAACAATTCCCAGGAAATAATCCTTTTTGAATTCATTAGAAAGCGCTTTTTTCCAGCCTGAAGAAATTTTTACGTCCATTGTTCACTTCTCTTCTTGTCTGCAAGCTAAAAAAAATTATCTTTGCAATCCTTAAAGATATCCAGGTCCCGTAGCTCAGTTGGATAGAGCGGCAGCCTTCTAAGCTGTAGGTCATTGGTTCGAATCCAATCGGGATCACACTTCATTTTTGTGAGACAACCATCAAAAATAGGAAGAGCTTAGAATGGGTAATTTTATTTGATTTCTAGCGATTTGTTGTACCACCTGCCATAATCAACAAGCCCCTGTGCCAAGGATGAAGTGTAATAGCCTATAACATTTCCAGGGTTAGGTACCAAATTATTCTGATAGTCATTGTTTAGCTGTCTCATGAAAGATTCACCTTCAACACTTGAAGGAAAATACCGTGTGCCTCCTTTATAATCAACCTTATAAGATTTTACATAAACCTCTTTAGCCATATCCTTTATTGGCGGGGTTGGTAATCCAATTGGTTGTGCAATAGACTTTGTATTGTTGTTGTTTGAATATGCGATTACTGCAGTTTGAATATTTTCTAGTGTTTTTTTGTTTGATATGGTGTTTTCGGTAACACGGAAGTTTTTAGAGATTCTGTTATCTACTGAAGCATATGTGTTCATTGTTATAGCATCTTCAATCAATTTATGTTGGAATTGAACATGCTCAGGAACTACATCAAGTAGTCTTTGTGCTTCGGCTTTGAATCCTAATCCAATTGAAAGGAAAAAAGTGACAATGGTGGATAAAATTAAATTCTTCATGATTGGGCAATTGAATGGTTACCAAGCTATAACTGAGGATTTTTTTATTTTATTTTGTGGAGCCTAGAATTTTAAACAAATGAAGTATTATCACCTAAACACGCTACATCTAACGTCACATCAATTAGGTATTCATACGTAGAACCCCATTTTTGTGATTTTGGAACAGCTTTTTGCATTACAAAAGAAGCCACTACCCAATGAGGGGCAAGGGCGGAAAGAGTCTTCGAAAAGTTAAGTTGCCCCAATGGTTGTCGATTTGCCGGAAATGGAATCATCCTACTCATAAAAAGGTCTTTTATTACTATTTGACATGAAGCTGTGTATTATTTGTGGATAATAATAAATTGGTCTGTTAATTATTTGTGGATAAATATACAACATTTTGTGTATTAATTGTGGATAAAGTTAATTGAATTAAAATTAAAATTTCGTTAAAACTATGTTTTTAGAAAATGGGGATGTAATTATTTGATTTTTCATTTGATGAACAAATATTTAATTGCTTGATATACAATTATTTAAATATAAATTGAATTTATTATTTGTATTAAGTGAAGGGAAGGTTACTTTTTGACATGTAAGCTGTTGGCCATGTGGTCGAAGCCATTATGGATCGCAGCTATGATCACAAAACACTATAAAAAGCCAGTTACTGTTTCTTTTTACTTAGATTTATTTAATGAAATCTTTACTGCTGATCACTCTGCTGGTGCTGTGTCAATCTACTTATTCACAGCGCATTACAAATGAATTTTTTGTTTTCGAGAGTGCACTCTCCAATGATCCTGTATACAATTCATTTGAAAAGAAGGCTAAGCTTATCAAAGCATCAGGGTTCAATGGCATAGAAATTTTTGAGCTTGATCATTTCAATGAAAAATTCAAGGCTATTGTAAACCTTGGTTTTAAGCCATCATCCCTCTATACCAAGCTTAATTTGGATGAACCTGAGCTTGACACCAGATTGATTGATGCAATTAGAATGTTGAAAGGTTCAGGCACCATCATTTGCCCTTATATCATTAAAAAAAATGGAGTATCCGTCCACTCCCGCGATAAAGGGGTTGATAAAATTGCCATTCACTTGCTCAGGAAGTTGGCCGATTTGGCAGATGAATCTGGTCTCCAAGTTGCCATTTACCCCCATTTAAACTTTTATGTTGAAAAAGTGGATCATGCCGCAAGAATTGCAAAAAAAGCGAATAAAAACAATTTGGGACTTAGTTTTAACCTCTGTCATTGGTTAGCGACTACCAATATGGATGAGCGTGCTGCATTGAATAAACAAATTAAAACACTTGCTCCCTATCTTAAAATGATCAGCATCAATGGGGCAAACAATATCATCTCTTCAAAATCCAATATTTGGGGAGACTATATTCTTCCACTTGGTGAGGGTAATTTTGATGTAAAAGGTCTTGTCCAATATGTTGCCATTGATCTTGGGCTGAATATTCCTATTGGTATTCAATGTCATAATCTAAAGGGGAACAAACAATTGGTTGAAAGAATCAGCGCTTATGTGAATGAATTGAAATCATTTTAACTGGACTCAAAAAGATCTGTAGACAAATACCGATCCCCACGATCACAGATAATACAAACAACTACACCTTTATCCAAACCAGATATGACTTTAAGAGCAGTTGCAACAGCACCGCCACTGCTCATTCCAGAAAATATGCCTTCTTCTTTGGCAAGTCGCCTTGCCATATATTTTGCTTCTGTTTCGGTAACCTCAAATATCTGATCAACTTTTGTTCTGTCAAATATTTTTGGCATATAGGCTTCTGCCCATTTCCTGATGCCGGGAATCTTTGCCCCTTCAGCAGGTTGTGCCCCTATGATCTGAATATTTTTATTTTGTTCCTTCAAATATCTTGAAACCCCCATGATGGTTCCAGTAGTTCCCATGGCTGATACAAAATGTGTGACCTCACCTTTGGTATCACGGTATATCTCGGGTCCGGTACTGCGGTAGTGCATTTGAGGGTTGTGCGGATTACCGAATTGATCTAAAGAAACATAACCTTCCTTCTCTACTTTTTCCCTGGCGAAATCGATAGCCCCCTCCATGCTGGCTTCTGCAGGTGTTAGCATAACATGTGCACCAAAAGCCTGCATGGTCAGTATCCGTTCTTTTGTTGCATTTTCAGGCATGACCAGTTCCAGATAGAGGTTTTTCAATCGGGCAATCATGGCCAATGCAATACCCGTATTACCGCTTGTTGCTTCAATGAGTTTTGAATCAACGGTGATCAAGCCACTTTCCATTCCACCTTGGATCAAACCCAAGGCTGTCCTGTCTTTAACACTCCCGCCTGGATTATGACCTTCGAGTTTACCCATCAACAGGACGTTTTTATTCGGATTGATCTGCCTCAGTTCTACCAAAGGTGTATTCCCTATAAAATCAATGAGTGTAGCCATGTCCGTTTTTCTTTTTAAATATTAGTTTTGGCTCGTTATACACCGAAACATAAGGATCAATGCTTTGTGTGACCCAAACATTTCCTCCAATCGTTGTATGCTCACCTATGATGGTTTCACCGCCAAGAATCGTGGCTCCTGCATAAATTACCACATGATCCTTGATGGTTGGATGTCGTTTGGTGTCAGCCATTTCTTTTTTAACACTCAATGCTCCTAAGGTAACTCCCTGATAAAGTTTTACATGATCCCCAATGCTGGTGGTCTCACCAATCACAATACCAGTTCCATGGTCTATAAAAAAATGTTGTCCAATCTCAGCTCCAGGATGAATATCAATGCCGGTTTTACTGTGTGCATATTCAGTCAACATCCTGGGTAAAAAAGGGATTTTTTGTACATGAAGCTGATGTGCCAGTCGGTATATGCAAATGGCAAAGAATCCCGGGTACGTGCTTAGCACTTCGTCGATGCTTTTTGCAGCTGGATCTCCGAACAATATGGCAGATGCATCCTTCATCAAAAGATCCTCAATGGCAGGCAATGCCCTATAATAAGCAATAATTTGTTCTTCTATGTCATCATGCATTTCATCTTTCCAATAAAGAAGTATTTTTTCAAGGTCTTGTTTGTTTTTTTCGAAGGCAATGTGAAGTTCAGCCATATCATGAATCATGCAATCGCTAAACGCTGGTATCAGCATTGACAACAATCCCTTGATGAAATTTTCCAATTCAATAGGCCATGGTATTTGCCTTTTTTGTTGGTGCCTTGTCAAAACAATCTGCATAAAATTTGTAAACATAGGAATAGGGTAATATCAATGTCACCATTAATCATCAATGGTTTCAAATATAGCCTCTTGCTTAAGATTCCAAAAAAATCAATCCGAGATCAATGCTAAAAAATATATTATCATTCAGTTCAAATTGCCAAGCAATAAAAAACCCGATCAATGTTGATCGGGTTTTTACTGTATTTACAAAAAGTAAAAGGCTACAAATTCCCCTTCTTCATCTCACTCATGGCATAATCCGCAGCCCTTGCTGTCAAGGCCATATAGGTGAGCGATGGATTTTGGGTAGAAGTGGAAGTCATGCAGGCGCCATCAGTTACAAAAACATTTTTGCATTCATGCAGTTGGTTCCATTTGTTGAGCATGGATGTTTGGGTGTCGTGCCCCATGCGTACACCACCCATTTCATGGATGTCCAGGCCAGGTGCTTGTTTTGAATCGGTTGTGGTGATATCATGGAAACCGGCTTTCTCAAACATCATGGTCATTTGTTCCTGGTAATCCTTGACCATTTTTTCATCATTGTTATCATAATCAATGCTGATGCTCAGCAAAGGGATGCCCCATTCGTCTTTTTTGTTTTTATCCAATGCAACGCAATTGCTTTCCTTAGGTATGGTTTCACCCATCATGTGTGATCCCACATTCCAGGGCCCTAGTTCTTTTTTATCCAAATTATTTTTCAATGCTTCTCCAAATCCATCGGTATTTCTTTTGATGCCCCTGTTGGCTGAAAAACCAGCGGCATAGCCACGCAAGAAATCCGTTTCCTGTTTTTCGACATTTCTGAACCTTGGGATATAGGCACTTGTATGGCTCCTGCCATCTGTTGTTTTGTCGAGGAATCCCTCATATTTACCTGATACCCTGGCACGATAATTGTGAAATGCCACGTATTTACCCAGCAATCCATTGTCATTGCCCAAACCATTGGGGAAACGCTTTGATGTTGAGTTCAGGAGAATGAGATTGGTATTGAGGGCCGCAGCATTTACAAAGATGACCCTGGCAAAATATTCGGTGGCCTTGTGTGTTTTGGCATCAATCACTGCAACCCCAGATGCTTTTCCGGTCTTCTCATCATAAATGATCGAATGCACAACTGCACCGGAAATCATGGTGAGGTTTCCTGTTTTTTCAGCCCAGGGCAGTGTCACTGAATTGGAGCTGAAATAACCGCCAAACGGACATCCCCTTTGGCAAAGGTTTCTTTTCTGACACTGTGCCCTTCCTTGTTCCAAATGGATTTTTTGGGGAACGGTCAGGTGTGCACACCTTCCATAAATCACATGGCGCCCTTCAAAATTTTTCTTTACAAAATCGCTGAAATAATTTTCAACACAGCTGAGTTCGAGGGATGGTAGAAATTCCCCATCAGGCAATGAAGGTATATTGTCTCTGTTGCCAGAGATGCCTGCAAACTTTTCAACATAACTGTACCAGGATGCCAGGTCTTTGTAACGGATAGGCCAGTCTACAGCAAATCCATCACGGGCTGGGCCTTCGAAATCAAATGGGCTCCATCGCTGTGTTTGGCGTGCCCACATCAATGATTTCCCCCCAGTTTGATAACCCCTTATCCAATCGAAAGGTTTTTCCTGGGTGTAAGGATGTTCATTGTCTTTCACGAAAAAATGGGCTGCATCTTCCCTGAAAGCATAGCACTTGCTGATCACAGGATTGGCATCTTTTATGGCCTGGGGCATTTCGTTCCTGTGGGGGAACTCCCAGGGCATCATGTTCGTTGTCGGATAATCCCTCAAATGCTTTACTTCCGGGCCTCTTTCCAGGACCAGGGTTTTGAGTCCTTTCTCTGTAAATTCTTTTGCTGCCCATCCGCCACTCAAGCCGGATCCAATAACGATTACATCAAATGTTTTGTTGGTATTGCCCATGATTCAGTTGGTTGAAGGTTGTTATACAGGAACGCAGCCATGGTAGCGGCCAGGAATCAGTTCATATACCTGTACCTTGGTCATGAAAAATTCAGATGCAGTATAGGATTGTATGGTCAGGCCTTTGACTGTTTTGAAAAAATATTTCAGGTCTGTGCTATCATCCTTATCAGCGATGATGGCCTCTAGGATGGCCTTTTTATCATCGGGGGTACTGCTGTAAAAGTCTTTGCCTTTGTGAGCTTGGCATTTATCCTGAAATGCCTTCATGCCTCTGATGAATTGCAGCTGATCTTCTTTTTTCCTGCATTCATCCACCATGGTCAGCACGAAAAGGTGAGAGGAAAGTTCTTTGGCACCTGGTGTGGTAGTTTTGGGTAGAATTGTTTCACAAACTGCTGCCAGCATGGTTTCTTCTTCAGCACTGATCTTGATGTTTTTTAACAAGATTGCTGATTTGGATCGATCGCTCATGCAGGAGGGAATGAGCGCCACTCCTGCGGTTAAGCAGAAGAGTTGTTTGATGGCATCACGCCTTTTTAGTTGGGTCATGAAGCAATTTAGTAAAAAACCAGATTCATTTGACTGGCTAATCCAAATTCATCAGGGCTTCGAAAACTGTTTCAGATTGCTTTTCGCTGCTGATCAGTTCTGCCTGCAATCGATTGTATGTTGATTCAGCCTCAGCAAATGCAGTACGGTTGGAGTAAATGGCAGGATCGGCCAAGGCAGTTTCAGCGTCTGCTTTGCTTTTTTTCAATCCCTCAATTTTCAATTCCAGTTCATCAAACTGTCTCTGTAGCTTTTTCTTTTCTTTTTGCTTGTCCTTGTCTATGGCATTGTTTCCCTGAACAGCTTGGCTGGGTAGGGGAGTTGTTTCTTTTTTCTTTTCAACAACCGGCTCAGGCTTTGCTTCTTTTTTGTTGAGCTGTTCTTTTACCGCATTTTTCTCCATTCTCTCTTTCCACTCACACCATTCAGTATATCCACCCTTGAATTCAACAATTTTTCCGTCTACAATTTCCCAGATCTTGTTGGCTGTTTTGGATATAAAATAACGGTCATGGCTAACCAAGATCATGCTTCCTTCATATTTGTCCAACGCATCTGCCAGCAGATCAACGGAGTGCATGTCAAGGTGGTTCGTCGGTTCATCCAGCATCAGGAAATTGGCCTTGCTGATGATGGTTTTGGCCAAGGCAACCCTGGCTTTTTCTCCTCCACTCAATACCTTGATTTTTTTGTCAACATCATCACCACTGAAAAGGAAACATCCCAGTACGGTGCGCAGCTCCATATCTGTCTTCTTGCTTCCTGCTGTCTGGAGTTCTTCCAGGATATTATAATCAAGTTTCAGGTGTTCCAGCTGGTGCTGTGCATAGAAACTTTCGTCTACATTATGCCCCCAGTTCCTTTCACCTTCAAAGGTTTCCCTGTCTGCGATGATGCGCAAAAGGGTTGATTTTCCTTTTCCATTGGCCCCAATCAAGGCAATTTTATCACCCCTTTCTATTTCTGCATCTGCGCCGTCAACAATCTCAATGTTTCCAAATTTTTTGCTGAGGTTTTTTAAGGAACAAATGATTTTTCCTGGTGTCTTGTCAACACTGAAATTGATTCTAATATTGGGCCTTTCGATGGATGCTTCTTCAACACGGTCTATTTTATCCAGCCGCTTTTGGACACTTTGTGCCTGAGCCGCTTTTGATGCTTTGGCCTTGAACCGTTCAATGAATCTTTCTTGTTGTCTGATAAAATCCTGTTGGTTTTCAAATGCCCTTTGTTGCATTTCCATACGGATCAACTTCTCTTTTTCATAATAAGAGTAGTTGCCGGAGTAGATATTGAGTTTTCTTTGGTAAATCTCCACAATCTTGTTGACCATCCTGTCCAAAAAGAATTTATCATGGCTCACAATCACCACTGCACCTTGGTAATGGATAAGGTATTTCTCCAGCCATTCGATGGATGGAAGGTCAAGGTGGTTGGTAGGTTCATCCATCATGAGCAGATCAGGCTTCATCAGGATCATCTTGGCCAACAGTACGCGCATTCTCCATCCACCACTGAATTCCTTGTATGGGCGTGAAAGATCCGATTGCTTGAATCCCAGTCCATGCAAGACATCTTCTGTCTTGTGTTCTATGTTGTAACCATCCAGTACATCCATTTCGTGCAACAAGTCGGTAAAACGGATGAGTTTTTTCTCATCTTCCGACTGTTCCAATGCAATGGTAAGCTGATCAATTTCCTTCTGGATTTCCATGATCCTTTCAAAAGCGCCCATGGCTACCTGAAGGATGCTTTCTTCCGTGTCAAAACTGAGCAGGTCTTGGTGTAAGTATCCAATGCTGGTTGTGCGGCTTCTTTCCAGCGTACCGGCACTCGGAAGATATTCACCAGCAAGCAGTTTCAACAGGGTGGACTTCCCTGTTCCATTGTAGCCAATCAATCCAATCCTCTCACCCGGATGGATATGCCAAGTGGCTTCCTCTACGATTGCTCTTGCTCCAAATTCAAATGTTAGGTCCTGAAATCCTGCCAGCATATGATTAATTATTGCGCCGCAAAGTTACTATAATATCTTTGTCTTGAACTTTCATTCCTGTCTGATGTTAATGATAATTGTGAGAAAACTTTACCTGATTATTTTCCTGCTCTCGAATGCCTTTTTGCTCAACGCCCAAACCCGGTTTACGCTGAGTGGTTACGTGCAAGATTCTCTTAGCCGTGAAACATTGATTGGAGCTACTGTCCAGGCCAAAGAAACTGGTCGTGCGGTAGGCACCAATCAGTATGGATTTTACTCCCTGACCCTTCCTGAAGGGGAGTATACCCTGATTGTTTCTTTTGTTGGGTATTTCCCGTTTGAAAAGAAAATCAGCCTGCATGCTGACCTGGAGCTAAATCTTCCTGTTTTATCCAAATCAAGCCTCTCCCAGGAAATCATCATCTCTTCAAGAAGAAAGGATGCGAACGTAACCAATGCACAAATGGGGCAAATTGACCTCAGCATGAACCGGATGCGCTCGGTACCAGTGATTTTTGGCGAACTTGATCCTCTCAAAACCCTGCAATTGTTCCCTGGTGTAACCAATGCAGGTGAGGGAAACAGTGGGTTGTATGTAAGGGGTGGAGGACCTGACCAGAACCTGATCCTCTTGGACGATGCAGTGGTATACAATACTGGCCATTTGTTTGGCTTTTTCTCCATATTCAATGGTGATGCCATTAAAAATACTACCCTCATCAAAGGTGGGATGCCAGCCCAGTATGGTGGCCGATTGTCCTCGGTGCTTGATATATCTATGAAAGACGGCAACATGAACAAGCTGCAGGCTGAAGGTGGAATCGGATCGATCTCATCCCGGCTATCGATTCAGGGCCCCATCAAGAAAGACAAGGCATCCTTCATCGTCTCCGGAAGGCGTACGTATATTGACGCTTTAATTAAGCCATTCATCAAAAAAACCAGTCAGTTTTACGGATCAGGATATTATTTCTATGACTTTAATGCCAAATTCAACTATCGTTTTTCCAACAAAGACCGACTCTACATCAGTGGGTATTTTGGCAGGGATGTTTTTGATTTCGTGAACAGGCAACGCCAATTCAATGTGGGCATTCCCTGGGGTAACTCAACCGTAACGGCCAGATGGAACCATGTATTCAACAAGAAACTGTTCATGAACACAACGGTGGTGTACAATGATTATAATTTTGCCTTGAATGCCTTGCAGAATAATTTTGATTTTACCCTCAGCAGTGGGATAAGAGATGTCAACATCAAAACAGACCTGGACCATTATTTGTCTCCGGAGCACAAGCTGAAGTATGGTCTACAATATACTTATCACCGTTTTTCACCCTCCGTTGTTTCCGGCAGGCAAGATTCTGTCAACTTCAATCCCAACAATGCCCAGTTAAAATATGCCAGGGAAACAAGTGCCTATGTGCAGGATGATTGGGAGGTGAATGACCGGTTGAAATTGAGTTATGGCCTTCGCTGGAGCGGTTTTCAGCAGGTGGGCCCTTTCAAGTCGTTCAAGCGGGATCCCAATGGAAACAAACTGGATAGCACCATTTATAACCGCGGAGAACAGGTGAAATTTTATGCAGGATTCGAGCCCCGTACAACCCTGCGCTATACCTTGAATGACGAGACCTCCATTAAAGCATCAGTCAGTAGGAACCGCCAGTATATTCATCTTGTCAGCAACTCCGGTACCACACTTCCCACCGATGTTTGGGTGCCAAGCACCCTTCTGGTCAAACCCCAGTTGTCCTGGCAATATGCAGCAGGATTCTTCAAGAATTTCAAGGATAATGCCTATGAAACTTCGGTTGAACTGTACTATAAATCAATGCAGAACCAGATTGAGTACAGAGAGGGGTATACACCTTCCATCAAAGATCCCGAAGAGGAATTTGTTTTTGGGAAGGGTTGGAGCTATGGTGCAGAGTTCTTCATCAACAAAACCAAAGGAAAGTTCACCGGATGGATTGGATATACTTTGGCGTGGTCTTGGCGCAAGTTCCCCGGCCTGAACAATGGAAACAAATATCCTGCCAAGTTTGACCGCCGCAATGACCTTTCTGTTGTTGGAATCTATGAACTGAATCCCAAATGGAAGTTCTCTGCTGTTTTTGTATATGCTACAGGTAATGCTACTTCACTGCCAGAAAAATTTTACCTGGTTGAGGGTGTGCTGACCCAACAGTACAGTAAAATCAACCAATACCGTCTGGCGCCTTATCACAGGCTTGATCTTTCCGCCACCTATGTGCCTGTGCCCAAAAAAGAAAGGAAAGTAAAAGGAAGCTGGGTATTCAGCCTATACAATGCTTACAACAGGAGAAACCCTTATTTCCTTTATTTTGACCAGACCGGCAGTGCGTTTGCGGGAACCTTGCAGGTGCAGGCAAAGCAGGTTTCCCTGTTTCCTGCTATCCCATCCGTTACCTATAATTTCAAATTCTAGCCCTTATCGGTTGATTCTTAGCCGTATTGAACCACTGGTTTGTTCAGTTGATGTGATGTTGATCTCGTACCGTTTGGTTGAAGTTGTTACAACCATGAACGCAGTATTGGGGGGAATGGTTCCCATGCTTTCTGCAAACATTACAATATCATAAGCATCTTCCTTTTCATTCACATCAATGTTGATGGTGATGGGTTTGGCCGTCAACATTTTTGCTGGAATCAACAGCACCCCGTTCATAAAAATGGATACGGTATCACCATCTACCTGCCCGTTGTCATATATTTCAATTTTTATTGATGGCCCAGTAACATCAATGGTTTTGATGATCTGTGCATTCCTTTGGGTGAGCTTTTCTTTGGCAGCCTCAGATAGATTTTTGGCTTTTCCTCCCTCCATGGGCATCACGGGCTTAGGATCAGTTTTCTTTTCTGCAGATTTTTCTGTTAGAGATTGCTGGCCAGACTTTGGCGTAGTATTTGTTTTATTCTCCAATGGCTTCTTGATGGATGGTAAAGCTTTTGCTTCAGTTTCCGCCACAATTTTTTGTTGTATAGGATTGGATTCAATTTTTTTCGGTGCAACTTTTTCGTCTTTTTTTGCTAATGGGGGAGATGTGATCAATAATTTTCTTTCGAGAGAAGTATTGCCTTTCCCACAGTCACTGCCTTTTTCTACCGGTTTCCATTTACCCAAAAGGATCTCTTTGTCGGCTTGTTTTAGATAGGTCAATTCATGTGATTGATGACAGTTTTTAAAATCAGGAGGTGTATTGGTTTTTACTGTTTCAACTTCATTGACAGAAAGTGATTTGCTGCCCTTGTCAAAACTTCCTTTTAGCTTGCATATCACAAAATATCGTTTGCCCGAGATGGAAAAATACGTGTAAGAATAGCCTGTAACCTGCGTTCCTGCCAACTCAATTTCCAGTACATAATCTGTGGTTGATCCAGAAGGGTCGTCTGCTGAAGTAAATCCGCCAATCCATTGTCCGCTCATTTTCTGGGCGGATGCATGCTGAAAACCCAACATCAACAATGACAATACAAAAAGGGTAAAGGCTCTTGAAACAGTTCGGGTTTCAGGGGGAAACGAATAGTTTTTCATCTTATTAATACACAATTCCATTTTTTTAATCACAACAATGCAAATTATTATGAATTCAAGAGGGGCTTACCCAATACTTCGTTAAATTTGCCGTTAATCAAGCGTTCACATTCAACCGCATACATAAATATGGTCAATATTCAATTTCCGGATGGTGCAGTAAGAAGCTATGAGCTGGGCATAACTCCCATGGCTGTAGCAAAGGGTATTTCAGAAGGGTTGGCGAAAAAAGTCATTGCTGCATCTATCGATGGTGTTGTCAGTGATGCTTCAACTCCCATCAACAAGGATACTGCATTGAAACTCATTACCTGGGACGATGCCGACGGAAAATCAACTTTTTGGCATTCTACCGCACACTTGCTTGCAGAGGCGGTTGAAGCTACATTTCCTGGGGTGAAATTTTGGGTAGGCCCCGCCATTGACAGGGGTTTTTATTATGACATGGATCTGGGCGGCAAAACCATTTCTGAAGAGGAATTGTCCAATCTCGAAAAAAAAATGGGCGAACTGGCCAGGCAAAACAATATTTTCATTCGCAAGCAGATTTCAAAGGGTGATGCCATTGCCTATTTTACCGAAAAAGGGGATGAATACAAATTGGATTTGCTGCAGGGCCTCACAGATGGGGAGATCAGCTTTTATACACAAGGGGCATTTACTGATCTCTGCCGTGGGCCTCATATCCCTCATACAGGCCTGATCAAGGCCATCAAACTGACTTCTATTGCAGGAGCCTATTGGAAGGGTGATGAAAAAAACAAGCAGCTGACCCGTGTCTATGGTGTGAGTTTCCCGAACCAGAAAGAACTTGATGAGCATATCCTGATGCTGGAAGAAGCCAAAAAAAGAGATCATCGTAAGCTGGGCAAAGAGTTGGGGATTTTTACCTTTGATGACAACGTAGGACCTGGACTTCCCCTGTGGATGCCCAATGGTACCGTCATTATTGAAGAATTAGAACGATTGGCGAAAGAAACAGAAACTGCTGCAGGATACAAGCGTGTGGTTACACCGCATATTGCAAAGGAAAGCCTGTACATCACCAGTGGACACCTTCCATACTACCAGGAAAGCATGTATCCTCCAATGGAGCTTGAAGGCGTCAAGTACTACCTGAAGGCCATGAACTGTCCTCATCACCATAAAATATTCTCTGCAGAAAACAGGAGTTACAGGGAACTGCCGCTCCGTCTTGCAGAGTATGGCACTTGTTACCGCTATGAACAAAGCGGAGAGCTCTTCGGACTCATGAGGGTAAGGTGCTTGCACATGAATGATGCCCATATCTATTGTTCAAAAGAGGATTTCGCTAATGAATTCAGGGCTGTCAATGACATGTACATCAAGTATTTCAACATATTTGGTATTGACAAATACGTAATGCGCCTTAGTTTGCACGATCCTGCTAAACTGGGACAGAAATACATCAATGAGCCTGAACTTTGGCTGGAAACAGAGGAGATGGTCAGGCAGGTTTTGATTGAATCTAACATACCTTTTGTTGAGGTTCCTGACGAGGGAGCTTTTTATGGTCCTAAAATTGATGTTCAGATCTGGAGTGCCATTGGTCGTGAGTTTACCCTCGCCACCAACCAGGTTGACTTTGCCCAAGGCAGAAGGTTTGGTTTGCAATTCACCAACCGAGACAACCAGCCTGAAGTTCCTTTGATCATTCACCGCGCCCCTTTGGGAACCCACGAAAGGTTCATTGGCTTCCTCCTTGAGCATTATGCTGGTAAGTTTCCATTGTGGCTCTCTCCAGTTCAGGTGAAAATTCTTCCGATCAGTGACAAGTTCAATGATTATGCTTTTTCTGTCAACAAGCAGTTGCTTGAGGCAGGCATCCGTTCTGAGGTAGACGACAGAAGTGAAAAAATTGGAAAGAAAATCAGGGACACTGAACTGATGCGCGTTCCTTACATGCTTGTCATTGGTGAAAAAGAACAGACAGAGGGATGCGTTTCCGTAAGAAGACAAGGAAAGGGCGATGCAGGACAATGTTCAGTATCAGAAATATTGTCTACCTTAACAGCTGAAAATAAGAATCGGCAATCCATTTAATCAAAAAACAATAAAACGGATACTCCCTGATGCCGTCAGGAAATCCGAAAGCTACTATGGCATTATCTAACAGACCATTCAGCAGCCGTCCTGGTTCAGGCGGTCCTAGAGGAAGATTCCTCCCAAGAAAAGAAGCAGAACACCGCATCAACCATTTTATCAGGGTTTCACAGGTTCGCCTTGTAGGTGATAATGTAACAATGGGTGTGTATTCAACACAAGATGCTCTCAAGATGGCGCAACAGCTGGAGCTTGATCTGGTGGAAATTTCTCCACAGGTTGATCCCCCTGTTTGTAAAATCATTGATTACAACAAATTCCTTTACGACAAGAAGCGTAAGGAGAAAGAAATGAAGGCCAAGAGCAAATCTGCGGAACTCAAAGAGATTCGCTTTACTCCTGGTACTGATGACCATGATTTTGATTTCAAGGCCCGTCATGCTGAAAACTTCCTCAAAGAAGGCAACAAAGTAAAAGCCTATGTACAGTTCAAAGGTCGTGCCATCATGTTCAAGGAAAGGGGGGAGCTTGTACTCTTGAAATTCGCTGAACGTCTTTCTGAAGTGGGGCAGGTCGAAGGTCTTCCCAAGCTTGAAGGAAAGAGAATGCTCATGATCATTGCACCGAAATCAGCAAAGAAGAAGGTAACTGCAGCTGCAGAATAATCCATACACGCCAAATGAAGTGTTTCAACAGTGCCTTCGGGTGCCGACCAATGAACATATCATTTGGCGTTTTTGTTTTTTAGATTGACCTGCTTTTCGCATTGTTCCATTTGCCACTTTTGAGATAGGCAAAAGACATGATGAATATACTGGTCCAATAAACCCACTCTGATCCCCATCCCCAGGCAATAGACAGGTTGTACACCT
>CANEWJ010000036.1 GCA_947442625.1 Chitinophagaceae bacterium
ATCATCCTCATCGTTTCTTTTTTCTTCGGCCAATTCCGGTTTTTCTGGAACTATGAAAAGAAGATCCTCCGCAGGCTTGGGCTCATCGCCAAAGAACCCATCAGGTTGGCGATTTTTGCCTCAGGAAAAGGAAGCAATGCCGAAAAAATCATACAATACCTTGAAAATCATCTTGTTATATCAGTTTCCCTGGTGGTTTGCAACAAGCCCGGTGCCGGTGTACTGGACATTGCCGACCGTTTTGGAATCAAAACGCTCCTCATTGACAAGCCGCAGTTTGAAAACACCAACGAATATATACAAGTGCTTAAAAATGAAGGTATTACACATATTGTTTTGGCTGGTTTCCTTTGGAAAATCCCAGAAAACCTTGTGAAGGCCTACAACAATAAGATTGTAAACATCCATCCCGCCCTTTTGCCCGCCTTTGGTGGAAAAGGCATGTATGGGGAAAAGGTTCACCAGGCGGTGATCAATGCCGGCGAAAAGAAAACTGGCATCACCATTCACCTGGTGGATGAGCATTATGACAATGGCAAGACCCTTTTTCAGGCCACCGTGGATGTGCTTTCAACCGACAATCCGGATAGTTTGGCAGAAAAAATACATGCCCTTGAACATGCCCATTATCCAAAAGTGATTGCTGAGTGGCTGAAAGTCAAATAGGGATAGTTTTATTACGTTTGTATTAACATTTCTTTGGGCCATTGCAACCCAAACTTAAAGGCAGCGGTTTTATATTTACAAGATCTGAAGCATCCTTCCATCATATTGAAATTTATCTTGCCAGTACTGCTGCTTTTCATTGAATCAACCGGCTTTTCCCAGGTTTGGTTGACAGGAAGGGTATATGATTCCACCAGGATGGTTCCGGTTGGGTCAGTAAAGGTCAGTTCCAAAAAAGGGGAAATAACCTTCACAGACTCCATCGGCAGGTACGGCATCACGGTTGACAAAAACGACTCCGTCTTTTTTACCTTCCGGGGGAAATCTACGATGCTTTTTCCGGTCAGCACCATCCGGTATCCGGCTGGATTTGATATTGCCCTGCAGATCAGGGTGCAAGACAGGTACCAGACCCTCAAGGAGGTTGTGGTAATCGGAAAATCTTATCGACAGGACTCCCTTGAAAACCGTGAGAAATACAGGAAAATTTTTGAATTTGAGGGGGGCGGATTGCAAACGACTTCAGCCGGTAACCTGGACCCCAACAGCCTGATCAACGCCTTCAAGTTCAGGAGAAACAAGGTGATGCGGAGCTTCCAAAACAGGCTGGTCCTGGAAGAACAACAGAAATTCATTGACAGCCGGTTTACAAAAGCGCTGGTCCGCCAGATTACTGGTCTCACAGACCGCGACCTGGAACGCTTCATGACCCTCTGGCGCCCTAGTTATGAATTCATTGCCTTCAATGATGAATACCAGTTCCATAAATACATCCTGGAAGCCTCCAAGTATTTCAAGACTGGGATCATGCCCAGGAATCCAAGTGCTGAGAGTCGTTAGTGAGGTGTAGGGGTTGAGGGGTGTAGGGGTTGAGGGGTGTAGGGGTTGAGAGGTGTAGAGGTTGAGAGGTGTAGGGGTTTAGGGAGGTTGAACTTGCCAGCGGAAGGCAGTAGTGGATGAAGTTTCCATTTAAAGGCCTTAAGTAAGAAAGTTGAACCCCTTCACTTTATAGCCCTCTCTCAACACCTAAACCTCTAACCCTTCCACCCTTAAACCCTTCCACCCTTAAACCCTTCCACCCTTTTTCTGTAACTTCAAGCCTCATTTATTCCACATGAAAAAAATTCTGCTGATCATTTTGTCTGCGGGCTTGTTTTCCGCGTCCATTGCACAAACCGCTAAACCAACAGGCCAACACCTGAAATCCCAAAGCAGCCTGTCTGCCGAGCGCTTGAAAACGGCCGATCAGGTCATCCAGGGCTGGGCAGACAAAGGATGGATGAACGGGGGAGTGGGGCTGATCCTGCGCAACGGAAAGGTTGAGTACTACAAGGCTTTCGGATACGAGAACATCGAAAAGAAAACGCCCATGCGGACTGACCACATCTTTCGCATCGCCTCACAGACAAAGGCCATTACCAGTACAGCTGTGATGATGCTTTTTGAAGAAGGCAAGTTTTTGCTTGATGAGCCTGTCTCCAAATTCATCCCTGAATTCAAAAACCCTAAGGTGCTGGACAAGTTCAATGCAGCAGATACCAGCTTTACCACCCTTCCTGCCAAAAGGGAGATCAGCATCCGCGACTTGTTGACCCATACTTCAGGCATTGGCTATGCACAAATCGGTTCGTCCACCGCCAAAGCCATATACGCCAAAAATGGGGTAGTGGCTGGCATTGGGGTAAAAAACATCAACCTTGCTGACAACATCAAAAGGCTTGGAACCCTTCCTTTGTTTCACCAACCGGGTGAGAAATATTTGTACGGACTCAACACCGATGTCTTGGGCTATCTGGTTGAAGTGGTTTCTGGCATGACGCTGGATGCGTTTTTTCGCAAGCGCATCTTTGAACCACTGGGCATGAAGGACACCTACTTCTACCTGCCAATAGATAAACAACAAAGACTGGTGAGCCTTTATTCCCACAAGGAGGGCAAGTTGAAAATGATGGAACCCACCTATACACTGACCGGAACTTTTTACAGAGACTTCCCCAACATGGATTTCAAGATGTTCAGTGGTGGCGGTGGCCTTTCTTCTACCATCATGGACTATGCCATCTTTTTGCAGATGATGCTGAATGGTGGGGAATACAATGGCGTGCGCATCCTCAGCAGGAACAGCGTACGCATGATGACGCAGAACCAAATCGGCGAGATCAGCAATGGCACCGATAAATTTGGACTGGGCTTTGGCATCATCACCTCTGCTGGCAGCGGAAAGCTTCCCACCAATGAAGGAACCTTCAGTTGGGGCGGGATGTTCTCCTCCACCTATTGGGTTGATCCAAAAGAAAAAATCGTGGGTCTTTTCTTCACCAATATTTACCCCATGCAATTTGGAGATATTCACGACCGTTTCAAAGTGCTGATGTACCAATCCATCAATGATTAAAACATGAAAAAAATATTGCTCCCCGCCCTGCTGATTGCTTCTTCAATTTTGATGGATGCAAGAGCACAGTCGTTCAAAAAAATCCACCAGAAAGCCATTGTGATTGACACCCACAATGACTTCATCAGCACGGGTCTTGAAAAAGGAAAAAGCTTTGACCAGGACCTTAAAGGCATCACCCATTCTGATCTTGGACGAATAAAAACAGGTGGCATTGATGTGCAGGTTTTCTCCATTTTCTGTGATGAAAATTATGGGATGGGTACCGCCTATGCATTTGCGAACCGCGAAATCGATACGCTATATGCAACAGTGAACCGCAACCCCGACAAGATGATGATGGTGCGCAATGTGGCAGACCTGAAGACTGCAGTAAAAAGCGGAAAGCTGGGATCCATGATTGGCGTGGAGGGTGGACACATGATCGAAGACAGGATCGACTACCTCGAAAAGTTATATGACCGCGGCGCACGCTACATGACCCTGACATGGAACAACAGCACCTCATGGGCCAGTTCTGCTGCCGATGAGAGGGCCAAAAAAGACCTGGGGCATGCGTATGGATTGAATGCACTGGGTGAGTCGATTGTAAAACGCATGAATGCACTGGGGATGATTGTTGATGTTTCGCATGTAGGAGAAAAAACATTTTACGATGCTTTGCGCATCAGCACAAAACCCGTGATTGCTTCACACAGTTGTACCTATGCACTGTGTCCTGTTCCAAGAAACCTGACCGACGACCAGATCCGGATGATTGGAAAAAACAATGGCGTCATCCACCTTAATTTTTATTCAGGATTTGTGGACAGCAGCTTCCGCGAAAAAAATAATGCCTTCATCAGAAAGCACCAAAAGGAAAAAGATTCCTTGCTGAAAATCAATCCCAGTGATTTTTACGCCAATCTTTTGATCCATGAAAAATACAAGGAGGAGATGGACAATGTTCGCCCTTCACTTGCACAACTCATCGACCACCTCGACCATATTGCCAACTTGATTGGTGTTGACCATATCGGCATCGGTTCTGATTTTGATGGCATCAATTCCTCGCCGCGTGAACTCAATGATGTAACCAACATGCCCTTGATCACCGAGGAATTGTTGAAAAGAGGTTACAGCAAAAAAGACATCAACAAGATCCTTGGCGGCAACTTCATCCGGGTATTGAAAGCCAACCAGGTCAACCAATAATTTCGATTTTTAAAGCGAGGAAAATATTTATGAAATACATACTGATCGGTTTTTTGCTCCTTCCATTTTTGTCTGGAGCCCAATCAAAAACAGAGATCGCACGCTGGCAGGAAACGGCCAAACGGGTGAACATCATTCGCGACAAATGGGGCATACCGCATGTCTATGGAAAAAGTGATGCAGATTGTGTGTTCGGATTGTTGTACGCGCAATGTGAGGACGATTTTCAGCGGGTGGAAATGAACTACATCACCATGCTGGGAAGAACCAGTGAAATCAATGGCGAACAAAGCATTTACGAAGACCTGCTCGTGAAAATGGTCATCGATTCTGCAGCATCTGTAAAAGATTATGAAGCAAGCCCGGAGTGGATGAAAAAACTGCTGAACGCATTTGCGGATGGGGTGAATTTTTATCTCTACAAAAATCCAAAAGTGAAACCCGCGCTGCTGCGTGAGTTCAAGCCCTGGTATCCTTTGACCTATACAGACGGCAGCATTTCAGCGATACAGACCAGCGACCTTACAGCGAACGACATCAAGAAATTCTATGCGGGTCTTTCTACAGACCTTGCCTCATTGAAAAAGAAAGATCCCGAGCAGCTCAGCGGCTCCAATGGTTTTGCCATTGCCCCATCGCGCAGCCTTTCTGGCAATGCCATGCTCTACATCAACCCGCATGTTACTTTTTATTTCCGCCCAGAGGTGCACATGGTGAGCGAAGAAGGACTCAACGCCTATGGCGCCGTTACATGGGGACAGTTTTTCGTGTACCAGGGTTTCAATGAACACTGTGGTTGGATGCATACCTCCAGCCAGGCCGATGTGGCCGACCTATATGAAGAGACCATTGTCAAGCACAAAAACGGACTCTTCTATCAACATGAAAAACAACTTCGGCCTGTGAGCATACAACCAACAACCATTGCCTACAAGACGGCCAATGGCAGCATGGCCAAAAAAGAATTCAATGTCTATGCCACACACCATGGGCCGGTGATGGCCATGCAAGAAGACAAATGGATCAGCATGCAGTCCAACAACCGATCGCTAAAGGGTTTGATACAATCCTGGAGCAGGACCAAAGCAAAAACCTTTGCTGAATTCAAATCCATCATGGACCTGCGTGAAAATGTTTCCAACAATACCGTGTATGCAGACGACCAGGGAAACATTGCCTACTGGCATGGAAATTTCATGCCCAAGCGCGATGCCAATATAGACTGGAACAATCCAGTGGACGGATCAACCGCTGCAACAGATTGGAAGGGATTGCATACGGTGGAAGAAACTGTTCATCTTTACAACCCCGCCAATGGCTGGTTGCAGAACTGCAATGCCACACCCTTTACGGTTGCCGGAAATGGTAGCATTTCGAAAAAGAAATATCCCAGCTACATGGCTCCCGACCCAGAGAATTTCCGTGGCGTCAATGCTATGAGGGTATTGGGCAGCCGGGAAAAATATGACATCAACAGTTTGATTGCTGCTGGATATGATACCCATCTCGCGGCCTTCGATGTTTTGTTGCCTTCCTTGATCAGTGCCAACAGAACGGCCATTGCCGACGACATCAAACCAGACATCAACAAGGCCATACAATTGCTGAACGCATGGGACAGAAATGCATCTGCCAACTCGGTGGCCACCACCATTGCCATCCATTGGGCTGAGCGTGTTGTGCCTTTTCTGACACGAGGGAAAAAGAGGGACATTGATCTTCCCTTTGAATTGCCGCGGATGTTGAAAGAAATGCCAGATGCCACCAAGATCAGTTTTCTGATCGAGACCTTGAAAAAATTAAAGGCTGATTATGGTACCTGGGAAATTGCCTGGGGCGAGGTCAACCGTTTTCAACGCATCAGCAATGCAATGAAATCGAAGTTTGATGACAACCAGCCCAGCATACCTTCCCCCTTTGCCTCTTCAGCCTGGGGAAGCCTTCCTTCCTTCAATTCCCGTACATCGGAAGGCAGCAAAAAACGCTATGGATATGGCGGAAACAGCTTTATCTGTGCCGTTGAGTTTGGAAAAAAGATAAAAGCAAAATCACTCTTGGCTGGTGGAGAAAGCGGAGATCCTGCGTCCAAACATTTCAAAGACCAGGCAGAAATGTATACCAAAGGCCAGTTGAAAGATGTATTGTTTTACAAGGAAGATGTACTGAAGAACATGGAAAAACAATACATCCCCGGACAACAATGAAAGCAACCATGACAAAGATCAACCGCTTGCTGAAACCATTGTACTGTTTGTTCTTCTATGGCATCATGGCAAGCGCTCCATTGATGGCCCAGCAACAGGTTAGACCAGATGGGATCCAATTCACAAGACAGGCGGTGAGAAGATTTTTGTTCGACAAGGATTTGTCTATTCCTTTGTCCGCATTGTATCCCAACGAAATCATCGGGATGCCCGTCATGTATCCGACAGCACATCGCCTTACCTCACACGCCAATATACAAACAAGCGGTAATCGACTCTCTCTTCAATCTGCAGAAAAGTCCACCACGGCCATCTGGTTTGGTGGCTTCAATCCTTTTGCCACCTATACAATTGAACTGGACAGCTGCAAGGGAAATGGTGAAATCGGATTTGAATTCTCTGATGAAAATCAAAAAAATCAATGCACCATCACCGCTGTTTTTGATGACCACAACATGGTGGATGCGAGGATTAAGATTGTCAAAGACTCCATCACGCTTGTTGAAAAATCCATCGCCCTCAAGGCTGGTGAAAAAAGCAAACTGCAAGGAAAAATAATCCTGCAAATGCTGGGAAGCGGTTTGGTTTTGTATGTGCAAAACAATGACCTCCCAAAACCAGTGGCACAATTTGAAATCAGCGAGTACCTTGATCTTAGAAAAATGGACTTCATCCATTCATTCCAGTCCAGGCTTTTTTTAACCCTTGAAAAGGGAAGGGTTGATGTCGAAAAAGTTGATGCCTCGCTCAGCAGCGGAACAGGGCTTGCAGACATCAGGGCCATCACCTATGAAAATGGTGATCCCCTGCTCGACAAAGGAAGGTTGTGGTATACCATGACCATCAGGGGCCGCGGTTTGCCCCATCCCATGCAAGGTGTTTTCAGCATGAATCCTTCCGTATTTGACATCAAGATGGAAGGCGTCATTGTATTTGACAGGCAGGATGGACTGCTCAGGAATGAGGTAGCATCACATGTTTATTACGACAGGAAAGATGGCATGTGGCGTGGGCTGACAACGGGTTTCAGCGCTTTTGCCAATAAGCAGGAGAAAAAACAATTGCTCACCATTGAAAGCAAACAGGATCCGCGGTTTGGTTTTTCCATCATGCGGGCAACACCCTTTGGCATGGTAGGTGATTACGAGGACCCTCATATTTTGTTTGATGCAAAAGCAAAGAAATGGCGAATGTTGACTTGCACCAATGAAAATGGATACAAGGCCATCATGCTGGAATCTGATGTCTGGAACAAAGGCTATACAAAAATTGCAGGCCCCGTTGCCAACAACTCCACTGGAACATCCATCCAAAAAATCGGAAACCAGCTCTATTGTTTTTCCGGCAGCAAAGACCGTAAGATCTATATCTATACCTATCCTGATCTCAAGGAAGCCGGCACACTGAAGATGGATCTTCCACCATGGGATGAAACTTCTGGCTCAAGGGTCTGGCCCAATGTTGTTCAATTGCCCGAAGGATATCCATTTCGCTATGTTGCGCTGATGATGGACCGCTTCAATTATCCTGGTCTTCAAAGCCCGAATTGGACCTATGGTGCTTTATACTTGTACCATGGACAAGATTGATGCTTTTCGCAAGAGATGATGGAAAGTCTTACTTTTAATTTCTAAAAAATCTATTGAGATGAAAAAGTTGATGCTATCGATTGCCATTGTATGCTCCACTGTTTTTTTTGCAGGTGCTCAAGAAATTGGACTTCAACTTTATTCCATCAGGAATGAAGTGAAAACAGACCTGAAAGGCAGTTTGGAAAAAGTGAGAAAAATGGGCATCAAGGAATTGGAAGGTGGAGAACTCTATGGCATGGATATCATAAGCTACAAGAAAATGCTCGACCAGATGGGATACAACATGGTGAGCATTGGCATCGGTTACAAGGAATTGGACAAAGACCTTACCCCTGTCATACAAAAAGCAAAAACACTGGGCGCTACTTATGTTGTTTGCTTTGCGATAGACCACAAAGGCAATGAATTTGGCATGAAAGAGGTTGAAGAAGCAGCAGCGAAATTCAACAGGGCCGGAAAAATTTTAAAAGAGAATGGACTTCAATTCTGCTATCATCCCCATGGATTTGAATTCAGGCCTACTGGCAAGGGTACATTGTTTGATGATCTTGTTGCCAAAACTGATCCTGCTTATGTGAACTTTGAACTCGATGTTTACTGGGCCAAACAAGGCTGTGCAGACCCTGTTTCTCTGATCAAGAAATATCCTGAGCGCATGAAGATGTTACACCTCAAGGACCGTGAACACGGAACCCAATGCAACGATACCGGCGGTGCCGATGAAGAAACCAATGTGGTGTTGGGAAAGGGTGATGTAAACATCAAAGCAGTCATGAAAGCAGCCAAAAAAGCTGGCGTAAAGCATTATTTTATTGAAGATGAATCTACAAGGGTGATGACACAGCTGCCCTTGAGTCTTCAGTTCCTGAAGTCATTGCGTTAGTGTGATTATTATAGCAATTCCCTCACCCAAAGATTCTACAGCAGAACCAGAGGACCGCTAAAAAATTACTTGGACCTATTTAATCTAAAATCAATTCCAGAAAATCTTCTTCTATCATTTTTTGCCCATGCATTTGAAGCAAATAATTTGTTTGCTGCAAGAGCTGCATGTTGACAAAATTAGATGTATAGTCTCCTTCTCTCCACAAGTTGAATATTGTCTGCTGATCCTGAATCCTTTTGTTGGCAGAAAGAATCATGTAGTGAAGCGTGGATATTTTTTGATCAGACAGGTGATTGAAGATGCCATTTTGCAACAAATGTCTAGTATGGGAGAGCAGCTGTGATGAAACTTCCATGATCGTTGATTTTCCACAAGGTGCAACTCAAATGTTACGGATTTATGAATGAAATATTAACTGAATATCTCCAAAATAAAATTGTTAAAAACATGTGGACAGGCTTGTGGATTGTTCAATATTTATTGTTGAAAAACAATAAAAAACAATGAAAACTGTTACTGTTGCGTTAACTGTCACATGAAAATTTCAAGCACGCATTTCAATTGTTACATTTGACAACCTAAATTGAAAGTCTATGAGGCTGGTGTTAATTTTTTTTGCGTTGCATTTCTGCAATCTTACAAGCAGTCAATCTTTTTCAAAAATCGACAGCATCATCAACAAAGAAGTGGATGAGCACCGCGTTGCGGGAGGTACTGCACTCATCATACATGAAGGCAGGGTGAAGTACAACAAGGCTTTTGGCTATTCAGACATTGTTGCAAACAAAAAAATGGAAACCCATTCCATTTTCAGGATAGCCTCCCAAACAAAGGCAATTGTTTCTGTTGGCCTTTTGCAACTCCTTGAAAAACAAAAGATCGAATTGGATGAACCCATCGAAAAATTTATCCCAGCATTCAGCAATCAAAAAGTTGCTATCATCAGAAGAGATTCAATACAATTGGTTGAAAGAAAAAGGTCCATCACCATACGGGATATCTTGACCCATCAATCAGGCATTTCATCAGCAGATGAACATCCCAGACTAGCGCCACTGTTCAAAAAATATGGTCTGGATAAAATGCTGAACATGGGCTACAAAAATCTTGAAGAAGAAATACAACAGATTGCAACAATGCCGTTGGCACACCAGCCCGGCGAAAGGTTCAGCTATGGGCTCAGTACTGATGTGGCAGGGAGACTCATTGAGATCATATCAGGCATGTCCCTGGGCAACTATCTTGAATCAAATATTTTCAAGCCCCTTGAAATGCATGACACTTATTTTTACCTGCCCAAGGAAAAACAGGATCGACTTGTAAATGTTTACATACAATTCCGGGCGGATAGTCTGCAAGAACTCAGTCCTTCCATTTTTCCTGTTGATTATGCGAAACAAGATGACAACGGATATTATTCCGGCATTGGAGGACTCGTTTCTACAACAGAAGACTATGGGAAATTTCTGGTTTGTCTTTTGAACAATGGCAAGTACAAAAACAAGACCCTGTTATCCAAACAGTCTATGGCAGCCTTTCTCACCAATCAATTGGGGGACAAGACATTTGTTTTTGGTGGCAAAGCTTCCCTGAATAATTTTGGACTGGGTGTCGGACTAACAACAGAAAAAGGCCAGGTGATCAACAATGCAAGCATAGGAAGTTTTTTTTGGGGAGGTGCATTCAATACTGCTTACATGGTTGACCCAGGCAGGAAATTGATCACGCTTTTTTATTTTCAGAAAGCACCTTTTGTATTGCCCCCACTGCTTTCAAAACTGGAAAAAACTGCTGTCGAAATCATTGATGGACTCAAGCACTAAACCACCACCAACTCATAAAAATCTTCGGGCTGCAGGTACTTGTTGGCCATGGCCTTCAATTCTTCTGCGCTGATGTTTTTGATGGTGTCTACAGAGTGGTAGAAGAAGCTGTCGTCCAATCCGTTCAGGACAAGGTTTTTCCAACGGGCTATGGTGTGGAAAGGACCATCGAGATCACCGAGCAAGGTGCCGATCAGATAATTCTTGACCAGCAACAATTCTTCAGGATCAATATCGCCTTCGCGGAGTGCTTGCATTTCGTTGTATACTTCATTGACCGTTGCTTCACAAACATCCCTACCCGCTTCAGTGCTGATCATCCAGGCACCGCCATGGATATGGTTCACCAGAAAACTATAGATGCCGTAGGTATATCCCTTGTCTTCGCGGATATTGTTCATCAACCTTGATCCAAAAAATCCGCCGAACAAGGTATTCAGTACCTGCACTTTAGGGAAATCAGGATGATGCCTTGTTGGGAAAGGTCTGGCGATACGTACAGCCCCTTGCACACCTTCGGGATCATTGATGATGTTCCATTTTTTTTCTGATGCCGGCAGGATAAGGTGTTCAGGCGCAACGATGGGTGATTGGTTGAAAGGCAGGCTTCCAAAAAATCCGTTCATCAACTGGGCATAATTGGCAGGAAGGATACCGGCAGAAAAAATGCTGCAATGGCCCTGCTGATAATAGGTGGCATAAAAATTACGGAGTGCCACAACATCTAGGGCGTCATAATCTTCGGCAATGCTGTAAACCCCATAGGGATGCTTTGCGCCAAACAGGAATTCATCAATTTTTCTTCCGGCTACAAAATCACATTTCTTCAGGTTGACTTCCAGCTTCTGCTTCATGTTCTGCCTGAAAATATGCAGCTCCTCTTCAGGAAAAATGGCATCCAGAAAAAGCTCCTGCACCATGGGCAGCAGGTTTTCCAACTGCCTGGATAAACAATGCAAAGTAACCACCGCTGTTTCGTTGTAACAACTGCGGTTAAGGTAAGCGCCATAAAAATCAACGTACTCATTGATGTCGTAGGCAGATTTTTTTGAGGTGCCGTTCTTGATCAGGAAATTGGCAGCCGAGGCAATGTTATTGCTTTTTTCAAACCAGTTCCCTGCCTTAAAAATCCACTCAATCTGCACAACCTCTTCTGTTCCGGCATTTACATTGTACACCTTGACACCATTATCCAAGGTGAAGATTTCTGGTTTTTTTAGTGCGATGGCATACTCGATGGCATCCTTTATATGGGGCGCTTGGCTTCTGTCTGGCATGGAATGATTTGAATGGTTATGGTTCTAGTTTTCAGCAAGGTACCAAAGGGTATTGCTGTTGGAAGGCTGCATCACCTGGTTGGCAATGCGCTTGAGATCATGCACAGAAACGTCCTGGTATTTTTTGAACTCAGTGTTCATGAGTTCTCCATCACCCAGCAATTCATAGAAGGCCAGGCTACCGGCCCTGTTCATCACACTCATGTCCTCAAAAGCCATCACACTTTCAGTTTTGTTCTGGACCTTCTGCAACTCGCGTGCATCAACAAGTCCATGCCTGATCTTGTCCAGTTCGGCTTCAATCGCGTCTTCTGCTTTTTTGATGTCTACCCCTTTCACCAACTGTCCGTCAATGGCCAGCAATCCTGCGTCCAGGCTACCAAAATGATAGCAATTGATGCCCGTGAACAATTGTTGCTCTTTCACCAGTGCCTGGTAAAGCCTTGATGAAGCGCCACCTCCCAAAATATCCGTCAATAAATCTGTTGCATAGTAATCATCGTCCAAGCGGCTACACATGTGCCATGTCTTGTAAATGGCGTCAGCAGGCACTTTGCGGTGAACCGTCATACGCCTTTCCTCTTTTTGCTCCGGCTCAACAGGAAGGTCTCTTTTGTGTTTTTCTCCCGGAGGGATATCACCAAACCATTTCTCCGCCAGCTCCCTTACCTGTTGAACAGACACATTTCCTGCCACCACAAGAATGGCATTGGAAGGCGTATAATGTTTGAAGAAAAATCTTTTTACATCCTCCAACTGTGCATTTTCTACATGAGACAATTCCTTGCCGATGGTCATCCACCGATAGGGATGTTCCTTGAAAGCCAGTTCGCGCATGATATGCCAAACATCACCATAGGGCTTGTTGATATAATGCTCCTTGAATTCCTCACAGACCACCTTGCGCTGCACGTCCAGGCTTTTTTTGCTGAAAGCCAGGCTCAGCATGCGATCACTCTCCAGCCAAAAAGCCGTCTCCAGGTTTTCGGAAGGAAGCTGACAATAATAATTGGTGAGGTCGTTGGTGGTATAGGCATTGTTCTCACCTCCCGCAACCTGCAAGGGCTCATCGTAGTCTGGAATGTTCACAGATCCCCCAAACATCAGGTGCTCAAACAAATGCGCAAAGCCTGTTTGCTGGGCATCCTCATCCCTTGCACCAACATCGTACAATACATTCACTACGGCCATGGGTGTGCTTTGGTCGATGTGCACCAATACCTTCAATCCGTTGTCGAGCATGAATCTTTCGAACTTCACCATAACGCAAATGTAATCAATACATTACAAAATACTCTTGGCCTTCATGGAGAGCATCATGGGTATTCCATCCCTGATTACCAAAAATTTAAGCTTTTGACCAAGCGTCTGCATGATCGTTTTATATGCCTGGATGTTGTTGCTGGTATCGTTGTTGATGGCAACAATGATGTCTTCTTTTTTGAACCCTGCCTTATCCGCAGGAGAGGAGGGCACCACATCGTCTACGACAATTTTTTCATCGATAAAATAGATGGAAAGCCCGCTGTAGGCATAATCAAACTCATCTTTGAAATGGAGGTTGGGCATGATATGCACTTGCTGCTTGGCATAATCGAAGGTGATGTTGAACCTGCGCAGGATATCATTCCCCAACAAACCGCCCACAAAAGGATAATTGGTAACATTGTATTCGTCCTTGAACAAATACGTTGGCACCCACCTGAACCGGTAAGGACCCACTTTCAGTTGCTTGATGGTTGTCAGGCGCATGCTCATCTTGCCCCCAACCCCTTCGGCCTGGGTAACCACAGGAGGCTTGCGCCTTTTTTTCAGGACAGCGCTGTCGTTGAGATAGCTTTCTGACAAGAGGAAGTTCAATCCGGCTCCCGTATCAAGGTAAAACCGCTGCACAAGCCTGCGGCTTTCGGTAAATTCAAGCGATTGCATGGGAAGGGCTGTGAACATGGGATACATCATATACCCAGATGAAGGATACTTGTATTCTCCTTTTGAAAAAACATTGATCTGAAGGAAATCGTAATTGATGTTGACGATGAAGCGGCTGAAAAAACTGTATCCAATGATGCCGTCAATCTTGATGCCATAGACACTGGTCAGGATGCTGTAATCGTTGACATGAAAGTTGAGGTTTTTGACGGCCAATCCTGGCAACTTGAGCGTTGCATTGTTTAAAAAAGAAACCTTGCGCACCCCGCCAATGCCTTTGATTGTTTTTTCTGATGGGGTGATGGGTATGCCCAGGTCTTCGACAGTAGCTGAATCAAGGGAGATTCCACCACTGCCCGTGTCAAGGATGAAGTTGAGGCTATCGCCATAATCATTCACCCCTGCGCTCACCAAAATAACCCCTCCGTTCAGCATCCTGAATGAAAATGAGGCGATGAAGGTTGAAGGCGGTTCAACAAACAACTCCTGCGTTTTTCCACCCATAGGCTGAAAGGCCAGGATCATCAAAACATATATGTGCATGATATGCCTCATTTGCTCCAATTTAAACCATTGTTGCCCTAACTTTGTTGCCTTGATGATGAATTACATGAACGATCTAAATGGATTATACGAAAAAGCACTGAACCTGGAGTTTTTAACAGCAGAAGAAGGACTGTTTTTATTCAAGGAAGCCCCCCTGACCAATCTCATGCACGTAGCAGATGAACTCAGGAAAAAGCAGGTGCCCCATGGAAAAGTGAGTTGGCAGATCGACCGGAACGTGAACACCACCAATGTGTGCATCGCCAACTGCAAGTTCTGTAATTTCTACAGGATCCCCGGACACGCCGAAGCCTATATCACCACCATGGATACCTACCGGGAAAAAATCCAGGAAACCCTCAAGTGGGGCGGTGACCAATTGCTGCTGCAAGGCGGCCACCACCCAGACCTAGGACTCAAATACTATACCGATACCTTTAGTGCCATCAAGGCTGAATTTCCAGAAATAAGGCTGCACACCCTCGGACCGCCCGAGGTGGCGCATATTGCCAAGTTGGAAAAGATGACCCACCACGATGTGCTGTCTGCCCTCAAAGCGGCGGGCATGGATTCTCTTCCCGGAGCCGGAGCCGAGATCCTGGTAGACAGGGTAAGGAGACTGGTCAGCAATGGAAAATGTGGCGCCCAAGAATGGCTGGATGTCATGGCGGCGGCACACCAGCTGAACATCACCAGCTCAGCAACCATGATGTTTGGCCATGTTGAAACATTGGAAGAACGCTTCGAACACCTTATCAAGATCCGCGAGGTACAATCAAGAAAACCTGAAACCGCCAATGGATTCCTGGCCTTCATCCCCTGGACCTTCCAGGATGTAGACACATTACTGACCAAGATCCGTGGGGTGCAAAACCTTACCACAGGGGAAGAATATATCAGGATGATTGCCATCAGCAGAATCATGTTGCCCAACATCAAAAACATACAAGCCTCCTGGCTTACTGTAGGCAAAAAAGTGGCACAAATTTGTTTGCACGCAGGTGCCAACGATTTTGGAAGCATCATGCTGGAAGAAAATGTGGTCAGTGCTGCAGGCGCGCCGCACCGTTTCACATACAAGTCGATGCAAGATGCCATCCGCGAAGCGGGATTTGAACCACAGCTCCGCAACCAGGAATACAAGTGGCGTGAGTTGCCCTCCGATATTGAAGAACAGGTGATCAATTATTAGTGTAATGGTTGTAAGTTGTAGACAGAAACAATTTGCTTATCCCAAGGATTTACAACATACACGATCAGGCCATCACCATTGAATTCGCAGCAGAAATCAGTGAAGAAACAAACTTGCATGTCATTGCTTTGCAGCATGACCTTGAATCCAATCCTTTCAAAGGTTTCATTGAATGCGTTCCTGCTTATGGAAGTTTGACGGTTTATTTCAGTGAACAGGTTTCTGCAGCATCAGTTCGATTGTTGTTGTCTGATCTCAGTGATCAGGTTTCCAATACTTCATTAGCAACAAAAGGCAAACAGATCAGCATGCCCGTCTGTTACGACACTTCCCTTGGCATTGACCTTCCCTGGGTTTCATCCCACCTCGATCTATCAATGGAAGAAATCATTTCCTTGCATACCTCGGTTGTATATCGGGTTTACATGATCGGGTTCATTCCGGGATTCCCCTACATGGGAACACTGCCTGAACGGTTGGGGGTACCAAGAAAACAAACACCTTCATTGAAGATCCCGATGGGAAGTGTTGCCATTGCAGGAAAACAAACTGGTATCTATCCTGCAGAAGTCCCGGGCGGTTGGCAGGTGATTGGAAGAACACCCTTGAAAATGTTTGACACTACCACTTCAGCCTGCAGCTTTTTGAATACCGGAGACCTGGTAACGTTCATGCCCATCACCCTCGACGCATTCAATCAATATTCATGAGCATCACCATCCTCAAACCCGGATTCATGAGCAGCGTGCAAGACCTTGGCAGGCGGGGGTTTCAGCAATATGGTGTTCCCATCGGTGGTGCAATGGACAAGGTTTCTGCTGCGTTGGCCAATATCATTTGTGCCAATGATGAAAATGAATCGGTGATTGAAATGACCTTGCATGGAACATCGATCATGTTCAACGAGGCAGTCTTTTGTGCAATTGTTGGTGGTGGATGCAAAGCGTATATTGATGATGTGGAATTGCCCTTTAACCGTTTGCTTTGGATTCCTGCATTCATCATCATCAAAACAACAGCCAGTGCGGAAGGATGCAGATCATATCTTGCAGTCAGTGGCGGATTCAATATTAAAAAAGTATTGGGCAGCGCATCAACCTATACACCATCAGGGATTGGAGGAATAAATGGAAGAAACCTGATCACCGGAGACATGCTGCCCTTCAAACGTGAGCAAGATCTTCAAACCGCACCAAATCTACATATGCTTCCCAACGGTGTAGGCGTTTCCCATTGGCATACTGCAGACCTTGTTGAAGTTACAGCCAATGTTGCAATAGTCCATGCCATTAAAGGACCTGAGTTTGATTTGTTCAATAGCTCATCACAAGAAAATATATTTAATTCCGAGTTCACCATATCATCGCAGTCCAACAGGATGGGGTATCGGCTGGAAGGAAAAAAATTCGCGTTGGAAGAGAAAACAGAAATGGTATCAACAGCCGTCACAGCAGGTATTGTGCAGGTGACACACGAAGGGGATCCCATCATCCTTATGGCCGATGCCCAGACAACAGGCGGTTACCCGCGCATAGCAAGAATCTGTGCGGCAGATATTTCTTTGCTTGCACAATGCAGGCCGGGTGTAAAAATTCAGTTTGAGGAGATTGGGGAAGAAGAAAGTTTGATGCGATACAACAGGATGGTTGAGGCGATGAAGAAGGTGAAGGTTGGTTTGGGCAATTTGGATTGAGTAAATTCTCAAAAAACATGCCCAGGCATCATCATGAACAACAGCATTACATTTCTCTATGTTTTTTTGTGATGCCAATCACCTGAATCAATGAACTAGACTGGTTTTCAGAAGGGGGATGCATTGTACTTTGTGTGATAAACGCTAAAAACACAAACATGAAAAACCTATTGTATGTCATCGCTGTAATACTCGTTCTGGGATGGGCCATAGGAGTATTTGCCTACAGTGCCGGCGGGATAATTCACATTCTGCTTATCATTGCAATTGTAGCGATTTTACTGAATGTCATTCGTGGTGGGAAAGTCTTGTAGAAGACAGCACTATTCTACATAGAAAGGGGAATCTTACTCTTTCCACTCAACGGCAACAATCACTTCGTTTTTTCTTCCTATCAGTTGATAGGGCGGATTGTATCCCAGGTACCTGTAATGGCCGATGGGTTTTATGCCTTTTTCTTCGAGTGATTTTTTTAGTTGTTCGGCATGTTTGCTGATGGTTTCGTCATTGGCATACCCACCAAATTCAATGGCAGCAGCATATTCACTTGGTGATTCATGTATTTCTACTTTTGCGTCGTTTGGACGGGGAAGGCTTTTGATATCATATTCAGATGGCATCACAAAACTCATGGAAGACTCTGTTTCGTTAATATCCATGTGAACGGGAGATGTCATCGCAATCTTGGCCGATGTTTCATTGTTACCAAAAATATAGCCTGCGATTTTTCTGAAGCCACTTCCGGAAAGTTCCCTGTAGTTTTTTGCCGTTGACCGGATGGTCGCAAAAGTGGCAGGAGGATAGAAACGGACCTCAAAACCACTTTCTTTTTTTACGACCCGGTATTTCTGCTTTTCAATATTTGAAGTGGATATGGCCATAAAAGATTGGAATGCAACAAGGATCAACAAAACAATCAAAACTGCAGGGATCATCTTTTTCATGTCAAGGTATTGATAATATAACACAAACAAGCTGATAGATGTTCAAGCGTTTTGATTTTTAAGCTTTCCATAGTTTTTGTCCCGCTATACCTTTAAACCCCTACACCCTATTGAATTACCCACAACTTACCCGAACTTTGTAAAAATTTCAGACAATGTCAAAAACAATTTTGCACAAGGCGGATTCAAGGGGCAAGGCAGACCACGGCTGGTTGAAAAGTTTTCACAGTTTCAGTTTTGCAGGATATTACAATCCCGAAAGAATGCATTTTGGCATGTTGAGGGTATTGAACGATGATTGCGTAAATGGTGGCATGGGCTTCGGAAAACATCCGCACGACAACATGGAAATCATCAGCATCCCCCTGGAAGGTGATCTTGAACACTGCGACAGCATGGGAAATACAACAGTCATCAGAAAGGGAGACATCCAGGTGATGAGCGCCGGCACAGGCATCCATCACAGCGAATACAACAAGAACGAAAATGAAGCCGTCAAGTTTCTTCAGATCTGGATCTATCCCAACAAGAAAAATGTTGCTCCCCGTTATGACCAAGTCAGCTTGAAAATGGACGACAGAAAAAATAAATTACAACAGGTCCTTTCACCCAACAGTGATGACGACGGTGTTTGGATTCACCAAGACGCTTGGTTCCATCTGGGAATATTCGACAATGGCGCTGCAGCAAAATATGCCATCAAAAAACCAGGCAACGGCGTCTATGCTTTTGTGCTCAAAGGAAAATTCAACCTTGATGGCATTGACATTGAAAACCGCGATGGCCTGGGTATCTGTGAAACCGAAGCATTCATGTTGACATCTTCAGAAGAAGGGTCAGAGATTTTGCTGATGGAGGTGCCGATGTGATTTAGTGATGAATATCACCCAATCTAAATTCATTTATCAAATTAAAACAGATTAAAACAAACTAGTTTCAATGGTTAAATCATCCCAATGGAAACAGTTCACGAT
>CANEWJ010000037.1 GCA_947442625.1 Chitinophagaceae bacterium
GCATTGAAGAACAAACCGCCAAAACGGGTGGTATCTGAAGAATTGGTTGTTTTGTAATTGATGGTGTCATTGACAAACGAAAGCTTTGTGCTGTGCTCTTTGTTGCCAAACATGTACCCTGCATTGAAACCAATGCTCAGCTTCTTTGTTCCATAGGCCATGCCTGTGAACGCCTGGTAGGTTCCGCCATTGCCCAGGTAGCTGTATTGAGCGCTGTCAATACCAGCAACCCTGGTGTTGCGGACGATATCGTAGTTGATCCGCGTGACGGGACGAAGTCCGATGTTCATGCCCCAGTTCTTTTTCTTGGAAAGAGGGAGACCAATCTGCATGTAGGAAGGGATCAGGTAAGCGGAGTTGAATTTTCTTGGAGGGTTCAATGCCCTGAGTGACCTTGAGTTATAGTCCAAACCCACATCGTAAGTGGTGATCTTCAGTGAAGCATAGGAGGCAGGGTTCGTGAAGTTCACTGATGAATAATCAGCAAATGCGGAACTGAGCCCTCCCATACCTCTGTTCAGGATATTTTGTCCGGGTATAAAATCACCAAGTCCATACCTTGAATAAGGTGAATTCTCCTGTGCCTTTCCTTGGAGGGCCGGAAGGGTCATCATCAAAAGCAGTAAAATGGCTGAAAAACTATTTGTTATTGGTCTCACTGATCGCATACAATCCTTTGTAAAGTAAGTCGGGGTCTGCAAATATCTTATTTTTAAGCAGCTGCGCAAAATAGGTGCAATCCCCCCCGGTTAAAACGACGTTAAAGTTCCTGTATTTTTCTTCAAATTCACGAACTATTCCTTCAATCTCTTTGGCCATGCCTAAAACGACCCCACTGAGGATGTTCGTTTTGGTGTCATAACCCACCAGTGGGAAGTTCCATTCCTTCTTAACTACCGGCAGTAAGGCTGTGTAGTCGTGCAAAGAATTGAACCGCATTTCCATGCCTGGTGAGATGCTCCCGCCCAGGAACTGGTTGTATTTGTTGATGAAATTATAGGTAATACAACTGCCCAATCCAACCACCAGGTTGTTTTTGCCCGGAAAAAAATGAACAACTGCCGCAGCAAGGGCAAGCCTGTCTGCCCCCATGGTTTCTGGTTTTCCGACTGGAACGGTAAAGTTGAGCTTGGAGAGATGGTTGAGGAGGTGAAATTGGGTCCTATCTTCCAGCAGTTGGTTGATGGCTGGTGCATGGTGGATAACAGAAGAAAGGATGGACCTTTCGGGCTGGTATTCGTTCAACAGCGCTTCAACGGTCTCCACACCATCATTTTCCAAGGCATGGTTGCTGAGGAGTTGCCCGTTCTCAAACAGTGCCGCCTTCATGCGGGTATTGCCAAGATCCAGACAAAGCGTTCTCATGTGCTCATCGATTTGTGCAAAGGTGGTGTAAAGTTGCCGAAAGCCTGATTTTATTTGTCGCCATAATGCGATAATTTTACGCTTTGAACGATGGACAACGCGATCATACACAAGGCAAGGGAGGGCGACAGGAAAAGCATTGCCAGGTGCATCTCCTTGATTGAGAATGGGGCTGAGGGGTATGATACCATCATTTCACCAGCAGCGGAGGTGCAAGTGGTTCCATTGATTGGTATCACAGGCCCCCCAGGCGCAGGAAAAAGTACTTTGGTCGATGCCCTTGTGGAGGCATTTGTTGCGGAAGAAAAGAAAGTAGCCGTTGTTTGTGTAGACCCATCTTCTCCTTTCAACAAGGGGGCATTGCTGGGAGACAGGATACGGATGAACCGCTGGTACAATCATCCTATGGTGTATATCAGGTCTTTGGCCAGCAGGGGGGCAATGGGCGGGCTTCATCCTTCGGCAAAGCAGATTACTGCATTCCTGAAGGGTTGTGGATTTGACCTGATCATCTTGGAAACGGTTGGTGTTGGACAATCAGAAATTGATATCGCAAGGCTGGCCGATGTCTGCCTGTTGGTATTGGTGCCTGAAGCGGGCGATGAGATTCAGTTCATGAAGGCAGGACTGATGGAAGTGGCAGATATTTTTGTGGTGAACAAGGCCGATAGGCCCGGAGCTGCGTTTTTTGCCACACAGTTGAAAAACATGCTCCATTCATCCTCGCGAAACCACCGCCCAGAAGCCAGTGTAGTCAATACAGTTGCAACAACTGGCAAAGGTGTTGGGGAGCTGAAGGCATTTATTGCATCATTTTTAAACAATAAAAAACAAGATAATGGAAGAATTGATCCCTAATGAAGGTTTTCCAGTGGCTGCCAAAGCTGAACCCTGTTGCGTGAAAGTGGAAGCAGGCAAGACCTATGCTTGGTGCACCTGTGGCTTGAGTGAAAAACAGCCTTTCTGCGACGGGAAGCACAAGAAAATAGAAGGAAATCCATATGCCAGCCTGAAGGTAACCTTTGAGGAAGAGAAGGAAGTTTGGCTTTGTCAGTGCAAAAAGTCGAAAAACCCTCCATTCTGCGACGGAAGCCATAACCAGCCCTAGTAACTGGAGGCATGAAGATCCAGCTGAAAAACCGCATACTTTATGGCCTGCTGTATATGGTTTCATTGTTGCCGCTTTGGGCCTTGTATGGGATCAGTGATTTTTTATCCTTTGTTGTGTACCGCATCATCGGATACAGAAAAGCTGTTGTATTATCCAACCTGGCCATTGCCTTTCCGGAAAAGTCTGTTGCGGAAAGAAGCAGGATTGCAAAAGCATTTTACAGCAATTTTACAGACTCCATGCTGGAGTCTATCAAATTGATCAGTGCTGGCGAAAGCCTGATTGACAAGATGTTTGTGTTCGATCCACATGTATTTGAAGTGGTTTCAGGAACAGATAAGAACTTCCAGATTCATGCCATGCACAATTTCAATTGGGAGATTGTCAACCAGGGTGTTTCAAGAGAAATGGTTCTTCCTTTTCTTGGGGTTTATCAACCCATCATCAATCCTTTTTTTGAAGAATTGTTCAAAAAAATAAGGTCGAGGTTTGGAACGGTCTTGATTCCTGCCAATGATTTCAAGCACAATTTTCTGCCCCATCAAGACAAGCAATATACCATCGCCTTGGTGGCAGACCAGAACCCTGGAAATCCGGCAAAAGCCTGGTGGGTCAACTTTTTCGGCAAACCAGCCCCCTTTGTGATGGGGCCTGAAAAGGCTGCACGGGCACGAGATACGGTGGTTGTTTTCTGTAACTTTTACAAGCTCAGGCGTGGAGTGTATACGTTTTCTGCAGAGAAAATCACAGATGATCCAGCTTCATTGCAGCCTGGCGAGCTAACGCTTCGGTACATCCAATACATTGAAGCCAGGATCCGGGAGCGGCCAGACAATTATCTATGGAGCCATCGCAGGTGGAAACACCCTTATAAAGCTGAGTATGCTGGGCTTGCGTTAGAAAAACTGAACCTTAACTGACTATTTCAAGAGGTCTGTTACCATTTTATTCAAAAGTTCAAGCCTTTCAAGGTTCAACTTGTAGTACATGAATTTTCCATCCCTTATTTTTTTCACGAGTCCGGCCCTGCGCAAGATGGCGAGGTGCTGACTGGCAACTGATTGTTCCAGGCGCATTTCAACAAATAATTCTGTAACGGTTGTATGCCCTTTGCTATCGATCATCCGGATCATTTCCTGCCGCAAAGGATGGTTGATTGCCCTGAAGGTAAGAGAAGCCTTTTTGATGCTCAGGAGATCCAGTGATGGGGCGTGCGTTTTCAATAGATCTGTTTTCGGTGCTGTGTTTGAAGATTGAGGCTGATCGCCCTCATGAAGGAATGAAGACATGGTAGGTGTTTGTTAGCTTGGTGAATAGGTATTACGAATATACGGTGAATACCTATTGTTTTTTATGTGTATTGAAAAATTCCTTTATGTAAAAAGGTTCGGCATAGGCAAGGTCGGCAAACTGCTTGTTTTGGTAGTGTGTTAGCGACATTGCAGCAAAATGACCTGAGTGGTGCGCTGCTAGAGGGAAAAAAGCATTAGGATTGTGGCAAATATCCTCCCATTTGGCTGCCCCATTGCCTACAAAACCTATTCTTTTTTCAACCAGTTCTGCAGCAAAACTTTGCTCGTCCAGAACAAGGGCGGATGGTTCAACGACCCTGTTCATTTCCCTGGAATACAATCCTGTAAAGACCTCCATTCGCCTGGCATCAATCATTGGGCAAACCAGATCAATGTTGTCAGACAGGTTGCCAAAGGCAATCCAGTCGAGGGTATTGATACAGATGAGCGGAATTTTCAAGGCATAGCATATCCCTTTCGCAGCAGACAAACCGACCCTCAGGCCTGTGTATGATCCGGGGCCATTCATCACCGAAACAGCAGCCAATGTTTTCAATCCAATGCCTGTGCGTTTACAGCGTTCCTGGATGGCCGGCTGCAGGAATCCTGCATGTTCCTGTTGGGTGGTATTGATGGACTCATCCACCAATGATCCATTGAGCCCAATGCCTATGCTTGCTTCATTGAACGCTGTATTGATCTGGAGGATATATGTTGCTGCAACATTGGCCATGGTTTGCAAAAATAGGTTGCACGAAAGCAATTATCTTCGTTATTCAAAATAAAATCATCATGATCAAACAAATCATCAATACAGACAAAGCTCCTGCACCCATTGGTCCCTACAACCAATCAGTAAAGGCGAATGGATTGCTTTTCATTTCCGGTCAGATTGCCATGGATCCTGCAACGGGCAATATCGATGCTACTGACATTGAAGGCGAAACCCACCAGGTCATGAAGAACCTGGCAGCCATTCTTGCAGCAGCAGGATTGGATTTTTCCGCTGTGGTAAAAACAACGATTTTCCTTACTGATATGTCCCTTTTTACTGCTGTCAATAGCATCTACGCTGACTATTTTACGGGGGATTATCCAGCGCGGGAGACCGTTGCCGTGAAAGGATTGCCCAAGGGCGTCAATGTAGAAATCAGCATGATTGCTGCAGGGTAGATGGGCTGGCACAAGCTGCTCAAAAATGAACTATCTTACCCCCTGTTTGTTTCAAAAGATACCATATCATGAATTCAACCATTCAACACCAATCAGTACAGCCTTCTCTTGGAGAGGATCAGTTCAACATCACTGAAGTATTTGCAGGGCAACTCCATTTTTTCAATGGTGGACAAACCAGGCCGGTAGCTTTCAGGATTGAACAGCTCAAAAAACTCAAAAAAGCCATCTTGTTGCATGAGGCTGAAATAGTGGAGGCGCTTTACAAAGACCTCAGGAAGTCAACATACGAAGCCTTTGGCTCAGAAATTGGCCAATTGTTGAGAGAAATTGATTTTACCATCAAGCACCTGCATGCATGGGCCAGGCCACAGTCGGTTTCAACACCGCTGATGCTTTTCCCCTCTACAAGCAAAGTATACCGCGATCCCCTGGGAATTGTGTTGATCATCGGCCCATGGAATTATCCTTGCCTGCTGACAATGGGTCCACTGATCAGCGCCATCGCCGGAGGCAATACGGCTATCATCAAGCCTTCTGAAGAAGCTGCTCATACGGCAATGGTTGTAGAGAAAATCATCAGTTCCATTTTTGCCCAGGACTATGTGCATGTGGTGCAGGGCGTGGGCGGAGAAGTGATTCCTGCCATGATGAACCAGGTAAGGTTTGACCATGTGTTTTTTACTGGCAGTACAGGTGTTGGGCAAAAAATCATGGAGATGGCTGCCAAAAAATTGGTGCCGGTCACCCTTGAATTAGGAGGGAAGAGTCCTTGCATTGTTGACCGCTCTGCCAACCTTGGTTATGCTGCCAAAAAAATTGTGTGGAGCAAACTGATGAATGCCGGTCAAACCTGCGTTGCACCAGACTATGTGTTGGTGCACAATGCCGTCAAGGAGGAGTTGGTATCCAAGATCAGGGAACATGTCAAGAATATGTTTGGTGAGGATCCCATGTTGAGTGAAGATTTTGCCAGGATCATCAACAACAAGCGCTTCAAAAAATTGACTGGTTACTTGGATCCAAGCAAGATTGTCAGTGGCGGAAGAAGCAATGAGGCAGACCTTTATATAGAGCCCACCATCCTTGAAAATATTACAATCCAGGACCCTGTGATGCAGGAGGAGATTTTTGGTCCTATCCTTCCCGTGATTGGTTTTGATCACCAGGAGGAAGTGGTTGAGTGGGTGGAGAAAAATCCCTTTCCCCTTTCATTGTACATCTATGCAGAAGACCGCACTGTGCAGGAATTTTATCTTTCGAGGTTGAGGTTTGGCGGATCTTGTATCAACAACAGCTTGATTCATTTGGGTAATCCACACCTTCCGTTCGGTGGTGTAGGGCCCAGTGGAACTGGCCAGTACCATGGAAAGTTTGGTTTTGAAACATTCACCAGGCCCAAGGCTGTCCTGCACTCCCGGTCATGGTTTGATATACCCTTATTGTATGCGCCATTCAAAGGGAAGGTGGAAATGCTAAAAAAAGTTTTTAAATATACCTGATGAAAACAATAGTGAAAATTGGCATTGCAGTATTGGTAGTAACGGTAACAGCATGGGCATGTTCATCATCTAAATTACAAGGCAACATGAGTACAAGGCAAAATATGTTGAAATCAGTTTATCCTGCACTCACAAGCATCACCCGTTTTTTTGGGGTGAACAGCAGGGTGGTGCTGCCCCAAGAAAAGAGTGCACCTGTTGTTTCTTTGTATGATATTCCTTTTGAGACAATCTCCGGAGAGCCTTCTTCTTTTGCTGCCTACAAGGGCAAAAAAATTGTGATTGTCAATACGGCCAGTGATTGCGGTTATACGGGTCAGTATGAAGAACTGCAATCCTTGTATGATCAGGCAAAAGGGAAAATCATCATTGTGGGGTTTCCTGCCAATGATTTCAAAGCGCAGGAAAAAGGAAGCAATGAAGAGATTGCTTCATTTTGCAAAAAGAATTACGGTGTTGCTTTTCCCATTGCGGCCAAAGCAAGCGTAGTAAAGGGGAACAGCCAGCATCCGGTTTTTGTATGGCTGTCTGATCCTGCAAAAAATGGATGGAACAAGGAAGCACCTGCTTGGAATTTTTCAAAATACATCATTGATGAAGAGGGAAAACTGATTGGATATTTTGATCCGGGTGTCAGCCCATTGGGAAAAGATTTTTTGAAAGCACTCAACATATCAATTCCTTGATTCAGATGGATATAGCGAAAGAACAACTGTTGGTTTTGGTGAATGAAAACGATGAGCCTGTAGGGCTCATGGAGAAGATGGAAGTGCACCAAAAAGCCTTGTTGCACAGGGCTTTCAGCGTTTTTCTTTTCAACAACAAAGGCGAAATGCTCTTGCAGCGCCGTGCGCTGGAAAAATACCACAGTGGCGGTTTGTGGACGAATACCTGCTGCAGTCATCCTTATCCCGATGAACCCCCCAGCCAGGCTGCCACAAGAAGGATGAGAGAAGAACTTGGTTTTGAAACTTCAGTAAATCCTGCCTTTAGTTTCATCTACAAAGCGGTACTAGACAATGAACTGACGGAGTACGAGTTTGATCATGTATTGATTGGTGAATACAATGGCCAGGTTTTTCCCAACAAGGATGAAGTGGTTGATTACTGTTACATGAACATGGATGAGCTCCGCGAAAACATGGCGAATCATCCTGAGCATTATACTGAGTGGTTCAAGATTGCGCTGCCCATGCTGGAAGAATATCTAGATAAAAACAATGCAATGAGCAATGAAAAGCAATAAGGCCATTGTTGTAGGAGCCGGTATTGGTGGCATTGCAACCGCAATAAGGCTTGCCGTAAAAGGGTTTGAGGTAGAGGTGCACGAAAAGAATGAGGTTGCAGGCGGCAAGTTGTACCTGATTGAAAAAGATGGATTTTCTTTTGATGCAGGTCCTTCTCTTTTTACCCAGCCGGCCAATGTAGAAGAATTGTTTTCATTGGCTGGAGAGGATATCAGTAACTATTTTACCTACGGGTCCGTTTCCATTGCCTGCCGTTATTTTTTTGAGAATGGCAAAAGGCTGGATGCATTCACCAACCCTCGGGCCTTTGCGAATGAAATGCAAGAAGCCCTGGGAGAGCCCGCCGAGCATGTGCTGCAGTACCTCCGTGATGCTGAGCAGGTCTACGAAAAAGTGGGTACCATTTTTTTAAACCATTCGCTTCACCAGCGCTCCACCTGGCTGCACAAGCGTGTTGTGGATGCCCTTCGTACTGTAAAATTCCCTTACCTTTTCAAGACCCTTGACAGCTTCAACCGAAGCAGGTTTATCACGCCTGAAGCCGTGCAGGTCTTCAACAGGTTTGCCACATACAACGGTAGCAATCCTTTCAGCGCACCTGGCATGTTGAGCCTGATTCCTCATTTGGAGCAAAACCAAGGAACCTATTACCCCCATGGTGGGATGATCAACATCCCCCGTGCATTGGTTGCCTTGGCAGAAAAAAAAGGCGTTCGTTTTGTGTTGAACAGCCATGTTGAGCAAATCGTAACTGCAGCAGGAAGGGCAACGGGCATCATCACAAATGGCAACTTTGTTCAGGCAGATGCTGTGATCAGCAATGTGGATGCGTATTTCACCTACAAGAAATTGCTTTCTGATGAGGAAGGGGCAAAAAAGATTTTGCGCAATGAAAGAAGCAGCAGTGCCCTTATTTTTTATTGGGGAATGAAAAGGGAGTTTCCGGAATTGCACCTGCACAATATCTTGTTCAGTGCATCCTATGCAAAGGAGTTTGACTGCCTTTTCAAAGAAAAGAAATTTCATGATGATCCTACCATCTACGTAAACATCAGTTCCAAGATGGAAAAAGGCAATGCACCTGAGGGAAAGGAGAACTGGTTTGTGATGGTCAATGCCCCGGCCATGGAAGCAGCAGATTGGGAAATGGAAACCGCTAGGCTAAGAAAAAATATTGTGATGAAATTGAACAGGATGTTGGGTGCAGACATTGAACAAGATATTTTGGTTGAAGAAGTACTGACCCCGCAGGGGATACAGGGCAGAACGGATTCTTACCTGGGATCTTTGTATGGCACAAGTTCAAATTCAAAATGGGCTGCTTTTCTCAGGCATGCCAATTTCACCTCAAAGACAAGCGGGCTTTATTTCACTGGTGGAAGTGTTCATCCAGGAGGTGGCATTCCGCTATGTTTGAAGAGTGCTGCTATTGTGAGCGACTTAATGGGCAACCCTGCATGAGCACACGCATACCATATTGGATGAAAAGCCCCTTCCATTGGGCAATTTTTTTGGCAGTGCTCGTGCATTTTTCAGGGGCCATTGGTATTGCTTTTTTTAAACCTTCCTTCTTTGTTCCCTTCACGCCCGTCAATCTCTTCTTGATGCTGCTCTTGCTCATCCTCAATGAACAGGAGATTAATTTCCGGTTTGTTCAGGCTTTTCTCATGGCTGTTGTTGTCGGGATGGTAACAGAAATGATAGGGGTCAATACAGGACTGCTTTTCGGAGACTATTCCTATGGAGAAGTCTTTGGCCGTAAGTTGTTTGGTGTACCTGTTTTGATTGGGATCAATTGGTTTTGCATTGTGTATACTGCCCATGTTGTTGCCAAGAAATTTAACCACAATAGCATAAAAGGGAAGGTAGCTGTTGCGCTGCTGGCTGCAGCAATAGCCACAGCTTTTGACTGGATCATGGAGCCCGTTGCCATGAAGTTGGGTTTCTGGAATTGGAACGATGGTCAAATACCATTGTTCAATTATTGCTGTTGGTTCGTGATATCTTTTGCTGTTTCAATTGGATTTGGGTACTTAAATATCGAGACCAACAATAAGTTTGCTCCATATTTCCTGATGATACAGGTTCTCTTTTTTCTATTTCTGCGTTTCATTCTTGGCGGGCAATCATAATTACGCAAGGGCATTTTTTGGGTTTAACTTGTAAGGTTTCTGGTGATGATTCAATAACTCTTGATATCTTAACCGCGTGTTTATGAATCCGGCGATAAGTCCCATTTCTTTTCATGCTTCCATGTTGCAGGCTTGGTCTGCATTTTCTGATGAGTTCATTGCTGTGTGGGATGGTGCAGGTAAAGATTTGCTCTATTTCAACAGTGCGTACAAGCAGTTGTTTGGCTATGTAAGCCAGGAGGCCTTCATAAAAGATTTTTCTTTTCTGGGATTCAGAAAGCATCGGTTGGATACCGAGATTGCTGAATTGGTATTGGATACAATCAAAAGAAATGGCCATTGGAGCGAAGAGGTGTTGTTTAGAAAACAGCAGGGTGATATTTTCTTGGGAAGGTTGGATATCAGTTCTTTCATTTTTGAGGAAAACACATTTTATCTTCAAAGGGTTATCAACATTGATACACAAAGGATTTTCTCTGAAAACCTGTTCAGAGAAATCAAGAAATTTGAAGCCTTGTTCCAATATGCTACTTTGCCCATCTTGCTTGTCAATAAAAATGGGGAGATCATTTTAGCGAATGAGCAGGCGACGATTTTGTTTGAGTATTCGTTAGAAAAAATTACGAAGCTCAAAGTGGAAGACCTTATTCCGGAACGTTTTAAGATCCGCCACCACGGGCATCGGGAGGATTATGCAAGGCATAGGGAAAATAGACCCATGGGCCGTGGAATGGAGCTGCGGGCAGTGAAGCATAGTGGGAAGGAATTTCCGGTTGAGATAAGCCTTGGGCATTACATGATTGATCAGGAACCCTATGTGATTGCATTCGTCATCGATATTACCAAGCGGATGGAAACGGAAAATACGCTGAGAAGGCAGAAAGAGGAGGTGGAAAAAGTAAACCTCGAAATGGAGAAACTGAATGAAGCGCTTGAGCAAAAAGTGGAGGAACGCACCCAAAAACTTACTGAGGCATTGAGCAAGGAAAGAGAGTTGAGTGATCTTAAATCAAGGTTTGTTTCCATGGCATCGCATGAGTTCAGGACGCCGCTCAGCACCATCCTATCGTCTGTTTCCCTGATTGGAAAATACACTGAATCGATGGAACAGGATAAGAGAGATAAGCATATCCTGAGGATCCGTTCGGCCGTCAGCAACCTTACGGATATCCTGAATGAATTCCTGTCCCTTGGAAAAATTGAAGAAGGAAAAGTGCAATTGCATTTCACCGCTTTCAACTTGAAAGAACAGCTGCAGTTGATGTTGAGTGAAATATATCCCATTCTCAAAGAGCATCAGCAGATACGCTATGTGCATGAAGGAGATCCACAGGCGAATCTTGACCTTTCGCTGATCAGGAATATCATCATCAACCTGGTTTCCAATGCCATTAAATTTTCGCCAGCCGAATCAATGATTGATGTGAACAGCCGCATCGATAAAGAACAGATTGTCATTACAGTAAAAGACCAAGGGCTTGGTATTCCTGAGGAAGACAAGAAACACCTGTTTGAACGATTTTTCAGGGCAAACAATGTAACCAATATACAGGGCACAGGCCTTGGACTTCATATTGTCTCCAAATATGTAGAGCTCATGGGCGGTACCATTTCCGTGGACAGCGAACTTGAAAAAGGAACCCTATTTACCATAAAATTTAACGCATGAACACCATTCTATTGATTGAAGACAACCATGAGATCAGGGAAAACACTGCAGAGATTCTTGAGCTGGCCAATTACAATGTCATCACCGCTGAAAACGGGAAAGACGGCGTGGAGAAGGCGATTGCATCCAAGCCTGATGTAATCATTTGTGATATCATGATGCCAGTGCTTGATGGCTATGGTGTATTGCACATGCTCAACAAGAATGAAGACCTTAAGGATGTACCCTTCATTTTCCTTACTGCAAAAGCAGAACGGTCTGATTTCAGGAAAGGAATGGAAATGGGAGCGGATGATTATGTAACCAAGCCCTTCACTGAAATTGAATTGCTGAATGCCATAGAACAACGCTTGAAGAAAGTAAGCATCCTGCGCAAGAAATATGAATCAAGCCAGGATGGAATCAGAAATTTGCTTCAGGACATTGGTAAGCAGGACGTTTGGGAAGAGTTGTCAAGTGGAAGGAATACCAATGTATACAAAAAGAAACATGTGATCTATAGTGAAGGCAACCATCCCAACCGTTTGTTTCACATTAAAAAAGGCAAGGTAAAATTGTACAAGTCAAATGATGATGGCAAGGATCTTACTGTTGGGCTTTTTGGGGAAGGAGATTATTTTGGGTACATGGCACTGCTTGAAAATTCTGTTTACCATGAAACTGCTGAGGCCATGGAGGATGCTGAAATTGCCATGATACCAAGGGAGGAGTTTGATGCACTGATCAAGGAAAATCCAGTGGTGATGAAAAAGTTTTTGCAGATCCTTGCAGGAAATGTAACAGAGAAAGAAAATCAATTGCTTGGATTGGCCTACAACTCTTTGCGCAAGAGGGTTGCAGATGCGCTGATCATGTTGCGCCATAAATTCGGAGTAGGCCAAACACCATTTTCAATCCATATTTCAAGGGAAGATCTTGCCAACATTGCAGGAACGGCCACCGAATCCCTTATCAGAACATTGAGCGATTTCAGGGCGGAAAAGCTGATTGATATCAAAGACGGAAACATCGTCTTGCTGAACGAGAAAAAACTTGAAGGATTGTACAATTGATCCTCAGCCAGGATACTGATGGCTATTGCTTTCCATTGATGGGAAGCGAAGAAAGGTAGGTGTTGTAATCTTGCTTGATCAAGGCATGGTCTTGCTCTATGTATTCTATTTGTTCCCTTATTTTTTTGTGTGTTCTCTTGATGTCCAGGTTAATGGCTGATACTGGCTTTGATTTCAGTTCCTTCCATTTGATGGCCTGGCCCGACAGCACATGAAGCAGGTGGTCATATAAATCATCTTTGGTGAGAAACCTGTTTTGGTATTGCTCTGCCAGTCCAAGGCTTTCCTTGTTCGTTATTTGGTCAATGATTTCAGACAGCCTGTTTTTCATGTGCGTATTCTCCTGGTGCAGGTACTCAATGAGCCTGATCCAGGAGGAGTTTTCAAAAATATATTGTTGGGAGTTGCTACTGATCATCTTTTTTTTAACCATCATGGGGACAGTTTTAAATAAATATCCCCCCTCTGCACCTGCAGAAGGGGGAAGGTCAAATCAGTGTACACTGATCTTTTGGGGGACTGTCTTTTTTGCTTCCTCTTTTTTGGGTAGCAATAGTTTCAATTCCCCATTGACATAGTTGGCGTCGATTTTTTCCTGGACAATGTCTTCAGGCAGGGTAAAAGACCTTGAGAAAGAAGAAAAGCTGTATTCCTTTCTGGTGAAGGACTCATTTTTTTCTTCCGTTTTTTCATCTTGTTCTGCACTGATGGTGATCAATGATCCATTGACATCAATTGTAAAGTCACTCTTCTGCAAGCCTGGGGCTGCCAGTGTAATTTCATAGTTCTTGTCTGTTTCCTTTACGTTTACAGCTGGCGTCTGGGTTGAAAAAGGCCATTTTTCGTCAGCCCACTCATTCCAGGGCTTCATGACATCTTCCAAGATTGAGGGCCTTAGCAGTGATGATCTTAGCAGGGATCTTCCGTTTCCTAACATAATTGTATTTTTTTAAGTTGATGAATAATATCTCATGACAAATCTAGTTTTCATTGCATGCACCTTGAGTAATGATGGTCACCAATAATACTGACGCTCATCATTCAGTTGTACAATGCACAATAAGATGCTTTCCATTCAAAGGAGAAGAAATACCGTGCATAGAGCATGTTTAATGTTATAACGTGTTGGCCAGATAGTTCAGGTAGTTGCATTTGAGGTCCAGGAACTGTCGTTCTGCATTCCGGATCCTTTCACGAAGGGCATTCTGGCTCATCAGGGTATGAACGGGGTAAGAATTTCCCTTTTTTTCACTCGCCAAAAAATGCTGTTGCTTGGCCAATTCTTCCTTGATGTTCGTCATGCATGTTTCCTGGGCCTGCATTTCACTTTTAAGGTGGGTTACATTTGAAGTGATTTCATCATCCTGGAAATTTTTTCCGTCAAAGATGGATGAAATCATTCTTTCAAGGTTGGGGATTTCTTTTTTTTGTCTGGTGATCATGTCATCCCAGGCATCATTTTCCTTCATGAAAAGTTCGAGAATTCTAGCGTTCATATGGCTTTTTTTAATGTTTGATACAAAATTCAAACATTGTTGGGCCATATTGTATGACGGGGGGTCACCAAGAACATGACAAAAATCATCTCTTTTCGCCCAGTATCCAGCTTGGTTTTTTGGCCAGATGGGTCAAGCCGTATTTGTTGATGCAGGTTTTGATGAGCGCGATGGCTTCTTCGATGGAGTCGGTTACCAGAAAAAGTTCCATGTCCTCCTTAGAGATGGTGTTGAAATGCTTCATTTTTTCAATGTATTCAAGCATTTCCTTGTGGTAGTCTTTGCAGAAAATGATGACGGGGAAGTCTTGTATTTTCTTTGTTTGGATCAGTGTCATGGCTTCAAAGAGTTCATCCAGTGTGCCAAATCCTCCTGGCATGATCACAAATGCATAAGAGTATTTGATCAACAGTGTTTTTCTCACAAAGAAATACCGGATGTTCACCCATTTGTCGAGGTAGGGATTGGGCTCCTGTTCCATGGGCAGCAGGATGTTGCAGCCTACTGACTTTCCTCCTACATCCTTGGCGCCCCGGTTGGCTGCCTCCATCAACCCTGGTCCACCTCCGGTCAGGATGGTAAAGCCCAGCTTGGCGGCTTCTGCAGAAAACCTTCTGGTCAGTTCATAGTATTGGCTGTCTTCCTTGAACCTTGCAGATCCAAATACGGTAACGCAGGGTCCTGTGAAATGCAAGGCACGGAACCCCCTGATGAATTCAAGACAGACCTTGATGACAAATTTAAAATCAACCCATCTTGATCTTGGGCCTTCCAGGAATTGTATCTCTTGTTGTTCCGACATGAACAGGGTTTTAGTTTTGGGGCTGATAGCAAATGGAGCACCTGCCATGGTGCCATTGGCGTTCAATGGTTCAGCGAGCCCTTCCTAAAAATACAACCATTTTTTTTCAAGCGCTGGTGTTGATTGCAGAATCCCTATCGTATGGCAACTATTCAAAAAAAATGCCTCGCAGAAGCAGGGCAATATTTTCAGGCAGAATGTTATGATTTACGGTTTGATAGCGTTGGATGCCTGTGGTTTTTTAGCGGACAAGGCCTCAAAAAGGGGGTGATAAACATCATTTTGAATACTAAATAAATTAGCATAGTATTGCTAAATAAATTAGTTAACATGGATGGAGAACTTTATCAGGGGGCGGCCTACAGCGGCTCCAAAGACTATACGCAGCAACAGGTCAAAACAGCCAACGCCACAGGGTTTGGGGCTGCTGCAGACGACTATGCAGAACGGGGTATTGACCTCAATGAACAGCTGATCCGCAACAAGCCTGCCACTTTCTTTATGCGCGTTCGCGGAGAAGCCATGGTGGGTGCCGGAATCTTTGACGGCGATACGGTGATTGTAGACCGCAGCATCAAACCCGTGAGCGGTAAAGTGGTGATTGCGGTGCTGAATGGCGACATGCTGATCAGGCGCTTTGAAAAAGGGTTCAATACAATGCGGCTGGTACCAGAAACCAACCGCCTGGCACCGATTGATATAGATCCTTATGCGGAGTTCACGATTTGGGGAGTAGTCACTTACGTAATACACCAGGTTTAAGGGTTTAGGGGTTTAGAGGGGGGCTCTACACCCCTAAACCTTTAAACCTCTACACCCCTAAACCTCTACACCCCTAAACCCTACACCTCACCCCATGTTCGCCATTGTCGATTGCAACAGCTTTTACTGCTCCTGTGAGCGTTTGTTCAAGCCCCATTTGAACCATCAACCTGTTGTTGTGCTCAGCAACAATGATGGCTGTATTGTTTCGAGAACGGATGAGGCAAAAAAGGCAGGGATTGCCATGGGTGTGCCCTTGTTTGAAAGCAGGGAGTTGATCCGCAAGCATGGCATTGCGGTATTTTCATCCAACTATCATTTGTATGGGGACATGAGCATGCGGGTCATGGATACGCTTCGCCTGCTGGCAGATCATTCAACCTACTCCTGTGTGGAAGTCTACTCAGTGGATGAGGCCTTCATCAACCTGTCCCATCTCCCCACCCATGCCTTGCAGGGTTTTGCGGAGCGTTTGAGGGATGTGGTGGTACAGTGGACCGGCATTCCGGTATCGGTGGGTATTGCGCCTTCCAAGGTTTTGAGCAAAGTGGCCAATCGCCTTGCCAAAAAAGACAAAGTGAAGAGCCATTGCGTGATGGTATTGGATGAGGAAGATAAAGTGCAGGAGGCTTTGGAGATGACCGATGTGGCTGATCTTTGGGGGATAGGCCGCAAGTATGCCAGAAAACTGAAGGACCTGTATGGTATCAATACCGCCTGGCAGTTGAAGCACATGCCGGAAGAGTGGGCCAGAAAAAACCTCGGCGGTGTGGTGGGCGTTCGCATGATCAGGGAGCTGAATGGATTGTCCTGCATCCAGATGAAGGACCCTCTGGAGAAGAAAAAAATGATTGCCACCACCCGCATGTTTGGCAAGCCCGTCTATGAACTGAAGGAACTGAAAGAAGCAGTGGCCACCTACGTTTCAAGGGCTGCCGAGAAATTGCGAAGACAATACGGTGCTGCATCTTCCATTGATGTTTTTGTAGTGACGAACGGACAGCAGAGCGGGCAGTATGCCTATGATCCCCAGCACCATCACCGGTATTTCACGATGATGAAACCCAGTTCAGATACTGCCGAACTCATCAGGGTTGCACTGCCGCTGGTGGAATCCCTTTACCGCAAGGGTTCCAAGTATGCCAAGGCCGGTGTAATACTGGCTGGTATTGTTCCGGATGATGCATTGCAGGGCAATCTTTTTGATGCGCACAACAAGCAGCAGAACCGCGCCCTCATGCAGGCCCTGGACAACATCAATTTCAGCATGCGGGATGATATGGTGAAGTTTGTTTCCTCCGGGCTTACCCGCAATTGGAAGATGCGCCAGGAGATGCGGAGCGGAAGGTATACCACGCGGTGGGATGAGGTGTATGCATTGAAGCCTAGCTGAACAGGGTTGACCAGAAGCCTTTTTTCTCTTCTTTCTTCTCTATTTTGGCAATGCGGTACCTGGTCTGGAAGGCCTGTGAATCTTCTGGTCCCAATTCGATCAATCCCATTTTGTTGTTGAAAGAATCGGGAGGGGAACTAAGGTTTTCAATCGCAATGCTTTTTCTGTGGTCTGGTGTATAGACCTGCAAGTAAGGGTAGGCTCGGTCTGGATAAATATAAAGCTCCAGCCCCAGTTGCTCATCAGACAGGGTGCAGTGCGGCATGGGTTCTTCCATGTCGAGCACAAATGAATTGTCGAGGGATACGTCTTTGAGCGGGGCTCCCTTGAACCATTTTTTATTCCTGATCAATTTTCCTGTAGGTACCAAGTTCTCGTTGAATTCAACTTGTTTTCTTGCATTGATTTGAAGGCTTGCCGTATCGATGGTTTCACCGAGTTTGAAGTAGGGATGCCATCCATCAGACATGGGAATGGTTCTTCCACTTCTGTTGTGTACCGTCGTGATGATGGTAAGCCTGCAGCCACCTTCCAGCCGGTAGCGGATGTTCATGTCAAAGGCAAAAGGATATCCGGGGTCAGTACCCTTGTAGCGGTAAAGAAATTTGCATTCGCACATGAAAGCCGACGCTTCTGCAACGGCAATTTCATGTTGAACATCATAGAGCAATCCATGGATGGCATGTCCATTCATGAAGAATTTGCCCGTGGTATATTGTTGACCTTCCCAGGAGTAGGTGGAGTTGTTGAGCCGGCAAACAAAAGGGGAGAGTTTTGCCCCGGAAAATGCAGGCGTGAAGTTGGCTTTCCAGTCGTCAGCATCCTTGAATCCATCAATGATGTTGATGATTTTCCCGTTGTGGGGAACTTCCAGCTTGTTGAGGATAGCGCCAGCAGAGGGGATAATGGTGGCCTTGAATCCGGTTGCCTCATCGCGCAAGATGATCTCTTCCCATCCATGCTGGTGGATGCGGTCGCAATGAAAGGTGAGTACCGATTGTTTGGCCTGTTCTTCCATTTACCATCCAAGGATATACGCGAAAATGAGCGGTGCAACGATGGTTGCATCACTCTCAACAATGTATTTCGGGGTATTGATGTCGAGTTTGCCCCAGGTAATCTTCTCATTCGGCACTGCTCCAGAGTAAGATCCATAAGAAGTAGTGGAATCACTGATCTGGCAGAAATAGCTCCAGAAAGGAACATCATGCCATTCCAGGTCCTGGTACATCATCGGCACAACGCAGATCGGGAAATCGCCTGCAATACCGCCACCAATCTGGAAGAAGCCTACGCCTTTTCCACCACTGTTGTGGCGGTACCAGTCGGCCAGCCAAACCATGTATTCGATACCACTTTTCATGGTGGTAGCCTTCATTTCATTCTTGATGATATAGGAAGCGAAGATGTTGCCCATGGTGCTGTCTTCCCAGCCACCAACAATGATGGGGAGGTTGCACTCTGCGGCAGCAATCATCCAACTGTCTTTGGTGTCTATTTCATAATCAGCCTTCATCACACCGCTGTTCAGCAGTGTATACATGTACTCGTGCGGAAAATATCTTTCACCCTTCGCGTCAGCATCTTTCCAAAGCTTCACGATATGGTGTTGAA
>CANEWJ010000038.1 GCA_947442625.1 Chitinophagaceae bacterium
CGGCAGACATACGCTGCCTGCATGAAATTATACGGAATGATGTCGTGGGTGATGTCAATGATCTGAAAACCCTCGTTCAACTTCAATATCTCACCCTTCACCCCTCCGACCAAATGGTCAGATGATCCGAAATCGCTGGTGAATGTGAGGATGGGCATATTGGTGTAATGGTTACAAATATACAAACAGTCAGCGAGGGCCCAACAGTTCTACGGCTTCAATCATATCGAATTTGATCAATTCCCAAAACTTTGATTTGGTGCAAATTGGCGTCAAATCATCATCAGCAGAAGAAATATTGAGTATGGCGTTAAAAATCTCATCTTCACTACAACCAAAAGGATTGCGGGTTTTGTAAAATGAAACCATATCGCTAAGCGTGAAATGTTCAAGGAGTTCATGCAAATCCCAAAAATCCTTTTTTCTACTGACCTGCACCATGGTTTCTAACTTCATGGCCACAATATCTCTCGGATCAGCCAGCCGAATGTTATTGATGAAAATGGGGTCAAATAAAAATTTATCTGTGTAATAAATATCCAGTTTCACAGCTTCCAGCTCAGACTTTCCAACAAAATAAGGTCTCCCTAAAGCAACTGTTGAAACCGAACTTTCTTGGAAATACGCAAAGTTATTTTTCAACAGGCGATCAATAGCATCAAAATCAATGGACCCATACGCTGCATCCGTAAACAAATCAATGTCTGTCGATATCCTATGCCCCAGCTGCAAGCTAAGGGAAGTTCCACCTACCAGGCGAAAGTGCTCCAGTGCTGGTCTTGCCATCAGAAACTGAAGGACATCTTGGAGCAAAGGTGGTACGGTATCAAAATGAAGTTTCATCAAAATTGTATTGTTGATGATAGAAAATGAAGTGCATGCATTAAAGCTGAATATTGTAAAATCGCTGCAACTCGTTTTTCTCCCTCTCATTTCCTCTCTCTCTCAACCTCTTTAAAATAGCTGCCTTACTTTTTTGCCAGTTGATTTTCTCAAGGTCGGTGTCCCAAAACAATATGGGTCTAATCTGAGAAAGATCAGGTTTCTCGGTAGGCTTGTTTTGAGCAATCGCTCTCATATCATACAATGCTTGAAGACACATCAGAAATCCTTCTTCCCAGTTTAAGGCTGATTCAATTTTCAGCGCCATGGATGGATTCATATTTCTTTTGCCGAGCATGATTGCCCCTAAGGTTTGGGGATACTCACCTATGCTCAATGCAAAAGAGCCTTTTTTTAACCCTCTTTTGCGGAGCTCACGATCGAGAAAAAAACCAGGATGCAACCCCCGAAGAATAAGCAACTTGGAAAACATAATACAAAAATAAACAATTTTGTTTATACAAAAATGCTTACTTCACCAGCTCCCCATTTTTAAAGAAAAACTTCCTGACCAACTTGTCAGCCAGGGATGGGAAAAATTTATTGAGAAAAACGGTCTGTTTACCTTGAAAAGTCATCACAACTGTTCGTTTTCGCTTTGCGATGGCACCGATTATGATGTTGGCGCAGGTTGAGGCGTCCATCAGTTCATTTTCGTTCAACGGGGATTCCCCCTGGGCCTCCCCTTGCTTGTTCAACGCAACATTTCTGATATTTGAAGCGGTGAACCCAGGACTCACCCACATGACATGAACCCCTTTTTCAACCACTTCTGTTTTGAGGGCTTCAAGCCAGCCCTGTAGGGCAAATTTGGATGCAGAGTATCCACTTCGGCCGGGCAAGCCCCTATATCCTGCAATGGAGGAAACCCCTACCACTACTCCTTTTGACTTGATCAGGTAAGGAAGCGCATACGTTGTGCAGTACATGGCGCCATAATAATTAATGTCCATTACTTTTTTGATCACAGGTATAATGCCTTTACCACCATCTTCAACCAATCCCCTCATCGAAATACCTGCATTGTTGATCAGCACATCAATGCCACCAAACACCTTCACGGCATCATCCACCAACCGTTCACAGTCTTTTTCAACAGATATATCTGCATTGAGCACACAAATCTTTCCCATTGGCGCCTCGGCCTCCAGTGATAGAATCTTTTGCTGGCTTCGTCCACAGGTTACCACGTTGGCGCCCAGCGCTAATAAATTCAGGACCATGGCCCTTCCAATGCCATCCGTTCCACCTGTAACAACAACTGTTTTGTTCGTGAATTGGCTCATAACGCGAATTTACTCATAAATTCAAATACCCTTTCTAATTACATGCGTTTAGAATGGTGAGTCCTCATTGATCAAAGATTCATTAAATAGAAAAAAGCCACCTATTGAAGGTGGCTTTTGAGAGTGAACCCGCTGGGACTCGAACCCAGGGCCCATACATTAAAAGTGTATTGCTCTACCAACTGAGCTACGAGTTCATTCCACTCTTTAAACGGGAGTGCAAAAATAATGGGTTTTTTCATTCGAGCAAAATGAAATTTGATAATTATAACAAAAGGATATCAGGATATTTAAATGGTTCCTTCAAGATGGTTTACAGTAGCGGATTTTAGGCCTAATCACTTGAATGGGAAAACCTTGATGCATCAATGATGATGCAAAATATGAAATAAAAAACAGACAACAGGAAGACTGTACCCAAAAACTAAAACTCATAATGCATTTCAGTATATTTGTCCACTAAATACATCAAATATGTCTTTTAACAGGATTAATAACATCGTAGGATGGATTGTCACTGCAATTGCCTGTTCAGTCTATATCATGACGGCCGAGGCAGGTGGAAGCTTGTGGGATTGCGGAGAATTTATCAGTTCTTGCTTTAAACTGCAGATTCCCCACCCTCCTGGAGCCCCACTTTTTGTGATCATCGGTAGGGTTTTCATCATTTTCTTTGGAGACAACCCCCTTACGGCGGCAATAGCAGTAAACGTAATGAGTGCGCTAGCAAGTGGCTTCACCATCATGTTCCTGTTCTGGACCATCACCCATTTTGCCCGCAAAATCGTACAAAAAGGAACTGAAGCACTCAACGGAAACCAGATTTTCTCCATCATGGCTGCTGGTACTGTTGGTGCATTGGCGTATACCTTCAGTGATTCATTTTGGTTCAGTGCTGTTGAAGGTGAGGTATATGCACTTTCATCTTTTTTCACGGCACTGGTTTTTTGGATGATGTTGAAGTGGGAGCATAACGCCGATCAGCCAGGTGCTGACAAATGGATTGTACTGATCTTCTTCATGATGGGTCTCTCCATTGGGGTTCACTTGCTCAACCTCCTTACCATCCCTGCTATTGTAATGGTGTATTATTACAAGCGTTACAAGGTGACTGGAAAAGGAACCTTCATTGCATTTCTTATCGGCTGTGTGATAACAGGCGTTGCCCAGAAAGCAGTTATTCAATACACCATCAAAACTGCAGGAAAATTTGACATTTTCTTTGTCAACTCACTGGGAATGCCCTTTTTCTCTGGGTTCACCGTGTTTTTCGCATTGTTGGTACTTGTGATTTTCCTTGGCATCAAATATGCGAATTCCGGAAAAATGAAGGCCAATGGTTATTTTCTCAAACTGGGCCTTTGGTGCTTTGCATTCATGTTGTTGGGGTATTCAACCTACATCACAACCATGATTCGTTCAGCAGCAAACCCAGCCATCGACATGTACAATGTTGACAACCCCATGAGCCTTGAAGGATACCTTGGCCGTGAGCAATACGGAGATTTCCCCTTGTTGTATGGTCAGGTATTCACGGCAAAACCCATCGATTATGAAGAGGGTTCTACCCGTTATGTGAAAGGAAAAGAAAAATACCTTGCTGTAGGCAAAGACCAGTCTCCTGTGTATGAAGCAGAAGATAAAATGTTATTGCCACGTGTATGGGATGCCAGCAATGACCAGGGACATGCAACCTTCTACCAGCGTTGGCTCAACTTGGCCGATGGCGAAAAACCAACCATGGCCCATAACATCAGTTGGGCGCTCAGCTACCAAATTGGCTGGATGTACCTCCGCTATTTTGGCTGGAATTTTGTTGGAAAACAAAATGACATACAGGGTTTTGGAAACAAACGTGATGCCAATACCCTTACCGGCATCAGTGCTGTCGACAATGCACTTTTAGGGAACCAAGACAAACTTCCCCAGAGCATCAAGCAAAACAAAGCAAACAACAGGCTTTTTGCACTTCCCTTTATTCTTGGGATCCTGGGTATTCTTTATCAATACAAGCAAGACAAGAAAGGATCATTCATATCCTTTCTCCTCTTTTTCTTTACTGGACTGGCCATTGTATTCTACCTCAACCAGGCGGGAAATCAACCCCGTGAACGTGACTATGCCTATGTAGGTTCCTTCTATGCATTTGCCATTTGGATTGGTTTAGGCGTTTTGCAAATCAAGGATTGGCTATCGAAGTTTACCAGCCAATCTGTTTCCAACGCAGCTGCTGCATTGGTTTGCCTCTTGGCGGTGCCTGTATTGATGGCTGCTGAAGAATGGGATGATCATGACAGGAGCAAAAAACAAACTGCCCGCGACCTTGCCAAAAACTATTTGGAGAGCTGTGCTCCGAATGCTATTCTCTTCACCTTTGGAGACAATGATACTTACCCGCTGTGGTATGCTCAGGAAGTAGAAGGCATCAGGAAAGACATCCGGGTCATCAACTATTCTTTGTTGGGCATTGACTGGTACATCAACCAGATGCGTTACAAAGTGAATGAGAGTGCCCCTATTGATGTGATTTGGTCTGCAGATCAGATTGAAGGTGGAAAGCGCGACTATGTGAGGTTCTTTGAAAGGGAAGGGATCACCGACCAAAACAGGTATGTGGACCTGTATAGCCTGATGCATGATTTCATTGGCAGCGATGATCCTTCAGCACAATTGCAGATGCAGGACGGGTCAATGATGAACTATCTTCCTGTGAAGAAAGTAAGCCTGCCCGTTGACATTGCTGCTGTAAGAAAAAATGGCACTGTAGAACCAGGTGATAGCGTAGCCACAGAAATCAGGTTTGATCTTCCCAAAGACATGCTCCTGAAAAATGACATGGCTGTATTGAACATCATTGCCGCCAACAAATGGAGCCGTCCGATTTATTTTACCTCACCATTTGGCGAATTGGGCTTTGGTCAATACCTCCGCAGTGAAGGTCAGGCCTATCGCCTTGTTCCGGTAGCCGGGCAGAACATGATCAACTCAAGGGTTTCATACGATGTCCTTAAAAATAAATTCGCTTTTGGCAGTGCCAATATTCCTGGTGTTTATTTTGATGAGGAAAACAGGAGACACCTTGTTGGCATCAGGCAATCATATGCTGAAGCAGCCAACCAGCTGGCTTTGGAAGGCCAAACAGAGAAGGCCAAGGAACTGTTGAATATCGCTGATAAGAATTTGCTTGCAGAGAATTTCCCTTATGGACTGGTCAGCAGGCAGAACCAACACAATACCATCAGCATTCAATTCCTGGAAGCTGCCTACAAAGCCGGCGACAAGAAGCTTGCTGCAAAAGTATCTGCTTCATTGAGCAAAGACCTGAACGAACAACTGGCATATTATGCCTACATCGGTGGAATGTCTATTCCAGAAATGAACCAGGCTGTTCAGGACCTCATGTCCAACAAAGCAGACAACCTGAACAACGCCCAAAGACAGATGTTCATGGAAATTCGCCAGGCTTTGATATTGATGGATTATTTGAGGGGGCTGGAAGCAGTGAATAAATAATTTAGGGTGGAGGGGTTTAGGGGTTTAAGGGTTTAGATAAATTTCTAAACCCTTAAACCTTTAAACCCTTACACCTTTAAAGCCCTAAACCCTCATCCGAAAACATGCTCCCCATCAAATCCCTGAACTCGATTTTTTCTGAGAGGATTTTTTTGCTGATCAGCGAGTATGCGCTTAGACCATAAAGAACAAATTCCATGAGCAGGGCCTTGTGTTTTCCTGTTGCCTTGGGATAATACTGCAACACCAGTTCAGAAAGGCCCACAACGGTGTTCAGGAGTTTTACACGGTCAGTATCTTTGAGGTGAAACAGCATGTTGATATGATTGCCCAAATCAAACCATTGAGAAACGGTTTTGTAAGGACTTTCAACTGTGGCTTCCTTGTTGCGTTTTTTCTTGAAACCTTCCGGATCAGGAAAATACTGCGTGAAGACTGTCCGGATGGAGCGCTCAAGCAAATTTACACTCACCTGATAAGGGCCTTCCTGCTCTCCTTCATATACCAGTTCTATCTTTCCGGTGATGGCGGGAATGATGCCCTGCAGGTCACTCATCCAAATTTGTGTTCTTTTTTCTTTGTTGATGAGGGCCCTTCGTTCTGCGGCACTGAAGGCATTTTCCAAAGCAGCAATGGTCAACCTGGCAGAAACACCACTTTTCTGATCAACGAACTCACTGGACCTGGCCTCGAAGGAAATCTGCTCAATGATTCTTGCTACCAAATCGCTTTGATCAATCAGCTTTGCCTGTGATGCGTGTACAGCAGCCTCCTGGGCGGTAATGCTCAAGGCGGCTTCCATTGATTTAGGATAGTGCGTAAGTATCTGGCTCTCGATACGGTCTTTCAATGGCGTCACGATGGATCCGCGGTTGGTATAATCTTCCGGATTGGCAGTGAAAACAAAAACAATGTCCAAAGGCAAACGCAGCTTGAATCCACGAATCTGGATGTCTCCTTCCTGCAAAATGTTGAAAAGGGAAACCTGTATGCGGGCCTGCAAATCTGGCAATTCATTGATCACAAAAATACACCGGTTGCTACGTGGAATGATGCCATAATGGATAACACGCTCATCAGAGAAATCCAGCTTGAGGTTGGCCGCTTTCACTGGATCGATATCACCAATAAGGTCTGCCACCGATACGTCTGGCGTGGCCAGCTTTTCACCATAGCGCTCACTCCTGTGAAGCCAGCTGATGGGCGTTTGGTCCCCTTGCTCTTCAATCATTCTCTTGCCATACGTTGAAATAGGATGGAACGGATCATCATGGATATCGCTGCCGGAAATATATGGTACATATTCATCCAGCAAATCGATCATCAGCCTGGCCATCCGGGTTTTGGCCTGGCCGCGCAAACCAAGAAAAAGCATGTTGTGCCTTGACAAGATAGCCCGCTCCGTATCAGGAATAACCGTATCCTCATAGCCGACAATGCCGGGAAATCTCTCCTCCCCTGCTTGCATTTTTACAATCAGGTTGTCGCGCATTTCTTCTTTGATGCTTTTGCTTTTGTAGCCGGAGGCGTTTAAGGCGCCGAGTGTAATTATGTTGTTCATTGAGAGAGTTGAGGGGTGGAGGGGTTTAGGGGTTTAGGGGTGGAGGGGTTTATGGGTGGAGGGGTGGAGGGGTTTAGGGGTTGAGGGGTTTAGAGGAAAAGCGGTTGGGACTTACATCACATTTCGCTTCTTTCCTTTTTCAAAATCATCAAACACAAAACTACCGAGCTTGTCAAGGGATGCATAAAAAGCACGTCCATTGTTGCTTTCCGTGAATGCCCTGACGAAACTTTGGAGATAGGGATCGCTGGTAATCATGAAAGTGGTGATTTTTATTTTAACTTTTTTACACTGTGCAGCCAGGTTGAGACATCGGTTGGTGATCTTTCTGTCAAGCCCAAATGCATTCTTGTAATAGTTTTTTCCTTCCTTGAGGCAGGTAGGTTTTCCATCAGTAATCATGAAGATCTGCTTGTTGGAATTTTTCCTCCTGCGGAGGATGTCCATGGCAAGCTCAAGTCCTGCAACCGTGTTGGTATGATAAGGCCCTACCTGGAGATAAGGAAGATCTTTTACTTCGATTGTCCATGCATCATTTCCGAACACTACAATATCCAGGGTGTCTTTGGGATATTTGGTCTTGATCAGTTCACTCAAAGCCATCGCCACTTTCTTTGCTGGTGTTATCCTGTCTTCACCATAGAGAATCATTGAATGCGAAATGTCAATCATGAGAACGGTGGAAGTCTGGGTCTTGAAATCGGCTTCACGAATTTCCAAGTCTTCTTCCCGCATCGAAAAGTTTTCTATCCCACTGTTGATCTGCGAATTGCGGATGGAACTCACAAAATCAATCTGGTCAAGCATGTCGCCAAATTGGAAAGGCCTGGTCTCAGGATTGGTTTCGTCACCCTGCCCGGATTTGAAGGTGCTGTGGTTACCCTTTCGGGCTTTTTTCAGTTTACCGAAAATCTCATCCAGGGATCGTTTCCGGATGCCCTGCTCCGTCTTCGGCGTGATTTTTATTTCGCCTTTTTCATTCTGATCGTCTATATAGCCTTTTTGCTTAAGGTCTTCAATAAAGTCTCCAATACCATATTGTGGAGTGCTAAACTTGTACTCCTTGTCCAATTCAGTCATCCAACGCAATGCCTCTTCAGCATCACCATTGGTGTAGTCCAGCAATTGCATGAAGATGTCAAGCAATTTTTCAAAATCGCTTTTCCCGTCGTCACGCTTGGTATATTTTGAAAAATGGAAGCCTTTCATGGATTAAGTTTTTACCACCCCATTTGTTCGCGAAGGTTGGTAATGTGGGCCGCATGATGCTTCCCATGCCAGGAATAGATCAAGAGCAACTGCCATAGGGTGATGTGTCGCTGCTGCTCAGGATGAAATACCGTCCGCTGCCATTCCTCATCCTTGATGGTTTTAAGCAATTCATACCAGCGGTGGTGCAAAGAATGGAGCAAGGTGATGGATATATTGACAGTGCTGTTCAGCACATCCGCTGTTTCTACCCATTGGTCCTGGTTGTAGGGCTTGATTGTCGGTGCGTCTTCTGTCAATCCAAGCTTGAATCGAATGAAGGCATTCATGTGAGAATCTGCTACATGGTGAATCAGCTGGTTCACCGTCCAACCTCCGTCTCGGTATGGTGTCTGGATCTGTATTTCATCCAGGTTCAACACAGCGTACTCAAGCATCCTTGGCAGAAACAAGATATCTGCAAGCCTTGCCTCTTTTTCTTTTTCAGAATAGTCAACAAATTGCACTTTGCCGATGGGGTACCGCGGATCTGTTGTCATGCTGAATTTGAATTTAAAGAATTAAGTAGGAATTAGTTCTGCCCTTTTACAATATCAATCAACTCCACCTCAAAAATCAGCAGGGAACCACCAGGAATCGCTTCACCGGAGCCCTGCTCACCATAGGCCAACTGATAAGGGATATAGAACTTGTACTTCGATCCAACACCCATCAACTGAACACCTTCCGTCCAGCCCCTGATCACCTGATTCAAGGGGAACTGTGTAGGCTCGCCTCTCTCTCTTGAACTATCAAATGGACGGCCATTGCCATTCAACAGAAAACCTTCATAATGAACTTTCACCACACTGGTATCGGCAGGCTTTGGACCAGTGCCTTCGGTAATCACTTCATACTGCAAACCAGTAGGTGTTTGTTTCACTCCGGGCTTCTTTGCATTTTCAGCAAGGAACTTTAGACCCGCGTCAATAGCAGGCTGTATTTTCTTTCTTCCATTTTTTTGCATCGCTGTACGAACGATCATATCGCATTGCTCAGGAGTGAAGAGGGGCTTGCCTTTGAGGGCATCTGCAAAACCTGCTGCCAACACAGTTGAGTTTATTTTCTCGATGCCCTGAGATTTGAAAAAATTGCCATCGAGCACACCGATGGAATAGCTCATGGAATCCTCTGCAGTTTTCAATACAATAACAGGCTTTGTTGTGGGTACCACTTTCTTTGCCACTGGCTTGGCGGCTGTTGCCGCTTTGGGTGCTGCAGGCTTTGGCGCAGTTTTGGTTTGAGCAAAAGAAACGGAGAACAAACTGAGCGATAATGAAAGGAAAAATAGTTTTTTCATGCGTTGTAAAATGTATGGTAAAAATAGTGATTTAAGATTATCTGGATTGACTGTTTTAATCCTCTCTCAAAACCCTGCCGGTCATCTGAATAAATACGTCTTCCAGATTAGCGCCCTTGGATTCCTTCTTTTTTTCAAACCCGCTGGCGATCAACTGGTCAATCAAACGATCAGGATGATCAAGCGATATGATCCGCCCGGCATCCATGATGGCCACCCTATCACAGAGGTACTCTGCCTCATCCATATAATGGGTGGTAATGATCACGGTTGTACCCAGCGCGCGAATATTTTTGATCAAATCCCAGAGATTTCTTCTTGCCTGTGGATCCAGGCCAGTGGTAGGCTCATCCAGGAAGATGATCTTGGGGTCATTGATCAGAGTTGTGGCGATAGAAAACCGTTGCTTTTGCCCCCCACTGAGTGACTTGTACAGAGATTTTGCTTTTTCCTCCAGGTTAACCTTGGACAGCAGCTCCATCGGATCTACCTTCCGGTTGTACAATCCCCCAAACAGGTCAATCAGTTCCAAGAGTTTCAATCCAGGATAAAAACCCGAGGTCTGGAGTTGAACACCAATGATTTTTTTGATCTCATCAGGCTGCTTGTCAAGGTCAAATCCTGCGATGTTGACTTCCCCAGAGGATTTGAGCCGAAGGGTTTCCATGATCTCAAGTGTAGTCGATTTGCCCGCTCCATTGGGACCAAGCAATCCAAAGATTTCTCCCTCTTGTACATCGAAACTGATTCCCTTCACTGCTTCGAAGCTTCCGTAAGATTTTTTAAGCTGACTTACCTTGATCATTTGATTATGTTGATAGTTTGCCTAACAATTGCCATCCAGCTGAAGTTTTCATTTTGATGGATCTCAATAAAATATATACTCCCCTTTGGCCGAAACCGCTACCACAGGTAATATCTTGTTGTCCTCAAAAAAATCATACACACTTCTGAGATTCGCTTCAAATTTTTTTAGGGAAGGATCTGCAGTGAATAATTTTTCCAAATACTCGGCACTTCTGGCATCCCTGTATTTGACCGGAAAAATATGAACGGGGATGAATTCCTGTCCTGCAGCCCTTGCATAGGTGGAAAGAATATACAGTTCTTCAATCATTGGATCTGTAAGTGGTATGCAGCCAACGGTTACACAGCTTCCATGGATATAAATCTCGCCACCAGGTTTCATTAAATCGGCCAATAGCTTATCGGAAGGATTGGGATAATTCAACCCCAGTGAAAGGTGGTAAGTACTGTTGGCATTGAATTCGTTGATATAATAAAAGCCTTCAGGCACCTGATAATCCCCTTCCATTCGCTTGGGTCCCATCGTTCCTGCAAGCGCACAGATGCGGTAAGATTTGAAAAGGGAAAATGTATCGGTGAGCTTGTTTTTCACCCAAACCTGCAAGTCACTGTTGTATTTAAACGAACGGATATAGAGATAGTTTGCTGGCCAGGCCAGCTTTTTAGCAGCGAATTGCTTTCTCAGGGTATCCTCCCGGTTGGCAAAGGCCTTTGATACCCGCGAAAATGACTTTTGGTATTCAACAAAAGAGCTTTGAGCGCTGCCTGTAAAACAAGCAAAAAATCCTTGAAAAAGGAACAAAAAAACATGGTTTCTGAACTTTGGGGATTTGACAGTCATCTCCTACAAAATTAATGATTTTGAATTAGCGATAAGTTAAAGATATTTGCATTCTATGATCAAGGCAGGCATATTGGGAGGAGGTCAGCTTGGCAGGATGCTTTTACAAGAAGCAGCCAACTACCCCGTAGAAGTTAGCGTGATGGAAAAGGACCACACCTGTCCTTCCGCCAAACTATGTCATCATTTCATTCCGGGAGACATCACCAATTATGATGATGTAATCAGGTTTGGAGAAGGCTTGGATGTAATCACCATCGAAATAGAGAACGTTAATGTGGAAGCCCTCTTCGCTTTGGAGAAAAAAGGATGCCGCATCATTCCAAAACCCGAGGCCCTTCGCACCATCAAAAACAAGATTCTCCAAAAAGAATTTTATGCGCTACACCAGATCCCTACTGCAGCTTACAAGGTGCTGCAGAACAGGGAAGAACTGAACAACAACATTGATTTTCTGCCGGCCGTTCACAAACTGGCCACGGGTGGATACGATGGCAAAGGTGTACAAATCATCAAAAAACAGGAAGATATCCCGTTGGGGTTTGATGCTCCTGCTGTATTGGAAAAAATGATCTCAATTGAAAAGGAGATTGCCATCATTGTGGCCGTGGCGGAAAATGGGAAAACAGCCATCTATCCTCCGGTAGAGATGTTTTTCGACCCCATCCTCAACCTGCTGGATCTTCAGCTTTGTCCTGCATCCATGCCAGAAAAGACCCTTTGGAAGGCAGAAGCCATTGCCCTGACGGTTGCCAGAAAACTGGACTCTCCTGGTATTTTTGCCATTGAGATGTTTGTTGACAAGGAAGGGAATGTTTGGGTGAACGAAACTGCACCAAGGGTACACAATTCAGGACACCATACCATTGAAGCCCATTACAGCTCTCAGTTTGACATGCTTTGGAGAATCATCCTGAACTATCCGCTGGGCAATACCGCAATGATCATGTCTTCGATGATGATCAACCTGCTTGGGGCTGAAGGCTATTCTGGGAAAACCCACTATGAAGGGCTGGAAGAAGTCTTGTCCATCCCTGATGTTTTTGTTCACTTGTATGGCAAGACCGATACCAAGCCCGGACGAAAAATGGGACATGCCACCATCATCAGCAATGAAAAACAGGAACTGATTCACCAGGCCAACAAGATAAAAAGCACGCTCAGGATCAAGGGCGATAAAACCATATAAAACCAATACAATGGCTGTAACAAAGGCTAGCAACAAAAAGAAACCTATTGTCAGCATCATCATGGGAAGCGACAGTGACCTTCCAGTGATGGTTGCGGCGGCAGAACAGTTGACTGAATTTGGCATTCCTTTTGAGCTCACAGTTGTTTCTGCCCATAGAACCCCTGAACGCTTGGTAAGGTTTGCCACCACCGCTTCCAAAAGGGGGATCAAGGTGGTGATCGCAGGTGCGGGCGGCGCTGCACATTTACCAGGCATGGTGGCTTCCATCACCACCCTCCCGGTGATTGGCGTCCCCATCAAATCGTCCAATTCCATTGACGGATGGGATTCCATTCTGTCCATCCTGCAGATGCCCAATGGCATCCCTGTTGCCACCGTTGCGCTCAACGGGGCCAAGAACGCGGGAATACTTGCTGCATCGATCCTCTCCACCAGCAGCAAGCCCTTGGAGAAAAAATTGCTTGCCTTCAAAACAAAAATGAAAAATGAGGTTGGAAAAAAAATCAAGGCGCTGAAAAACAAAGGTTTTGACAATACATTTGATCTGTAATGGACCTCGCAAAATACATTGACCACTCCGTGCTGCACCCTACAGCAACCGACAAAGACCTGGAAGAGGCTTGCAGGATAGGTCTCAAATATGGTACAGCCACGGTCTGCGTGAAACCATCTGCCGTTGCACAGGCTGCCAAATTGCTCAAAGGTTCAGCCGTTGGGGTTTGCACGGTGATTGGATTCCCTCATGGTGGTAATACGATTGATATCAAAGTAATAGAAACGATTGAGGCCTGCAGAAATGGAGCCACGGAAATTGACATGGTGGTCAACATCGGTAAAGTTGTTGGCGGAGATTGGGAATATGTGGAAAATGAGATTTCCCAAATCATGGATGCCACCCTTGAACACAACGCCATCCTGAAAGTAATCTTTGAAAACGACTACCTCAATGATGACCAAAAAATCCAACTCTGTAAAATTTGTTCAAGCCTTCATGTAGCCTTTGTCAAAACTTCAACCGGATTCGGATTTATTAAACAGGAGGACGGAAAATTTCTGGCAAAAGGAGCAACCATTCATGACCTAAAATTGATGCGCGAGCATTGTTCCTCCGATATTCAAATCAAAGCTTCTGGAGGAATCCGTACCAAGCATGAAGTATTGGCCGCCATTGAAGCTGGTGCTACCAGGGTTGGATTGTCTGCGACGGAAGACATATTGGGTTTAGGGGTTTAGAGGTGTAGGGGTATTTTGTTAACGAGAATTCTAAACCCCTCAACCATTAAACCCTTAAACCTTTAAACCCAAAACCCTCACCCCATCACAATCACTCCAAACCTTTGTTCCAGCGCCAATGAGTGCTTCAAAACGACTTCTATAAAAGAAGGCCCATATTGTGCATAATAGGGCATAAAATTATCTACCCTCTCTTGTAATGTATTGTTGGGGAACAACTCTGCCTTCAGCTTCCAGATGCGTTGCAATTGAACGGATTGTTTCTTGCGTTCCGCTTTGAGCATTTTCTTTTCCAATGTCTCCAGCTTCTTCAAGTGATCTACTTCGAGTGAGTGGACATGCTGCACAAGTGTCTTATCAATTGCTGCTGCCCTTTTCCTCAGATGGCTGAAGAGTTCACGGCTTTCCTGTTCTTCTGTTTTCAATGACAATTCAGCACCAGCCCAGCGTTGGACCAGCTCGTTGGCAAGGGAAGTTTCTTCCTTGAATAAATCAGCATCATCGATAGCCAATTCCTTCATCTTGTGTTCATGGTTTGCATCCATCAACATAAAGCTGTTGCGCAAAACCAACATGGGAAAAGGCACTTTATAATGACTGAAAAGTCCTTTCAGCTGCATCCAATAGGCTACCTCAGACCCACCACCCACAAACAAAATATTGGGCAATATCGTTTCCTGGTAAATTCCCCTCAGGATTACATTGGGGCTGAACCGCTCAGGATATTCATTCAATTCTGTTAAAATCTCTGTTTCTGTAAACCGGATGACCGTTTCATCAACCGTATACAGGTTACCTCTTTTATCAATCCTGTTCCTTATCCCATCCCGCAAATAAAATAAATTGACGGGCCTTGGATTGACCTGCAGCTTGTACTGTTTTTCCAGCCTTGCATTGGTTTCTCCAACAATCTGCTGGGCACTATTGTGAATCAGGTCATCCCTGAACACCGATTTCATCATCTCCTTCAGCGAAGCATTGTCGGGTTGAAGCACCAACAAACCCTGTTCACGAAACAATTCATTCAGCAGGATAAAACTGCCTTGCGCCATATCATTTCCCTTGGTATAGGCTTTCCTGATGATGGCAATGATTTCCTTTGCAAAGGGAAGATGCATGAGTGATGCCTCAACCATTTTGATGAGCGTCTCAACGCCTTCATCGGCTATCATTCTGCCCACTGCACCTGTCTGGTTGGTTTCCCACCTGTACTTTTTTTGGTTGAGGTTGAATGCAGAGAGCTCATCAAGATCATTGTCTTCGCTTCCAATATAAAAAACCGGCACGAACCTGCAGTCGGGAAAATCAGCTGAAAGCTTTTGAGACAATGCGATTATATGGGCAGTCTTGTATATAAAATAGAGATACCCCGAGAATATGTTGGGCTGGTGTGCAGTGCAGATGGTAAATGTATTGCCTGCCGTCAGCAATTCAATGTTTTCAAGTTGCTTGGGAGATGGATTGGAATGGGTATACGCTTCCTTGAATGCAGCAACGATCTTGCTTCTATCGGTTGGAAATTTTCTCCTCTCCTCAATGGATGCGGCTATACCGGCCAAATGGGTGGGATGCGCATAAAAGTCTTTGATGAACATGCCATCACCAAGATAATCAGCGATCAGCCGGGAGAACATTCCGGTGTTATCGTAATTGATGTATCGACAGGAGGTTTCCAAATTTGAATGATGGTTTAATGATTCTGTAACCGACTACACAACATCGCCTTCAAGGTCATAATCATATGCCTTGGTGATGATAACATTCACAAAGTCTCCAGGGTTCAATTTGTGCGAAGAATGGATGATCACTTCATTGTCTACCTCTACACTGTCAAATTCTGTCCTTCCGATATACCTTCCCGCCTCTTTTTTATCAACAATCACTTTAAGTGTTTGACCGATCATGGATTGGTTTTTCTCAAAGCTGATTTCTTGCTGGAACTCAATGATCTCCTGTGCCCTGGCCTCTTTCTCTTCTGCGCTGAGCGTGTCTTCCATGGCATGGGCTGAAGTATCTTCCTCATGAGAGTAGGTAAAAATGCCAACACGATCGAACTGCATTTCTGCCAGAAATTCTTTCACTTCCTCTACATCTTCCCTTGTTTCTCCGGGAAATCCTGCAATCAATGTGGTACGAAGACAGATACCAGGAATCCTTGAACGGATCTCTCCAATCAGGTCTTTCATCTCCTGACGGGTGATTTGCCGCTTCATGGCCTTGAGCATGTTATCACTGGCATGCTGCAATGGCATGTCCAGGTAATTGCAGATTTTAGGTTCTTCCTTCATCACATCAATGATGTCCAACGGAAATTTAGAAGGATAGGCATAATGAAGCCTGATCCATTCAATTCCTTCTACAGCTGCCAACTTTTTCAGCAGCTCAGGCAACATCCTTTTCTTGTACAAATCAAGACCATAATAGGTCAATTCCTGTGCAATCAACATCAATTCCTTCACACCCATTTTCACCAGCTTCTCGGCTTCTACAATGAGTTCTTCCATTGGCTTGCTGCGGTGATCTCCACGCATCAGCGGTATGGCGCAGAAAGAACAGGTCCTGTTACAGCCTTCACTGATCTTCATGTATGCATAATGGGAAGGAGTGCTGAGCAAGCGCTCTCCCACCAGCTCGGTTTTGTAATCAGCATTCAATACAGCCAACAAGCCCGGCAATTCCATGGTGCCAAAATAGGCATCCACTTCAGGAATTTCCGTTTCAAGGTTTTGTTTGTACCGTTCGCTGAGGCATCCCGTAACATAGACCTTGTCCAGCTTTCCCTTTTTCTTCAGGTCTACCTGGTCAAGGATGGTGTTGACACTTTCCTCCTTTGCCTTATCGATGAATCCACAGGTATTGACAATAACAATATTGTGGTCCAGTTTTTTATTTTCATGCACAACATCAAAAGCATTGGCCTGTAACTGCCCGCTCAATACCTCACTGTCCACCATATTCTTGCTGCATCCCAGGGTGATGATGTTGACCTTGTCTTTCTTTATGGTTTTTGATTTCATTATTTACAACTTGAAAAGTCCTTCCACAAAAGCTTTTTTATCAAATACAATCAGGTCTGAAGCCTGTTCGCCAACCCCAATAAATTTCACCGGAATCTTGAATTGATTGGCAATGGCCAAAACGATTCCGCCTTTGGCCGTACCATCGAGCTTTGTGATGGCAAGGGCAGATACATCCGTAGCAGCCGAAAAATGACGGGCCTGCTCAATGGCATTTTGTCCTGTGGTTCCATCCAACACCAGCAATGTTTCATGCGGGGCATCAGGTATAACCTTTTGGATTACCCGCTTGATCTTGCTCAACTCTTCCATCAGGTGGGCTTTGTTGTGCAGCCTTCCTGCGGTATCAATGATCACAATATCAACGTCTTTGGCAACAGCACTGTTGACAGTATCAAAAGCTACAGATGCAGGATCACTGCCCATTTCCTTCTTCACAATGGCAACACCCGCTCGCTCGCTCCATATGGTCAGCTGATCAACTGCTGCTGCACGAAATGTATCTGCAGCTCCCAGCATCACCGTTTTTCCGGCAGCCTTGAAATTGGTTGCAAGCTTACCAATGGTGGTTGTTTTACCAACGCCATTGACCCCAACCACAAGCATGACGAATGGCTTCTTCCCTTCCGGAATATCAAACCGTTTGAGGGTATCATCTTCATCATCCACCAAAATAGCCCTGATCTCCTCTTGAAGAATCCCGTTCAACGCATCTGTACCCAGGTATTTATCTTTTGATACCCTTGCCTGAATTTTTTCAATGATGGCCAAGGTAGTATCGACTCCAACGTCTGCTGTAATCAAGGCTTCTTCCAACTGATCGAGCACCTCGTCATCAACGGCAGACTTTCCTGCAATGGCTTTGGTGACCCTTGAAAAAAAGGTTTCCCTGGTCTTCTCAAGACCCTTGTCCAGTTGCTCCTTCTCTTTCTTGCCAAATAGCCTGTCAAAAAATCCCATAACCTAGATTTTAAATTTTGCCATTGATGCTCAGATCCCCTTAAAACAAAAGCTGTCCCGAATAATTAAACGGAACAGCTCTTAAAATAGTTTACCAGCATCGGCTTATTGGCCAAGATAATCCTTCACCTTATCCTTGTGAACGATCGCCTCTTTAAAAGTATAGGCGCCAGTTTTAGGACTTCTTACAGCCCTGATAACCTTGGTCCAGTTCTTGGCTTCGGCAGAAGCTTTAAGGTCTTTTACTTTCGCGTTTTTTGAAGCTGTTTTTGCCATGATTATTTAATTTCTTTGTGAACAGTACATTTTTTCAGGATGGGGTTGTATTTCTTCAACTCCATACGCTCAGGCGTATTTTTCTTGTTTTTGGTGGTGACATAACGGCTTGTTCCTGCCATGCCGCTGGTTTTGTGCTCTGTGCACTCCAATATCACCTGAACCCTGTTACCTTTCTTAGCCATTGCTTTGGTTTATTACGATGATTAAATGCTAACGCCTGAAGCCCTCAATTCCTTTACCAC